>JBEKSF010000004.1:0-80330 GCA_049517295.1 Verrucomicrobiota bacterium
GGCCTGCCACTGACGACGACCTACACAGCAGTCGCGCAGGACAGCTACGGACGGCGGGCCACCAATACGGTGACGGTCAATGTGGCCACGAACGTCGTCTTTCAGTACGACGGCAACGGGAACCTGACCAACGATGGGTTGCGCAGTTTCGTTTATGACGATGAGAACCAGTTGATTCAGGTGTCGGTTTCCAACGCGTGGCTGTCGCAGTTTGCGTATGACGGGAAGATGCGGCGGCGGATACGGCAGGAGTTCGCGTGGCAGGGCGGGGCGTGGGTGCAGACCAACGCGGTTTATTACCTTTACGACGGGAACCTGGTCATCCAGGAGCGGGACATGAACAATCTGCCAACGGTCACCTATACGCGGGGCAAAGACCTGAGCGGCAGTTTGGAGGGGGCGGGAGGGATTGGGGGACTGTTGGCGCGCACGGCGCAAGCATACCAGGATGCGCCGCTGGCCGGCCACAGCCTTTATCATTGCGATGGCAACGGGAACGTCACGATGCTGATTGATTCGTCTCAAGGCATCGTCGCCAAGTATCTCTATGATGCCTTTGGGAACATGCTTTCCAAATCCGGTCTGCTTGCTGATGCCAACGTGTATCGGTTTTCGAGCAAGGAATGGCATCTAAACTCCGGTTTGATCTATTACCTCTATCGCTACTACGACCCGAATTTGCAGAGGTGGCCAAATAGGGACCCACTTGGGGACACAGGGTTTGAGACTTTGTGGAGTCGAAGTGCCTCAAAGGGCAAGCGGTGGCATTCTAACATAGCCGAAATCGCTGAAGGGCTAAGCTTATATACTTTTGTCCTGAATACTCCAATTAATTTGACTGATACTGATGGCACTGCATGGTGGCCCCCATCGCAGTGGCCGATTTGGCCTCACAAGCCTCTTCCGCCCATTCCCATTCCACCCCCTCCGAATACTCCAACGCCTCCGAACCCCCCGGGGCCACCAGATCCGCCGAAGTGTCCAGTACCACCACTACCATCATTACCATCACAACCTTGTTCGGCGACGACCACAGACGAAACAAGTTGTTTGACTTGCTGCCAGCAGAATTTTGCTAAGGCCGAAGCGAAAAACTTTTTTCAAGGGCCAAAGAATTACAGTGCGTGGCAGGCGTGCAACGCCCAGTGTGCTGCAACGTTTGCAGATAAGCCTTAGCTTTACACGTTCCTTTTATGCGTCGTACGCTCTCAATCTTCGGAACCGTTTCGGCTGTGGTGGTGGTTTCAGCTTTTTCTTATCAGGCTCACGTCCAAAAGGAGAAGTTAAACAATTTTGTTTTCAGTGAAAAGGCCGCCGAGGTATTGGGAAATATGGTTATTCTCCAGCAATTGAGACAAAATCAACAATCAAACGCTTTGGAACTTCTGGAAATGAACATTGATTCAGGAATGATTATTTTGGAAAAAGCACCACATAGACTTAGTCCAACAGTGTTAGAGAATATCAATGAATCTATTAGGCTCTTAAAGCAATATCGGCAAACATATCCACGGAAAAAAGAATCGATTATCGACAATGATCACTAACCCAAAGAAGGCCGAAGAGTCGGTCCTTGTATTTTGCAAATCAAAGCATCGGGGTCGCATCTTAACATTTAACATTTGCGTATGAGTTCAGACCGCAGTTTTGCTACGGATATGATCCGGCGAGGAACCTCAGTTACCGGACGAACAATGCGCTGATCGAGAAATTCCAAGTGAACGCAATGAACGAGTTGACGACCAACACCAATGGTGGCACCTTGACGGTCGTGGGCACGACGACTTCCCCAGCCACGAGTGTGACGGTCAACGGCACGAATGGCCGACTTGGACGGTTGGACAAACAATCGCCGCCCAAGAAAAGGCCTTCGTGGAACAAGGCGGCTTCACGGAACGTCTTTACCGGGTGCGGAGCAAAGGAGAAACGATGCCTAACCCGAATCCGTTGTGGAGGATACCCGAATTCTTAGTGATGCGCTCCAAAAGTCACAGAATGGGTGAAAGTGTCTGAGGGGTAGTTTCCGTGGGCGGGACGCCGCCGGCAGCGACCGAGACGGTCGCTCTCCCCGGATTTTCGCTAAGGATTAGATGTGCAAGGGTTGGTTGAGGATTGGTCAACGCAACCCTTGCAGTGTTCAACCTGGCCGGCGGGCTACTGGACTACGCGGAAGAACTGGTTCTGCGCGGTGATGGCGACGGTTTGCGGGTTCTGCGTCCCCAAGGTGGTCCAGGTGGGTTTTCCAGAGAGGGACCCGGTCGTCTGGAGGTTGAAACCGGGGCCGTTGCTCCATGAGATGATCACGTTATTGCCGCTGCGAACGATGCTCATCATCGGCGGAATTGGCGGCGGTATCAGCGGTTGGTGATGTTCACCCGCAGAAGGCGGAAGGGGCAGCCTCCACTGAATGGTTTGCGCCTGGGCAGCGGAAAAGGCCAGGCCACAGACAGTGAGAACATCGGCCCATAATTCAGTATTAGTTGGTTTTATTGACAGTCGATGACGAATTCACGTCGGCACGGAAACTAATGGGAAACAACCGTTGAAGAGGGGGCGAAGCGCCAGCCGCACTGGCTGCAAAAATTGGCCGCGCCGGGCGAGGCGGCGCCGCACTCCGGGCAGGTCTGGAGCGCCCTTTGGTGGCGATGGTGAATGACCAGGTTGCGGATGTAGGGTATCCAGGTAAAGAGGTAGGCAAAGATGAAGACCGAGTCCTGCTGGTGAAAGAGCGCGTAGGCGAGCAACAGAAGGGAGCCGGTGAGGCTGAGCCACCAAAACAAGACGGGCACAACGACCTGTTTGCGCTTTTCGGTGGCGTACCATTGGACGAAGAAACGCGAAAAAAAGACCGCGTTGCCCATCCAGCCCACCACCTTCCAGACCGACCATTGAATCCCAAAGAACTTGCCGTCGTGCCAGAGCAGATGGTTGACGATGTCCATGGGAGGCCGGAGCCTATTCGGCGAGCAGCTTTTCCACCTTGCTGCTCAAATCGGAGCGGGCGTTGATGTCGCGCAGGTTGCCTTTTTTATCGACCAGCCACATGGCGGGAATGGTGTTGATGCCGAACTGGCTGGCGTACTTGTTCTGCCCACGCTGGTTGTCAAAAAACTGCGGCCACTCCATCTTGTGGCTGGAAGTAAAGTCGGTCAGGCTGCTTTTTTCGCGGTCGAGGCTGATGCCGACAATCTCGAAGCCTTGGGAGTGATGTTTGTCATAGGCCTCCTTGACGGTGGGGACTTCGCCGACGCACGGCCCGCACCAAGTGGCCCAAAAATCGATCAACACCACTTTGCCCTTCATTTTCGACACGTCCACCGCGCGTCCATCGACGGCGGTGAACTGGAGATCGATGGGCTTGCCCAGGCCGTCGAGCTTTTTCAACTCGCCCACCGCGGATTCCTTGACCTCGTCGGAGGCGGTGCTGTTGGTGATTTCCTGCAACAGGGCGCGGGCTTTGGGGGCATCGCTCATGGTGGCGACCTGGAGGAGCATTTGCATGACTTCGGGACGATTGGGGAATTCCTTGCCCAGGGCGCGCACGCCTGTTTCATAGGCTGCCGCCACGGCGGCCTGGCCCTCCGATTCCTTGGCCTCGGCGGCCATGGCAATATCAGTCTGGCGGATTTGGAAGCGGTCATTTTCGGTGAGTTTGGGATCGGCCAGCAGCGACTTTTCCTCGGCGTCCCGGCGGGCCTGCAGATTGGTTTCGCCCAAATGCATCGCCAGCGAAGTCATTTGCATTTCCTCTTTGCGGGCGAGCATGGCGTTGGTGTCGGCGGGAAACCTGGTATAGAAGTCCTTGGCCTTGTCCGCCAGAGCCGAAGCGATGGGGAGGTAGAACTTTGCCTGGTCTTCCTTGGACGGCGGGGTTTGGCGCCATTCCGCTGGGGTTTTGGACTGGTGCCTGGCGTCCTGTAATTCGGTCCAGGCGGCGCCTGGGTCGGTGGCGCTGAGCGAGTGAGTGAGCACGTTGGTGTCGGCGGCCGCGAGGGCAAGGGCGGTTAAATTGAGATAGACCAAACCGGCTGTAATAAATATTTTCATAATGTACCCACTTGGGCTACTCCCGCACTATATCGGCCCCACGTTGCTTTTCCAACACAAATCGCACCCGGCGCGGATTGCCGGGCACGTCAAAATCGGTTTCCGCCGCGCCGGGGTCCGCCGCCGGGGCGAGGCCGGCGCGTGGCGGCGCTTTTTCCTCTTCCTGTTGCCAGCGGGCTGCTTTGCGGGCGAATTCGAGCATGATCGCGCACGGTTCCAGGCAGGGAATGATGCTCTTTTGCGCGGGCGAATCGGGCGCCAGACCCTGGACGGTCCACAGGCGCCGTTTCAAGCAGAAGTCCGGATGGCAGCAGGCCCGGATGGCCGCGCCCGCGATATTGTCGTCCAGCAGCGTGGAAATCCGATACATCCCGGATTGACGCGCGGTGAACTGGCGGTAGGACGTCACCGGCGGCGCCTCGGCGCGGGCGGCGAACCAGTCCGCGACGGCGCCCGGATAAAGATGATTGACACACAATTCCAGCGCGGGCTGGTCGGGTGCCAGCGCCCGCCAGCCGCGGCGCAGATTGGGCGCCGACTTGAGCGGGCGGAACGCGCCGGCGGCGCTCCACTGCGCGAGCGACCGCAAATCCCGCGGCGGCAACAGGGGCAAGGAATCGGCGCTCGCGGCGCGGTCGGCGGCATGGCGCAATTCAAAACCGCCCCCGGCCCGGCGAATGACGACTTGGCCGAGAACGATTTCCGGGCCAAGGACGGCCAGAAAAGCGGTCCAATCCGGGTTCATCCGCCTGCGACAATTTTGACGATTTCCAGCCGGTCGCCGGCCGCCAAGGGCCGCCGCGCAAATTCCGAAGGCACGACGGCCTGGCCGTTGTGCTCGACGACCACGCTGCGCGGAAGGAGCTTTTGGGCCAAAAGGAACTGCTCGATGGAGCAGGGGAGGGCGGCCGGGATTTTTTGGCCATTGGCGATGACGAATGGGCCGTTCATTCAAACGAGGGTAAGCAGGCTCACTTCGGGCCGGCAATTGAATCGCAACCCCATGATATTGCCCACCCCTTTGGTGACGTGCAGCCAACGGTTGTTCCAGCGATAGAGGCCCGCGACAAACCGCTTGTCGTTGACCGGCGCAAAGGGCGCGCCAATCAAGGGCAGGCAAACCTGCCCGCCGTGAGTGTGGCCGGACAACATTAAATCCCACCGGTATGGCTGGAGGATGTCTTTGGTGTCCGGATTATGCGAGAGCACGACGCGCAGCGCGTCCTCCCGGATGCGCGCCGAAAACGCGCGGGCCGGCTCCGCCTCTCTGGCGTAACAATCCCCCAGTCCAAAGAGGGCGATGGGACGGCCACGCAGGGCCAGGGTGGTGGAGCGGTTGTGAAGCAGTTCGATGCCGCTTTGCTGGAGCAGGGCGCGCACCTGCCGGGTGTCCGGGTATCCGTGGCTGTGGCGGGACCAAACTCCGCCATCATGGTTGCCGAGGCAGGCGAACACCGGCGCGGCCCCCGCCAAACGGGAGAGCACGCGCTGATAAGCTCCGAAATCATCGTAGGTGCTCGTAATGAAATCCCCCGTCACGCATATCAGGTCGGGTTTGTCGCGCAGGCCCAGCTCGATGGCTTCCGCGATGAAGGCGAGGCTCACGCACCAGGAGGCGTGAAAATCGGCCAGGTGAAGCAGCTTGAGCGGCGGTCCCGGCGGCGTATTGGTCTTGACATCGTGGCGGCCCACTTCAAGCCAGGACGGCTCGACGCATCCTGCGTAGCCCGTGCAGGCGACGCTGCCCAGGCCCAGCGAGGCGATAAAGGCTCTTCTGGAAAACGCGCGCATCAGGCACTCACCGCCGCGTCCCAATCCTTCCAAACCGGCTCGTATCCCAGGCGCAGGAGCACGGCGGCGACCTCGGCGGCGGACCGCTGGTCGGCGATTTCAAATTGTTCAGTGGCGCCGTCGGCCCACTCGCTGGCGCCAGCGGCCAGGTCCACCCTGCGTCCGCGCTGCGTCTGATGCAGGTTCTCGCGGCCCGCGCCCGTGTAACCGCCCGGCTCGGTGTGGCTGCCCGCGCTGATCATCGTGATGCCCAATGAAATGAGGCCGTCTCGGAGGTGGGCCGGCTCGCGCGTGGAAAGGACCAGGCCGGCGTCCGGCAGCAGCAGGCGGAAGGCGCAGGCCAATTGGACCAGTTCGCGTTCGGACAAATGGGTGGGCGGCTGGAACTGCCCCGCGCACGGGCGCAGCCGCGGCAGGGAAAGGCTCAGTTGCGCCTTCCAACAATGGCGCAGCAAGTATTGAGCGTGCGCGGCCAGACTGAGGGCTTCGTGGCGCCACTCGCCCAAACCGTATAAGGCGCCGATGCCCAGCCGGCGGAAACCGGCCGCGTAAGCCCGTTCGGGAGTTTCCATGCGCCAGTTAAAATCGCGTTTCGGCCCCGCCGTGTGCATCTGCGCATAAACGTCCCGCTGGTAGGTTTCCTGATACACCACCAAACCTTCCGCGCCCGCCTCGACAATTGGCCGGTATTCCTCCGACTCCAGCGGGCCGACTTCCAGCGAGATACCGGGCACTTCACGGCGCAAGGCGCGCACGCAGTCGGCAAGATAGCCGACGGAGACGAACTTGGGATGCTCGCCCGCGACCAGGAGGATGTTGCGGAAACCCCTCTCCTTGAGCGCCCGCGCCTCGCGCAGGGCCTCCTCCACGGTCAGGGTTACGCGGGCAATGGGATTGTCACGCGAAAAGCCGCAGTATTTGCAGTTATTGATACACTCATTGGAGAGATAGAGCGGCGCGAACAGGCGCATGACGTTGCCGAAGCGCCGGCGGGTCAGCGCCTGCGAGCGACGGCAAAGCTCCTCCAGGAATTCGCCGGCCGCGGGCGAGATCAGCCGCGCGAAATCCGGCAGGGCCGGCCTCGGCCTGCCCAGTGCCTCGCGCGCCTGTGCGGGCGAGGTGTTGAGCGAGAGGTGGACGAGGTCTTCCAGTGGAAGCGCATCAAACTCACTAACAAAACTCACAGCGGACAGAATAGCAGATAAGCGGGAAAAATCGAGGGGACTTTGTGTTTCCTTTGATCATCCACGACGGTGACGGGCGTTCCGCGCGGCGTCAGGGGCCTGATTTTTCGCTCCAAAACGGCCCTCATTTTGTAATCGCTCTTGCGGCGGACGGCTGTTAGAGTGGCGTCATGACAATGCTCGTTGGACTCCTGGTGGTGCTGGTGGTCTTGGCGGTGATCGCCGCCGGCACCGGCGTCGGCATCTACAACAACCTGGTGCGCCTGCGCCAGGAAGTCAAAAGCGCGTGGTCGCAAATCGATGTTCAACTCAAACGCCGCCACGACCTTATCCCGAATCTGGTCAACACCGTCAAAGGCTACGCCGCCCATGAAAAGGGCACGCTGGACGCCGTCATCAGCGCCCGGGCCAGGGCGACCAGCGCCACCGTGCCCGCCGAGCGCATGAAGGCGGAAGGCGAACTGAGCGGCGCGCTCAGCCGTTTGCTGGCCGTCTCGGAGGCCTATCCCAATCTCAAGGCCAACGAGAATTTTCTGCGCCTGCAAAGCGACTTGACCGGCACTGAGAATGGGATCGCCGGCACGCGCCAGGCCTATAACGGCGTCGTCACGCAATACAACACCTCGATCCAGAGTTTTCCGGCGGTCATGATCGCGGGAATGCTCGGCTTCCAGGCGGAACCGTTCTTTGAAGCGCCGGCCGAGGACAAGCAGCCGCCGGTGGTGCAGTTTTAATCCCAAAGCAGCCGGCGCCAGGCAAGAGTTCCAGGCCCAGGCGCGCGGCCAACCGCCCAAAGACGACCTGGTTTCCCTGGACAGGAAGGAAGCGGCGTTGTCCTTGCTCATCTCGACGCCGCAAGAGCGTTGCAACCCGCGAGGCCAACAGCCACCGCCCAACGGACGAAACCCGGCGCTCTGATTTTCAAATCCTTGCGCCCCTTGCCTGCCTTTGTGGAATCGCCCTGGGCGCGGAGTTCCCGGCAACAATTGCGCTTGCGCAACGGCCCAAGATGGGCTATGTAGAACTTACCATGAAACATACGTTGACGGTGACCCAGGGACAGGCGCACTTTCCCGCCCTTTGCCGGAAAGGAAGGACTTTCGCCATTACCCGAAACGGGGAGGTGGTCGCTTTTATTGTGCCGCGAAAACGGATGGCCGGGCTTCTGGAGCAGATGGAGATTCTGGCCAACCCGCAAGCCATGTCCGCCATTCGGCGGGCCAAGGCCGGAAAGAACGTGGACCACCCGTTGAGCGCGCTTGATGAAGGTTAAAATCACCCTCGAACAGCAACCGTTTGAGTTCATCAAGCGCCAACCGCCGAGGAACAGAAAACGGCTGCGCGATTCTCTCCACGCTGTCGAGCGCGGCGCGGCATTTCCTGAGCCACTGGAGGATGAACTGGAAGGTTTTTACAAGTTGAAGGTCGAGCGGTACCGGCTTATTCTGCAATCTGTCACCAGTCAAGAAGGGCCGCGCTTCCGGGCCATTTTTGCCGAACGCCGCAAAGTCGTGTACGAAATGTTCAGCCAAATCCTTGGCCTGGAATAATAGGAAAGGTTTCAAGCCCGGAATTCTGAATTGCTAAAGGGGTCAAGCGCTTAGTCAAACGATAATTCGCCTTTCCGTTCGCCCTCCAGGAAGTCAACGCCGAAAAATCAGTGCTTCCCTTTTCGGAGCGGGCGTGTCATGCTCCTGTCAAAGATATGAAAAACGCACTTTTGATCACTCTTTCCATGGCGGTCGTGTTTCTTTCGGGATGCGCGACGGAGCACAAGTCGGACCTCGACAAGGTACAAGGGCAGTGGGCCGGACACGAACTGACGGGCAATAGCCAGGGCACATCGAGCCTCACCATTTCCGGGAATAACCTGGACTTCAGAAGCGAGGACAAGAGCGAATGGTACAAGGGAACGGCAACGTTCCGGGAGGATACCACGCCGAAGCAGTTTTTCTTTACGATCAACGACTGCCCCGATGCCCAGGTCGTGGGCAAAACGGCACCCGGCATCTACCGGATTGAAGACGGCGCGCTCTACATCTCCGCATTGGGGCCGGACGCCACGGCGCCACCTTCGAGTTTCGATGCCCCCGGAGCGCGCCAGTTTGTCTTCAAGCGCAAATAAAAAAGCGGCCGCTTTTCGAGTAATGGAACAGACGCTCAGAGTTCGCCCGCGTCCTGCAGGCGCCGGATTTCCGCGCTGTAGCCCTGGCGGAAGGTGGGATAGCGCAATTGGCAGCCCAATTCCATTCGCAGCTTGCGGTTGCTCACTTTTTTGTTCGTGAGAGCGCGTTTGCGGGCGGGCGCCTCGCCCGCGACCTCGAAGGGCGGCATGTTTTTTCCCAGCGTTTCGGAGAGCCAGCGGAAAAAGTGAATCTGCGGCACCGGCTCGTCGTCCACCGCGTTGTAAATCTCGCCCGCGCGCCCGCTCCGCAAGGCGGCCACGAGGCAATTGACCACGTCGTCGCGGTGAATCATGTTGAGCAGCCGCTCGCCGCGCCCGGTGATGCGGGCCTGGTCCTTCAAGTATTGCAAAAAGAGATGGCCGCGCCCCGGTCCGTAAATGCCGGCCACGCGCAGGATGACGGCGGAGAATTGTGTGTCCCGCGCCGCTTCGAGCAATAATTGTTCGGCCGCCAGCAGCGTCCGGCCCAATCCGTCCGCCGGCTCGGTCGGGCTGGTTTCCTTGACCAGCGACCCGTCGGTTTGTCCATAGACACTGGTGCTGCTGGCGGAGGCGTATTTGCGCGGGGGCGAGGCGGCCAGCCATTGGAGCAGATGGCGGGTTCCTTGCACATAAACCCGGCGGTAATCCTCGACTCCGCCTTTGCTTGAGGAAACAGTATTGACAACCCAGTCCCAGCGCGGCGGCAAGGCGGCCAGGGTTTCCGGCCGGGTGATGTCGCCGACCAGCGGCTGGATGCCGCGCGCCCGCAACTCCGGCGCCCTGTCCGGCGAGCGGTTCAGTCCAAAGACCTCGTGGCCGAGACGGACCAATTCCGCGCCAAGCGGCAGGCCGACGTAACCGCAACCAATAATCAAAACGCGCATCGCCTCAAGCGCCGCCCAGCGCGTCGTATCCCCGGCGCAACATGCGCTCGGTGGTTTCCCAGCCGACACAGCCGTCGGTGATGGACAAGCCGTAGCGCAATTGAGCAGGATTTTTTGGAAAGGGCTGGGCGCCTTCCTCCAGGTAACTTTCCACCATCATGCCGATGAGCGAGCGGGCGCCCGCGGCCCGCTGCTCGGTGACGCTGCGCCAGACATCTTCCTGGCGGGCCGGCTGCTTGCCGGAATTGGCGTGGCTGCAATCGACCATCAGGACGCGGGGCAATTGGTGGTCGGCCAGCTTCTTTTCCGCCGCGCGGATGCTGGCCGGGTCGTAATTGGTCTTGAGCCTGCCGCCGCGCAACACGACGTGCCCGGCGGAATTGCCCGTCGTGCGCACAATGCTCGTGACGCCGTCCTGATCAATGCCGATGAAGCTATGCGGCTGCCGGGCCGCGCTCATCGCGTCGATGGCGGTTTGCAGGCTGCCATCGGTGGCGTTCTTGAATCCGACCGGCATGGAGAGGCCGCTGGCCATTTCGCGGTGCGTTTGCGACTCGGTGGTGCGCGCTCCGATGGCGGCCCAACTGACCAGATCGGCGATATACTGCGGAGTAATAGGGTCCAGGAACTCGGTCCCCGCCGGCAGGCCCATCGACGTGATGTCCAGTAACAGGCGGCGGGCTGTTTTCAGGCCTGTCTCGATGTCGTGGGAATTGTCCAGATACGGATCATTGATCAGGCCCTTCCAGCCGATAGTGGTGCGGGGCTTCTCAAAATAGACTCGCATGACGATCTCCATGCGTCCGGCCAGCTCGCGGCGCAGGGCGCTCAATTTGCCGGCGTAGTCCAGCGCCCCCTTGACATCGTGAATCGAGCACGGCCCGACGACCACGAGCAGGCGGGGGTCCTTCTGATCGAGAATCTGGCGGATGGTTTGGCGTCCGAGTGCCACGGTGGCATTGGCACCGTCGCTTGTGGGCAGGGCCTCCTTTAACACCTTGGGCGGCGAAAGGCGGACGAATTCTCTGACATTTAGATCCTGGGTCGGAAACATCAGACCCTAATATAACCGCGAACCGGGACAAAAAAAGGCTGAAAAGAGGCATGGCTTTGTCGGCTGCGGAGTCAGAAACTTTGTTGCGTAATTTCCATCAAGGCCTTTGCTGCGGCTTGCTTGTGCCTGTCGAACGAACTGCGCAGCATTATCTGAAGAAGCGGAACCGCCTCACTGGCGGGTGGTCCGATTTCGCCAAGGACTTCAGCCGCGGTTTCTTGCCTGGATGGGAAGAATTCCTGCGTCATGTAGCCCATGACCGCCTGGGGGTCTTTTGACCAGTTTTTCAGTTCTCCAATCATCACTGGAAGCACCGCATTAGTTTGTCGATCGATCCTCCACAACGCTTCCGCAGCGAGGATGCGGACTTGGGGATCATCATCGTGGATCAACTCAACTAATCGAGGAACCGCCACTTTCGCACTGTCGCCAATGGAGCCGAGCGCCCAGGCAGCCGTCGCGGCCCGATTCCGGCGCTCCGACTGCAAATCCTCCACCAACGTGGGGACTGCGGCGGCTGCGTTTGGGCCTTGTTTTATAAACTCACGTGCAATCCAGGAGTATTGGCGGTCTTTCCCGTGACGATATAGAGCCAGAAGGCCGGGCATCGCGTCGGCCCCCATGGACGACAGTGCCGATATCGCTCCGACCATCTGCTCTTTCCTTTCCGCCAACACGAGCAGCCTTGGGATGGCTGCTTTCGCCTCAATTCCGAAGCGACCGAGCGCCTCCATAGAAAACATCAGCGTTTGCGAATTGTCGCTGTCCAACATGGTTATGATGCGTGGAATTGCCGGCTGGGCCGCTGGCCCGATCAAGCCAAGCGTCCGAGCAGTTAATCCTTCGGCTTGAGAGTCGCCAGTCTCCAAGGTGTTCATCAGGGGATCCACTGCCTCGGACGCGTCGGCGCCAAATTCACCCAGCGCGAATACGGCTCTCGCACGAATCTGAGTATCTTTGTTGGTCAACAACTCGATCAACGCGCCGACTTCGCCATCATCGTGCTTGTCAATTTTTCGCAGGGACAACGCGCTCGCAATAATAACCGCTGGAGCCGGGTCATGGAGCGCTCCCGTCAGCTTCGGCACCGAAGGCGCCGCATCCGTGCCGATTTCACCCAAAGCCTCGGCTGCCTTTTGCCGAATTATCGGGTGGCCGTCCGTGAGTGCTGCCGCCAAAGGAGAGACGGCACTGGCGCCAGCAGCTTTGGCAAGTTCAAGGATAACCCATTCCACGTCCTCATCTCCTTGCTCGCAGCGCATCAGCAAAGCCGGCAGCGCGGACCGGGCTGAAGGTCCCATTTTGACCAATGCTTCGCCCGCGCATCTTTTCACCAAAAAGGAGTCTTTGGACGAAAGCACTTCCATCAGCCCTGGAACGTTTTTTGGCAGTCCTTTCCTGATTGCCGCGATGGGATCATAGACGATGTCTAGGCGAAGCAGCTTCTTTCCCAATTTGAGGCCATAGATTTCTCCATGACTGAACTCCCCAGTCGGGTCGTCCCAACCGCTTCGGACCCACAAACCCTGGTCCGCAAATGGGCCTGTGGACTTCAAGGATTGCACGCTGAAGGAAAACTTCCGGCCCTCGCGATAAAAGCTGCGAGGTTTCTGGAAAAACAAAATAAGCGTGAGCACGATGACAAGTGAGACGACCGGCGCCAGCAAGGTTATCCTGCCAAGGTGCAACTGGTAAGACCCCTTCTGCTTATCTCCAAGCTTCTCCGGTTTGATCATACGCCAGCCATATAGGCTGATTCGTGCCGCCACCTCTCAGCAGTTTAAACGATCCTCATTTTGAACCATTCCGTTATCCAATTCAACGTCATTTCTGCCGCCAATTCATCGCCCGGGGGATGAATCGACTTGCGGAGATCCGAGAGGGAATTAACGTGGCGGCGGAGTTGCCGCGGTCGTGAAGCGCAACTGGTAGCCGGAATGGAATCGATTGCTCGAGACTGCGTCGAATGCGGAATCCGCCAAATCGACTTTGATGTTTGCCCCGCCCGGCAAACTTGCTCCCGCCGCTGTGAAGGTCATCGTATCGTGCGCGGCGGACCAGGCAAACGAGCCGGATACCGATGGGGCAATGGAAAACGCGGCCTGAACACTGTTGGTGTCCATCGGCGCGCTGAACCGGAGCACAATCTGTGATTGAGTCGGCACGCCGGAAGCGCCGTGCGCGGGCGAATTGTCCACGACTACCGGGTCGAGCGGCCGCCATTGCGACCGGGCGATAAGAATCTTCGCCGTGGCGGCCGGCACGGTGATCGAGGGTGTTCGCGATCTGCGGGCGAGGGTAATCGTTTCGTTGGCATTCAGCAGGTTCACGAGCACGGCGCCCGCCGGATAGGTCAACGCGCACGGCGGCAAAGTTTGGTTCGAATTGGCCGTGTTAAAAACCACGAATAACTCCTGCGCATCCAACACCCTTGAATAGGCGAATAGTCCCGGGCCGCGCGCGTTGTAGGCCTGATTGGTGTACGAGCCAAGCGTCAGCGCCGGATAGAGGCGGCGGAAGTTATTCAGCATGGCAACCCACCGAAAGAGCGGGTGAGTCATGTTGAAGTTATCGACCCCTGGCGATTGGAGTCGCAACACAGTGCCTGAAGGCCCGTCCTTGAATTGCCCGGCAAACATATCCTCGCGGTCGTTTGGATCTGTGTCGCCGTCAAAGCCCTGTTCGGTGCCATAGTAAAGAGAGGGAATGCCGCGCGAGGTGTAGAGAAAGGCCAGCGCGAGCGCGAGCCGGTTGGTATCGTGGTTGGCCGCGTGCGCGCTGAGAAAACGCGGATTATCGTGATTGTCAAGAAACGTGACCAGTTGCATTCGCGATGCCGGGTCGTAGTTGGCATCCACATAACCGTAATGGTTTTGAATCAAGGAAGTCGCGCCGCGGGCGGTGGCGAACACACTGATGATGGCGCTGTCGTAAAGGGGATAGTCCAGAACCGAATCGAATTCAAAAGCCCCGCCGCTTTTCGTGCCGGTAAAAGGAGCGACGATGGGATCGGAGCCGGTGTCCACCTCGGCAAACATGAAGAAATTAGTATTTCCGTTTGCCGCCGCGAAGGAGTGGATTGCCGGACAGAAGCTCTGCCAGAATCCGGTATCGACCTCCATCGCCGTATCAACGCGGAATCCATCGAAGCCGATTTGTTTGATCCAGTATTGGTAAATCGCCACCATCTGGGCTTGGATGTAGGGCGTCTCGGTCCGGAAATCATTTAGCCCGAAGAGGCAGCCCAACACAAGCTGTGTGCGGTCGTTGTAGTCCTGTATGTTGCCGTAGTTATGAAACAAGTTGGTCAGCGATGGATTGGCGGTGGTCAGGTTAAAGGGCGCCGGGTAGGTTTTCGACTTGTTCCTGTAGCTAAGAATATAGCCGGCCGGGTAGTTGAAGGCCCTTCCGCTGCTCCTGATGAGGTCGCCGGCGTGGTTGACAACAATGTCATCAATGACCAGCAGGCCCCGCGCGTGGGCCGCCTGGACCATCCGCTGGAGATTGGAAATGGAACCCCAATGAGGGGCGACTTTGTAAAAATCCCATGCCGAATAGCCGTGGAATTGGCCTTCCGTATTCAGGACAATTGGCGAAATCCAGATGGCCGTCGCTCCGAGCGCTTTGATGTAATCGAGTTTCTGCTCAATTCCGGCAAAATCGCCGCCATGAACGCCCCTGGGGCTGCTGGGAGCATAATTTCCCTCCGCATTATCGTTGTTGGTATCCCCATTGTAAAAGCGGTCGGTGATGATTTGGTAAATGCTTTGCGCCTGCCAAAACCGGTTGGGGGAGGGGGCGCGCGCGTTTGTAACACGCTGCGCCGAGGCTGGCGGCAAATGCGCCAGGAGCAAGAGCGAAAGAAGGAACAGCGGCGGTCTTCCAGCGCCACCTCTACGAATCATTGTTGCCACACCTGAAATCCATTTCACCACGGCGAGGCTGACAAATAGAAGGGCAGATTGTCAACGCGATAAGGCGGCGGCGTGAAGGCGGCAAACATCAAGCCCGACGCGGGGTCATGGCGTCCTTGATTCCTTGAATCAAGGCTTGGATCAGTGTTCTATAGTCTATAATCACATCCGGCGGCGTCGAATCAACATCGCCGGAGCCTGGTGTCCAAGACTTGCCGTGGCGCAGAGTCTTCGACTGCATGTCGCCATTGACAATCGCCGAAACAACGACATCGCCTTTCACACTGGTAAAGGTCACTAAGTTCCTGCCCCCGGCTTCATGGGTGACGTTGACTGCGAAATCCGCTTTGCGACCGCGAATCGCGGCGATGCCGTGGGGTGTCCTTATCTTGAAGCTCGATTTAGCCGAGGCCTCCTCGACATGGCCGAGGATGCACCCACTCTGGAGATCAAGCTCCGTCTCGGCGTCGCTGTTCCATTTAGGGCTGTTTCGATACATCCAGGGAATTCCCATTACGGAGTCAGATTGAACGCGGACCCCGGTTCGACCATTGATCATTAAACAGACGGTGGAATTGGATCCCGTGGCGATCGTTGTGCCCGGAGGCAAACGCTCACCCTTCAGTGGCCTCGTGTCCCCAGTAATAGTCTTGGTTGCAGTCCCGCTGACAAATAAGACGTATGCATCGGCCCAAACTTCCGATGCAGCCCGTGGCACGGCGTTGGTTTTAACCGTTCCCGAATCATAATCGATGGCGGCGAACCTCGATACTAACTGCCTGCGTAGCTCTTCCGAATATCCCAGGAACTCCTGATCGGTAATCGCCACCAACTGGTCCCGGTCCGTTATCAAGCCGGACGGTCGTTGGGACACCGCATTATCCTCGATCCGTAGTTCGAGGAGATCCTTCGTACGGCCATCAATCTCAATACCAACCTCTGGACCGTTCCAATTTCCCCATTTGACGCTAAAGAGCGGCAAGAAGTCTTTCTGCAACCGATTCGTCTGAGAGAACAAACATTCCTGCCTCGCAATCGCCGGGAACCTGCCCTCAAGCCTACGCACGTCAACAGACATTAGGGTAAGCCAGTTTGTCGCCATTCGGTACGCATCCGCTTCATTAACCAGGGATTTTTGACCCGACGCGAGAATCTCCTCTCTTTCGCGAATAAAGACGGTATCGTTGAACGGCCGTAGTTCCTCAATAAACTGAAGACGTGCATTTCTTGGAAAGCTGAAGGCATATCGATCAGTCCAAATACAACCGCAACCGTATCCCAAATGAGGAGGGAAAACAAGCGTACGGCGCAAATCCGATAGCTTAATTGGGAATTGCTGCTGCAGATCCAAACGACTCGCCGTGAAGTTCACTTCTGCAACCATCAAAGCAATTGTAACATACTTATATGCCAAATACATAATGATGCGCCTTCATCTATTAGTTGGCAGACTTCCCTCGATGCAGATACGCTATATGTCCATTCACCATATCGAAAGTGACAGATAAAAGGGCATATTGTCAAGGTTACAAAACAAGGGCGTTGGATGCATTTGAATACCCGGGTTCCCCTCTTAATCGTAATCTTAATTTTAATTGTAATCTTAGGTCTCGTAATTCTGAGGATTAGGATTAAGATTAAGATTAGGATTAGGAAAAGGTACACAAGAAAGGGCAATTCGTCCCACGACGTCAAAGCGGCGGCAGGGTATTCAAGGCGCGCCGGCTTTGTTGCCCACATAGGACTGGCGGATGGTGGCGATGGTCTGACTTTGGCTGGGATTGTTTTGCAGGTAAGAGTCGAGGGCCTGGGCGGCGTCGGCGTAGCGGTTCTGGGCGGCCAGAAGCTGCGTCAGGCCCTTGATGGCGTCGAGACAGTCGGGAGAAATGGAGAGGGCGGTCTGGTAGGCCTGCTCGGCTTGGGCGGGATAATCATTGTCGGCCAGCAGATTGCCCTGGGCGGCGGCGTCATGGGCGTAGGAAATGAGCGTCGCCCACGAACTGGATGCATCCGGGTTGGCTTGGAGTGTCTGCGACAGGTCCCGCCAATAGCCGACGACTTGGTTGGCGGCGTCGGAGGAGATGGCGTTTTGGCCGTCCGTGGCGGCGTTCAATTCAAAAATCGGCCCCAGCGGGGCGGCGCCGGCATAAGTCGATGACATCGGGTAGGATTCTTCCATCGCGAAGGAAACGCCGGGATTTTCGCGCAGCAGGTCCTGCGTGAGAATGTTGTTGATGGCCATCACGGCGGTCACGCCGGCAATCTGGACTTTGCCGTCCTTCATCGTGATGTCTTCGCCTGGCAGCAGTTGTTTTGGCTCGTCGGGGAATTGCTGATCGTGCGCGAGGCGGTTTGTGGCGTCTTGAGTGTATTGGCTGAAGGCGGCTTGTGAATCTTCATCGGTGGGAATGTTCAGGGTGCCATCGCCGCTGGCGCGCAAGTACTCCAGGTAACTGCCGTCAGCCAGGGCGTTTTGGGTCAGAGTTTGATGTTGCTCGCCCTCAGCGGTGGCATTGAGCATGGTGCAGATAAAACAGCCCGGATCGGTGCCGCCGACATAGACCATTCCCGGGCGCAGCGAATTGAGGATGCCGTTGCCATAATCCAGGAATTGCTGCGCCGGCCAAAGCTGGGCCTGCTCGGCCGCGCCGTAGGCCTCCAGGATTGACCGCCAGAATTTCCGCAGCGACTCGTCGCGGGGCGCGCCGTCGCTATCGCCGCGCAACGATTTGAAAATGCGCTTTGCCTCCTCCCAATCCCCGGCGTCGAGAGCGTCAAAAAAACGGTCCACGTCCGAGGGCACGTCCAGGTGGTAATGTTCGGCCAGTCTGTGGACCAGCGCGCGTTGTTTGGAGGAGAAGAGCTTGAGACGGCGGGCTACGATCTCGGTCGCCGTGGGCGCGGTTCGAGCGCTGTGGCCTGGACGCACCGCGGGCAATCGGGACAAGGTGAGCCGCCACGAATCGCCGCCAGCGGCGGTGCCGCCGGTGCCTGACGGCGGCTGTTTGTCCGTCGGAGTCAAAAAGCCGAGGATCAGAACCATCGCCCCAGCGGTCACCAGCAGCCACGGGCCAACGCGGCGGCGCGGGTTTTCCTTCGGCTTCAGAGCAGAAGGGCCAAGATTCATTCACCGTAATAGACGCCGTCGCGCCTGAATTTGTATAAACCGGATTCAGCCCTGTGGCCGATGGACCACCTGGGTTGGACGCTGCAAACCAATTCGATTGGCTTGTCAAAAGCAGGCGACTGGTTTGCGTATCCCGGCTCGACGACCAATTTTTGTGTTGCGGTTCTTGCCGCAAGACGCGGGCAATTCCAGTATTTACATTTATCCGCCTAAACGTAAGGTGTGATCTTCATGATTGAACGCTCTTTCTGGAATGCGCGGCTGACCTGGCGCCTGCATCACGAAACGACGATGACCTTGAGTTGGGTGGCCGAGCGACCAAAGATGAAATCCAAACAGATGCCAAACGTCTTATTTATCAAGATAGCGGGGCTTGCGTGCCTTTTTATACTGTCTCTCACGTCAGCCATCGCCTCCGATTTGTCCGCAAAATCTCCACGCGAGTCTATTCCACTGACGACTTGGGAGTTTGTCGAAGATGGTGAGACCAATGCGACGGGGGTCCCGCCACCGATGTCGGCGGAGTGGAAGCAAATCGTTGTTCCACATGTCTTTCGACAGTCCGGCTTGCCCGACAACGCTGCCGCTTGGTATCGCCAGGGCATACTGCTAACCGAGGCTGACCGGAACAAGCGCGTGTATCTGGTGCTGGAAGGAGCCGCCTCGGTGAAAGACGTCTTTGTCAATGGCCACTTCATCGGCGGACACAAGGGCGCGTTTTCGGCCTCCGCCTTTGACCTGACAGCGGCGCTGAAAATCGGCGCAACCAACACGCTGGCCGTGCGGGTGAGCAACCGCGAGAGCGAGGCGCGGAACTGCTTTTCGCGTTCCACGCTTTACTACGTCAACGGCGGCATGTTCCGCAAGGCCTGGCTGGTAAAAACCGGCGAGGTGCATATTTTCCCGGACATGGGTTCGAGTGGTGTTTATTTGACACCAGAAGACATTACGATGGCCAGCGCGGGTCTCAACGCACTGACGTTCGTGCGGAACCCCCTCGCCTTGCCCGTCGAGGTCGAGGTTCGCCATTTTGTCACCGACCCCGGCGGCGCGGCTTGCGCGCAATTCGCGACGAAACAAACCATTCCCGCCGGAGAAACGGCCGCGATCAAGGCCGCGGGAAAAATCGCCGATCCCAAACTTTGGAACATTGGCCAGCCCAATCTTTATACGGTTCGCACTGAAATCAACGCGGGCGGGCGGACAAGCGATGCTGTGACGGAGCGCGTGGGTCTGCGCACCATCGTCTTGAGAGACAAACGCTTTTTTCTGAACGGGCGCGAGGTGCAGTTTCGCGGCGTCAACAAGCACGCGCAAAACGAATACGCGTGGAACGCGGTGAGCGATGAAGATCTGCGTGGCGAATGGCAGGGGATGGCCGATCTGGGGGTGAACCTGGTGCGGTTGCCGCATTATCCCCACAGCCGCCTGGAATACGACATCGCGGACGAGCGCGGCATTGCAGTGTGGGCTGAGAATGGTTACGCGGGGCAGGTTTGGAAAGACCCGGGCAACGAGGAAAAAACCGTTACGCCCGACGGGGAGCGATTGACCCGCGAGATGGTGCGGCAAAACTGGAACCATCCCAGCATCCTTTTTTGGAGCGCCGGCAACGAAACCATTGTGAACGTGGTGAGCCACTACGCCGGCGTAATTCGGCAGGAACAGGACCCGACGCGCCTGGTGACTTATGCGGCTAATGACCGGGAACCTCAGAACTGCGATTTTGCGGCCTACAACACCTACGACGGCTGGTACACCAGCGGTCCCTATACCGATTTTACAAAATCACCTCACAACGCCATCGTTTCCGAGACCGGGGCGGGCGATTGGATCACCCACCACGTTCCGTACGGCACTCTCAAGTGGTCGGTTGACAAATACGAACCCGAGGAGTACGCGGAGATGTTTACCGAGTACCGGCTCCAAACCGTTTGCCGCGATGCGGTCGAGAATCACCCCATGTTCTTATGGTGGAACTTCCGCGAGTTCTACAACTTGAAGTTCAAGAACAATCGCAACACCAAGGGGTTGCTGACGATGGCGGGCATGCCGAAGGACCTTTACTTTTTGTTTCAGGCCTTTTTCAATCCCGCCAAACCGGTGGTGCATCTGTGCGGGCGGCACCACTTTCTGCGGGCCTTTGCGCCCGACAATGGCATCAAGGCCTACTCCAACTCCGGCGAATTGCAGATGACCCTGAACGGAGTGCCGCAAGAAAAAATCAAAAACGGCGGTTATCGCATACCGGACGGCGAGATGAAAAAGAAGAACGGCACCGTGACACCTGTGCCCGGCATCCCGGTGGCCAACGTGTTTTTCTGGAAAACGCCGCTCAAGCCGGGCCGAAACGTGGTCGAGGTGAACGACGGCCAGGGGCATGGCGACCGCATGATTATTTACCAGCAACCGGCGGGCGCGCCGGATCCGGCGGCTCTGGTGCAGGATTTGCGAAGTTCGAATGAGGAAAACCCCGCCTGTTTCATTGACCGTCCAGTCGAGTCGCAAGGGCCGGTTTACACCGATGTCGATGGTTCTTCGGACAACACATTTGATATGCTGCCGAAGGAAGTTGAAGGCGCGGGTTGGATCGCCACCCGCCGCCTGAGCGACCCGAAGCTCAAGACCGATCTGGCCTTCCGCATCAACCCGTCGGCAAAAGGCGCCACGGCTTTTGTGCTCTTCTCGACCGGCGCTTATCCGATTGTAACGTTGAAGCAGCCGGATGCGGCTGTGGCCGGCGCGGCGGCGGCATTGCGAGAGTCGCTCGCCGCCGCCGGATTTAAAGCCAGAGGAACCGACGCTGTCTGGCGCGATCATCTGCTCAATCGGGCCTGCGCCGAACTTTGGCGTCGCGACGTTGCGCCCGGCGAAGAGTTGAAATTGCCCGGCCAGACGCTCGATTATGTGGTGATGGTGCGGTGATTGTTTGACAGAATAATTTTGCCGTTACGTGTGTTTCCGGGCGTTTCCTATGATTGACGCATGATTGGCGCCAAAGATGGTGGTCATCAGTGTCGGGGCGGCAACAGCAATCGTAATGCACATGTATTCCTTTGCGCTTATGGGCTGACGGCACGATAAAATGTATTGGACTCCTCGGCGGCGTACGGGTCGGTAATGACAGCCGGCCCGATATAGGTGAAGTTGGTGAGATTGGTCCAACTGCCGGCGACCAGCGAGGGAGATCTCTGGATGCTATAGGGCTGGCCAATGGTGGCGCCGCTGAAAGTGAAGTTGAATCCGATCGCTGGCGAATACGTCAGACCGCCAAAGTTGCCGCCGTCAACGCCCGGGCCGATATTGGCCTGGGCAATAAATGGTGACACGTTGGTTCCCGCCAAAGAAAAATCTCCCCCAACGAACAAATGCGCCGACCCGTCAGCCGCCAGGGCATTTACAGAGGGACTTTGGCCCGGATTGGAGGGGCCGCCAATCCCCGATCCTAACGCCGACCAGGTGCTGCCGTTCCATGCGGCGATGCAGTTTGCCGGGACGCCGCCCGCATTAGTGAAATTTCCCCCAGCGTAGAGAATGCCCCCGCTCACCGCCAGCGCAGAGACATAGGAATTGTAGCCGGGATAAGTACTGCCACTTACGCCCGAGCCCAACGCTGACCAAGCGCTGCCATTCCAGACGGCGATGTTATTGGCCGCAACCCCACCCGCCGTGGTGAACCATCCCCCAGCGTAGAGATTGGTACCGCTCACCGCCAGCGCATAGACGTGAGGTCCTTCAAATCCTTCGATAGGGACTCCACCCATCCCCGAACCCAAGGCTGACCAAGTGCTGCCGCTCCAGGCGGCGATGTAGTTGGCCGCCACCCCGCCCGCATTAGTGAACCACCCCCCAGCGTAGAGATTGGTATCGCTCACCGCCAGCGCATAGACCTCAGGTCCTTCGGTAGGAGCTCCGCCCATCCCTGAACCCACGGCTGACCAATTGCTGCCGTTCCAGGCGGCAATGCCATTCGCCGTCACCCCGCCCGCCGTCGTGAAGGCTCCCCCGGCGTAGAGAGTGCCCCCGCTTACCGCCAGCGCATCAACCTGGCCAAGATAGCCACTCAGCCCCGAGCCCAAGGCTGACCAATTGCTGCCGTTCCAGGCGGCAACGCCGCGCGCTGTCACCCCGCCCGCCGTGGTAATGTCTCCCCCCGCGTAGAGAGTGCCCCCGCTCACCGCCAGCGCAGAGACAAAAATACTGAAACCGGGAGCAGCATTGCCAGTAAGCCCCGAGCCCAAGGCCGACCAGGCGTTGCCGTTCCAGGCAGCGATGCTGTTAACCGTCACCCCGCCTGCCGTGACAAAGCCTCCCCCAGCGTAGAGAGTGCCCCCACTGACAGCCAGCGAAGAGACGCCGTTGTTCATTCCCGATCCCAAGGCCGACCAGGCGCTGCCGTTCCAGGCGGCGATGAAGTGGACCGAGGCCCCGCCTGCCACATAGAACAACCCCCCGGCGTAGAGGTTGGTCCCGTTCACCGCCAGCGCACCGAGTGTGCCAGCCGTCCCCAAGCCCAAGGCCGACCATGTGCTGCCGTTCCAAGCCGCAACGAACTCGGCCCCCACTCCACCCGCCGCCTGGAACTCCCCCCCAGCGTAGAGATTGGTCCCGTTCGCCGCGAGCGCATAGACGAAGGTGTTCATTCCCGAGCCCAAAGCCGACCAGGCGTTGCCGTTCCAGGCGGCGATGTAGTTGGCCGGGACCCCACCCGCTGTGGTGAAGAGCCCTCCAGCGTAAACATTGGTCCCGCTGGCGGCCAACGCGCAGACCTCAGGTTCGATGTAAGCGGAGCCTCCGCCCATTCCCGAACCCAAGGCTGACCAGGTAATGCCGTTCCAGGCGGCGATGTAGTTGGCCGCCACCCCGTCTGCCGTGGTGAAGTCTCCTCCCGCGTAGAGAGTAGTCCCGCTCACCGTCAGTGCATAAACCGCGCCATTCATCCCGGAGCCCAAGGCCGACCAGGCGCTGCCGTTCCAAAGGGCGACGTTGTTGGCCGCCACCCCACCCGCCGTGTTGAAAGATCCCCCAGCGTAGAGATTGGTACCGCTCACCGCTAGCGCATAGACAGGAGAACTGTAACCGGAATAAGACTCAGTCACCCCCGATCCCAAGGCCGACCAAGTGCTGCCGTTCCAGACGGCAACGCCGTTCGCCGCCACGCCGCCCGCCGTGGTAAAGTTCCCGCCTGCGTAAACATTCCCGTAACTGTCGCAGGCCAAGGCGAAGACCGAAGTGCCAAGAACGATGCCAGCGCCAAAGGGTCCATCGCCACTGCCGCCGCCAACCCCGGATCCTAAAGCTGACCAATTGCTGCCGTTCCACTTCGCAATGCCGTTGGCCCGGACTGTCCCGATGACGATGAATTCACCGCCCACATAAACATTGCCACTGCCGTCCACCGTGATGGCAAGCACCTGTGCATCCGCCCCCAACATGCCGGGGTTCAGGCTGACCCAGTTGACATCGCTGAAGGTGGGGTCAATCCGCACGGGATAAACGGCATCGGCATCCACCACGCGCACCGCCAGCCGGTTGGCAGAGAGCACTTCCAGGCGCGCCGTGAGTTCACGGCCTGTCGCATCCTCGGCCCGCAATCCACTGTAAGCCAGCGTCGGCCCCGAGCCTTCCACGATTAGCTTGGCCCCGTAACCTGCCGCCTCGGCCCGCGCCCCCGCCAACGCCAACTCCACCCGCAAGTCCCCCAGGCCTGCCGGTCGTTCCAAGATCACAAAATCCTGCCGCACCCCGTCCACGCTCACCGAGTACTCCTCCGCAACCAGAGTCCGCGTAAATCGGACCAGCTTGTCCTCTACGGCCACATTCCCGGTGGCCTCCAACGCCATGCAGTCGCCGACGCCTGGCGGCCTTGGCTTCGACGCCGTCCGCTCCGTCAGGGAGCACTCCCGTCCGCGGCTGCTTTCCCGGCACAAGGCATCCGCAGTGAGGCGGAGTCTGGAGCCGGCGGCGGGATCAGCGGACCCGATCCACAGGCCCTGGGTTGTGACGCGGCCCTCGAGCTTCTGGAAACCGCAGCGCAGACGAGCGCCGCCGGGTGTGGCCGCGATGGCCAAGGCGTCGCCGTGGTAATCCGCTGTGGCCTTGGCCGTAATTTCCGAGAAATGAATCGGCGCGGAACCATTTTCCGCGCAGGCAGTACGGCTGAAGGCCAACAGCACCAAGCCCATAAGAGAGAGAATCATGCGTTTCATAGCAGAGACTTTCTGAGAAAGGTTCGCACCACCGCGTGGTTGGACGGAATCTGAGGGCAAACAAAATGCCGCATCCCGTGCTTTTTAGGCTTGCGCTGTTCCAGTGTTATTTGCACTCGCATATTTCGTCGGCAGCCGGAAAACCACGCTGAAGCCGTTTTCAGCCTCGCTCCACACCATTCTGATTTTGATATGCGCCATTTGAATATAATGCCGTTGTGATAAGCAATTACAAAACAACACAGTTTCCTGGACGTCGAAGACACTTATATTGACTGGGCGTTTGGAAACCTGAATACGATCATCTTGCCGGCGGTTGCGTGAAGGCGGCCTGGACGGTTTGGGCGGGGTGAAGAGTCCCCCTGTAATAGGTGATGTTGGATTGGTTCCAACGAACCATCAAATGGTTGGAACCGAATGGGCCGCCAAATCCATACAACACATCGCCTGCTCGGAGCGCCAATGAGTCCGTGTTGTCAGTCTGGCGGACCGTGCAGCGGAAAAGTTCAGTCACGCGAGCGGCGATCCCATCGACCCATACGGTTTGACCCACGCAAATGTTCCCCGCCTGGGGCGGGGTCAGCGGCGTTTGCGGCTGCATCGGAGTGAAGAGAAGCCAGGCTTTGGCGTCCGGCGTGGCGTCGCGCGCCAGCAACGCGGCGTTGCCGTCGTCGTCGCGGAGGCTGTAGTCGTGGCGTTGAACGCGCCGGTCCACTTGGGCGATTTCCATCAGCGTGTGGCCGGTGATGCGGTAGTTTGTCCCATTCAAAACGCCGGAAGCGTCGGAGGGCAACGGCGGCGGGGTGGCTTTGAGGACCATCACGGCGGGCGGACGGCCGGCGCGAATCGCAGTGGACCATATCCCCATCGGGATAATCACGAAGGCGAGGAAAATGAGCGCCGCCGGGACCAGCACGGCCGCGCCAAATACATTCCTGCCGCCCGTCAGCGCGAATTTAAGGAGCGCCGCGCCCTGCAGGCCGAAAGCGTCCGCCACCATTCGCGCGCTCATGGCCGTGCCGTCGTAACATTCAACTTCGTCGCCCGTCCAACTGACGACGATCATCTTTGGCCCCGTCTCGGCGTTGAAATAGCGGGCGACACTGCCGACCTCGACCCCTTCAATAGTCCGGCCTTCGGTGTAATAGACGGTGGAAGTGTCCACCAGCGTGACAAAGACCTGCGTGCCGTCCAGGTTCAGGGGGTCGCCCTGGACCTTGGTGGCGGCGTCGGCGGCGGTGATCGGGAAGTCCGGCTCGAACAGGGTGAACAGACGCCATTGGCCGTGCTCCGACTGGTCAAATACGAGCGTGGCCCATTCGTTGCCGGCGGTTTCCAGGTAGTATTCGTTCCAATAATACTTGCGGCCCTCTTCCACCACTCCCAGCACGGCGCGGCCCGTGACGCGATAGGTTTTGCCCAGAAATGTCGCGGCCATGCCGGGGCGGATGGAGGTGGGGTTGGCAAAGCTCATATCAAGTAAAAAAATGCGGAATGAAGCGGCTGAGATTGCCGGTGATTCGCACCGTGTCTTCGCGGATGCCCAACCCCGCCGCCTCGTGATCCACCACCCAGACACCGAAGACGGGGTGATGGCCGCCGAAGTCGGGCAAATGCGCCGGGGCCTGATAGACGTGGCCTTGCTCCCCATAGTCGCCGCCGGTTTCTTCGACCACCACACCGCCCTCCACCCACGCGATGTTGGCGCCTTCGCGGCTAAGAATGGGTTTGCGGACATAACGCCCGTCCAGCGGCCCCGGTTCGGCGTAGGCGGGCAAAAGATTGGGATGGCCGGGAAAGAGTTCCCACAAAACAGGCAGCAGCCCTTTGTTGCTCAGGAGCATCTTCCACGCCGGCTCGATGAACTGGACCGGTTCCTTGGCCAGGTGAACGCCAAATTCCTCGGCCCAGAGCCATTCCCAGGGATAGAGCTTGAAGCAGCGCTCGATGCCCACGCAGTCCAGGTCCACAAACTTATATTGACGCGCGTCCCAGCCGATGTCCTCAATGAAGACCGGGCGGGTGGCCACGCCGGCCTGCTCGCAGGTGTCGCGCAGGTAAAGGACCGTCATCTCATCCTCCGCGTGCTCCTTGATGCTGGCAAAATGAATGGTTTTGCCGCGCCACTTTCGCCAGGCGGCAATGAGGCGCTCGTGGATGGAATTGAATTGGTCGGCGCGGGGATGCGTGTCCTGCAACCAGAACCATTGCGCCACCGCGGCTTCGACCAGCGCGGTGGGGGTGTCCGCGTTGTATTCCAGAAGTTTGGGCGGCGTCAGCCCGTCGTAGCTCAAATCGAAACGCCCATACAGGCTGAAGTCGTCCCGTTCCCACGAATTGAGAATGGCGGGGATGGCGGCCGGCGCAATGCCCAGGCGCGGCCACCAATTGTTCTTGATCACCGCCTCGGCGGCGTCGATGCACAGGAAATGAAGCGAATTGGCGGCCGCCTCCAGAACATCGACTTCCCGCGCTGTCAATTGGTAGCAGGCCGTCTCGTCCCAATACGGGCCGGCGTCGTGGGAATGATAGGTCAGGCCGATGCTTTCGACCTTTGTGGGCCAGTCGGGACGCGCTTGGCAGAGGTGGCGTTGCATCAGGCGTGGATATAACGATAATTCCCCCCCGTGCAGCCGAAGCCGCCGCGGGCGATGTCCGTTCGGCGGGCTTGGGCCGAAAATGCGGTTGCGGAGGACGGGGAGGAAACATTGGTGATGCTCTCGAAGGGCGTCGCCCCCCATTGGCCGCCGTAAAAGTAGCGTTTGGTCTTTGGGTCAAAGTAATTGTAGGGCAGCGAGTACCAGGCGCAAAACGGCGCATGATAATAGCCGACGCCCGGCACGAAGAAATTATTGGTATAAACGTTGTCCGCGCTGAGACGAGGGCCTCCGGCGGGTGTGCAACTGACCAGCGCGCCCGCGGAGAGGCCGCCGATGAGGAAGAGGCGGATGCGTTTGCTGCGCTTGGTTCGTTTCATGGTTGCGCCGGGCACGCTAACTGAATCGCGCCGCGGCATCAATTACATATGATGCCGGGATTTGTAATTGTTTTGCCGGGGATTGACGCGCGGTGCGGAGCTCTTACAATGTGCCTGCAATTCAAAACAAAGCGACTATGGCCACAACACAATCGCCGGCGGTGAATATCACCTCCGTGCTTCACGAGGACCGGGTTTTCCCGCCGCCTAAATCCTTTTCCAAAAAGGCCCGCATCGGTTCGCCGGCCCAATACCGCAAACTCTACAACGAGTCGATTCGAGAGCCGGAGAAGTTCTGGGGCCGCCAGGCGAAGGAGGAGTTGAGGTGGTTCAAGCCGTGGAAAAAGGTGCTGCACTGGAAACTGCCTTACGCCAAATGGTTTGAGGGCGGGCAGCTCAATGTGAGCGATAATTGCCTGGACCGCCACCTGGGCACGCCGACGGCCAATAAAGCAGCGCTGATCTGGGAAGGCGAGCCGGCCGGCCCGGGCACACCGGGCGAGGAGCGCGTTTATACCTACAAACAACTCCATCACGAAGTCTGCCTTTTCGCCAACGTTCTCAAGCGCAATGGCGTCAAGAAAGGTGACCGCGTGATCATTTATCTGCCAATGGTGCCGGAAGCGGCCATCGCGATGCTGGCCTGCACGCGCATCGGGGCCGTTCATTCGGTGATCTTTGGCGGGTTCAGCGCCCAATCGGTGGCCGACCGGATATTTGATTCGCAAGCCAAATTGGTTATCACGGCCGACGGGGGCTTTCGCCGCGGCACGACAGTGCCGCTGAAGAAGAACGTGGACGAGGCCCTGAGCCTCCAGGACGCGTCGGGCGGCCTGCTGGCCAAATCGGTCCAGAAAGTAATCGTGCTGCGCCGCACCCACCAGGAAATCCAGATACAGGATGGCCGCGACGTGTGGTGGCACAGGGAGTTGCAGCACGTCGATGCGGTTTGTCCGGCGGAGAAAATGGAGAGCGAGGCTCCACTTTTTATACTTTACACTAGCGGCTCCACCGGCAAGCCCAAAGGCATCCTTCACACCACCGCCGGCTACCTGCTCTTCGCCAAGCTGACGGCCAAATACGTCTTCGATCTGCGGCCGGAGGATGTGTACTGGTGTACGGCTGACGTCGGATGGGTCACCGGCCACAGTTACGTTGTCTATGGCCCGCTGGCCAATGGGGCGACCAGCTTCATGTACGAGGGCGCGCCCAATTACCCGGAACCGGACCGGTTCTGGCGCATCGTGGCCAAGTATGGCGTGAGCATCCTTTACACCGCGCCGACGGCGATTCGGGCGTTTATGAAGTGGGGCCGGCAATGGCCGGAAAAACACGACCTGAGTTCCCTTCGCCTCCTTGGCACCGTGGGCGAGCCGATCAATCCGGAGGCCTGGATGTGGTATCACGAAGTCATCGGCGGCAAGCGCTGCCCGATTGTCGATACCTGGTGGCAAACCGAGACGGGGGGCATCATGATTACCCCGCTGCCGGGCGCCATTGCCGCCAAACCGGGCAGCGCGACCCTCCCTTTCTTCGGCATTGTCCCGGAAGTCGTCGATGATGAAGGCCGCGCCTTGCCGCAAAACGCCGGGGGCAAGCTTGTGATTCGGCAGCCGTGGCCAGGCATGTTGCGGGGCGTCTGGGGCGATCCGAAACGATATGCCGATACCTATTGGGGCGAGGTCCAGGACAGCTATTTCACCGGCGACGGCTGCCGGCAGGACAAGGACGGTTATTTCTGGATCGTGGGCCGCATTGACGACGTGCTCAACGTCGCCGGCCATCGCATCGGCACGGCGGAGGTTGAGAGCGCGCTGGTCAGCAATCTCAAGGTGGCGGAGGCGGCGGTGGTGGGCCGGCCCGACGATATGAAAGGCCAGGCGCTGGTGGCGTTTGTCACATTGAAGTCCGGCGTGGCGGCCAGCCCCGCCATCCGGGAGGAACTGCGCGGGCACGTGGCGCGGGAAATTGGCGCGGTGGCCAAGCCCGATGACATTCGCTTTGCCGAGGCGCTGCCCAAGACGCGCTCGGGCAAAATCATGCGCCGTCTCCTCAAACAAATCGCCGTCGGCGGCGACATCAAAGGGGACACGACGACGCTGGAGGATTTCGCCGTTCTGGCCAAGCTGGCCGCGGTGGAAGAGTAAGGGACATCATTCTGATGCCGAATAGCGGTTCCATCGGTAAGTCGCCGGTGAATGCAACCAACAAGTAAGAACAGAGGGTGTGAGACAAAATTCTTCAGGTGACGAAAAAGGGTCCCCTCTCTCCGGCTCTCTCCCCGCACGCGGGGAGAGAGGGCAAACGTGGCCCCAAAGGAGAATATTGGGTCGCATATACTTCTGTCTCGCAAAAACCGGTCGGCGAAGAATTTTGTCTCACACCCAAGAACAGAAAAGCAGCCATTTACGACTTGACATCAGCGTCTTGCTCGACAAAATGTAGTGGCGACGGCCAAGACGACACATGAGAATTGGACCCTTTCAAGTTGGGGCAGTCGTGCAGCTTCTCTGGATTTGCCATGCGGCAGCCGCAGTGTTCTATGTCAATGCAGACAGCGCCAACCCCACGCCGCCTTACGCAGATTGGAGCACGGCCGCGACGACCCTTCAGGATGCCATTGACCTCTCAACCAACGGTGATCAAATCCTCGTGACCAACGGCACGTACGCGACGGGCGGGCGGGCGGTCTATGGCGCCGCGACCAATCGGGTGGCGGTGGATCGTCCGGTGGTGGTGGAAAGCGTGAACGGGCCTCAGTTCACGATCATCCAGGGGGTGCCGGGGCCGGCCAACGCCGCGGTTCGTTGTGTGTATTTGACCAACGGCGCGGCATTGATCGGGTTTACGGTGAAAAGCGGCTGCAGCCGGAATGCCGGCGATTGGTATAACGAACAGAGCGGGGGTGGAGTGTTGTGCCAGTCCGCCAGTTCGCTGGTGAGTAACTGCACGCTGACTCTCAACTACGCTTATGGCGGCGGAGGCGGAGTTGTTTCGGGCACGTTGAGCAACTGCATATTGAGCGGCAATAAGGCGTTGGAAGGAGGCGGAGCCGAGTCCGCGAATCTGAACAATTGTGTGTTAAGCGGGAACTCAGCCACTTGGGGGGGAGGCGCGTATTATGGAACCCTGTACAACTGCAATATCTCGGGCAATTCCGCCAGCGACCCTTCCGGCAGTCGCGTAGGCGAAGGGGGTGGCGCCTACTTTGCTGGCGCCACAAACTGTATCGTGACGGGTAATTATGCCCGTGTCGATGGCGGTGGTGCGGCCTGGGGCAATCTGGTCAACTGTCTGGTCGCCAACAATTCATCGCTTTCGGGCGGTGGCGTTAGTGCGGGCGATCTTGTCAACTGCACGGTTGTGGGAAACTCCGCTCCCACCGACGGTGGAGTCGGCGGCGGCGTGGGTGGAGGCATCTCCGGTTGCTCGGCGGAGAACTCGATCATCGTCTCCAATACGGCGACATTCGGAGGGGGAGATTACGACGAATCAGGGCTTTCTTATTGCTGCTCTTCCTCGGATCCCGGCGGGGATGGCAACATCACCAGCGATCCGGTTTTCGTGGATTACACCGGTGGGGATTACCGCCTCCAATTCACTTCTGCATGCATCGATGCCGGTTCCAACGGTTTGGTCACCACAAGCACTGACCTCGATGGTCATCCGCGCATCGTGGATGACGTCGTGGACATGGGGGCTTACGAATATGAACACGCGCCATGGTTCCTGGTCTCACCCCCCGGCAAAATCATCCCTGTTGGCAGCAATCTCACCTTGACGGTTTCGGTCCTCGGCGATCCGCCTGCCTGCCAATGGTGGTTCAACGGCGCGCCGTTGGCCGACGGCGGACGGGTCGCAGGCGCTTACTCCAATTCCCTCACCATCGTGATGACGGTGACAAATGATACCGGAACCTATTGGGTCACCGCGTCGAACAGTTTCGGAATGGCGACCAGCGCGGTGGCTGCGGTTACGGTTGAAATGCCAGTCACTATTACAGGCCAGCCGACAAATCAGACCGTGCTGGCTGGCAGCAGCGCCACATTCACCGTTGTGGCAACCGGCTTCACCCCGCCGAGTTACCTTTGGTATTCAAACGGAACGGCGCTGGCCGATGGCGGGCAGATAACCGGCGCAACCTCGACGACCTTGACCCTCTCGAATGCACAGACCAACGACAGCGCGACCTATCAGGTGATTGTCACGAATAATTATGGTTCTGCCACAAGTTCAGTGGCGACGCTGACCGTGCTCGCGCCAGTGCAAATCGTGGGACAACCTGTCAGCCAGGCGGTCTTGTTGGGCGGCAACGCGTCGTTCGCCGTGACAGCCGTTGGCGGCGGGCCGCCAAGCTATCAGTGGTGTTTTAATGGAACCCCATTGACGGATGGAGATCGAATCAGCGGCAGTGCCACGCCGGCGCTGAACATCGCCAACGTCCGGATGAGCGATGCCGGCGGCTATGTCGCAGTCGTCACCAACTTTGTGAGTTCGGCGACGAGTCTGACGGCATCGCTGACGCCGCAGGCGGGTCTTTCCCCGTCTGTGCGTTATGTGACATTGAACAGCACCAATCCATTGCCACCTTACCTGGATTGGAGCACGGCAGCCACTGACATTCAGAGCGCGATTGACGCCGCGGTGGCGGGCGATCTTATTCTTGTCTCCAACGGAACTTACGACGTTGGCGGACGTGTCGTCTATGGATCCGAGACGAATCGAGTGGCTGTCAATAAGGCCGTCGCAGTGCAAAGCATCAATGGCCCGGGTCCAACAACGATCACAGGATTCAACAATGCTCCGCGCCTCTATCATCCGGGTCGCTGTGTTTATCTCACCAACGGCGCCTCGCTTGGCGGGTTCACTTTGACCAATGGCGGCGCGAGCACCTCTGGCGATCCGATTCGAGAGCAAAGTGGCGGCGGTGTTTGGTGCGAATCGGCAGGCGCGATTGTTTCCAATTGCATTATCAGCAGCAACCTTGCGCAAAGAGAATTTGGGGGCGGCGCGTTTGGCGGGACGTTGATAAATTGTGTTTTGGCCAGTAATTCGGCCAGTTATGGCGGCGGCGCGGCTTCCAACACGTTGCTCAATTGCACTCTGGCGGGCAACTTCGTGTCTTATCAAAACAAAAGCTACGGTGGTGGAGCGGCCGGCTGCATATTGAGCAATTGCTTGGTTGTCGGCAACCATTTCGGTTTCGACAGTGGTTTTGGCGGCGCCGCGGCTTTTAGCATTTTAGCGGGTTGTGTCGTCAGCAACAATTCGGCCCCGTCCGGCGGCGGCGGTGTGAGCTTTGGTATGGCCAGCGGTTGCCTCATTTCAAGCAATCGGGCAAGCCAATCGGGCGGTGGCGCTTACTCAAATGCGTTGATCAATTGCGTGTTGAAGAATAATTTTGCGAGCGGCAATGGCGGGGGCGCTTATAACAGCGGGCTGGACAATTGCACGGTCATTAGCAACATCGCGGCTTATGCCCCGGCGGCTGTTGCCGGCGGCGGAGTTTATGGAGGCAGCGCAACCAATAGCATTATATACTATAATGTGGCTGACAATGGATCCAATTTCTATTTTCCGGGCAATACCTTAATGGACTACTGTTGCACAACGCCGCTTCCAACGAACGGTTTTCGCAACATCACCAACGAACCGGCATTTGCGAACCTGGCTGGCGGCGATTTCCATCTTCAATCCAACTCGCCTTGCATCAATTCCGGGAATAATTCTAGCGTTGCCGCCAGCACGGATTTCGACGGCAACCCACGCATCGTCGGCGGCACGGTGGACATCGGGGCTTACGAGTATCAAACGCCTTCCTCCATCATCTCTTACGCCTGGCTTGAGCAATACGGCTTGCCCAGCGACGGCTCGGCGGATTTCATCGATTCCGACGGCGACGGCATGAACAACTGGCAGGAGTGGATTGCGGGGACCAATCCCACCAATGCGGCTTCCGCGTTGCAACTCGCATTGCTTTCGAACAGCGTATCCGGCCTCGCGGTGACATGGCAAAGTGTCAGCGGCATAACCTATTACTTGCAGAGCAGCACCGATCTCTCCGCGCAACCGGCCTTCACGTCCATCCAAAGCAACATTGTCGGCCAGGCGGGCGCCACCAGCTACACCGACACCACGGCCACGAATGGCGGGCCGTATTTCTACCGCGTTGGCGTGCAGTGAAAGCGCCAACAACCCTTAGTTGGCCGACGGGGCGGCGGGGGAGGAGGGGGCGGCCGGACCGAGGGGGAGGGAAACGCGCACTACTCCGGGGGAACCGCCGCGCGGGGCGGGAATTTCCATTTTGCCGGAATGGGTCTGTATTATTTTGTTTGTCACCGCCAGCCCAAGGCCAAGGCCGACTTTGCGCGTGGTGTAAAAAGGCTCGGAGGCCTTGCCCGCCGCCTCGGCGCTGAACCCGCCGCCGCTGTCCTGCACCTCGATCCGCGCCCAGCGCGAGCCGTTGGCGTCGGTTTCCGACCGCGTCCGCACCTGGATTTGACAGGAAGGCGCGCCGGCTTGGAGGGCGTTGAGTATGATTTCGGTAAAGGCGTGTTGGAGTCCCTGGCGGTCGCAGGAGAGCGTCAACGGTTCGCCCGACGATTCGTACTGGAGCAGGACGGTTGTGGCGGGATGATAGGCGCGGGCTTGGCGGAGGGCCTCTTCAATCAATTGCTTGACAGGAACGGATTCCAATCTGCCGATATGGTCGCGGGCCAGAAAGCGCATTTGATCGACCAGGCGGGTGACCCGCTTGACGCTTTCTTCCATGGCCCCGGCCAGGGACTGCTGAAATTCGGGGTCGGCGCCCCGCTGGGCCAACAGTTGCTGGTGCGTGGACAGGGGCACGACGGCGTTGCCGATTTCATGGGCGAGGCGTTCGGCCATTTGCTGAACCAGGCGCAGGTTGGCGGTTTCCATCTCCAGGTGGTGGATGCGATCCGCGGCGGTGCAGTCTTCGACCACGACCAGCACGGCGGTCGGCAAGGCGGAACCGTCCTTGCCGAATGGGGTGATGGAGATTTGATAACGGCGTTGGGGTTGTCCGGGGGGCTGATATTTGAAATCGGGCACCGCCTGGCCGGTTTTGAGCAATTCAAAGACCTTGCTGCCGATGGATTGGGGAAGATCGCTGAAATCAAACGCGTCGGTGGAGCGGCCGGCGCGCGGAAAACAAAGGCGGGCCATGTCATTGGCGTGGAGAGTATTCAACTCGCGCCCGATGACGACGCAGCCGGTTTTGATGTTGCGCAGTATATCGAACATCATCTGGTGGCGGGCGGAAACCTGCTCGTGCCACCAGATGTTCTTGATGGCCAGGCCCAATTGTTCGAGCAGGTGAAAAATCAGCGCCAAGTCCTCGTTGGCCATCGGCTCTCCAGTGATGCGGTCGTCAAAGACCGCCACGCCGACGAGCGATTCGCGGTCCAACACGGGAATGGCCACGCGGGCGCCGAGCAGATCGAACTCGCGCCGCAGCAGCGGGTCGCGCTCCACCTCATCGCTCTCGCGGCGCAGGATGCGGCCGGAGCGGAAGACAGCGCCGCCGATGCCGCCGTCCAGAGAAAGCTCGAACCGTTCGAGCAGTCCCGGCGAGAGGCCGACGGCGCAGGCCGAACGCAATATCTGCGGGCCTTCGGCAAATCCGGCGCCGCCGAGGGAGCGGGGCGATTGGCGCAGAAAGATGGCGGCCCGGTTGACTCCGAGAATCTCGCGCAGCAGCAGCAGAAATTCCTTCAGCAGCGCATCGGCGGAAAGGCTGTGGCTGAGGATCGAGGAATAATTGCGCAGCGTTTCAATCATCCGTCCGGGCGCCACGCTGGCGGGCGGGGCGTGGGGAGCCTCGGGGCGGGGGCGGAGCGGTTCGACCGGCGGGGCGACTGCCAACAGGCGGTCCAGCAGGGAATTGAGCAGGCGGCCGCGCACCGGCTTGGCCAAAATATAGTTGACCCCAAGCAGGTAAGCGTCCTCCTCCCACGTCCGGTGCGACTCGGAGGTGTAGAGGATGATGGGGCATTGCGGCAGCACGCGGCGCAATCGTTCAATGTCGCGCAGGGGTTCGACGGTGGTCAGATCCACGTCGAAAAGGCAGGCGTCGATCGACGAGGCGGCCATGCGGAATTCGTCCTCGCGCAAGCTGCCATGTTCCAGGACGCGGTAGCGGGTGGAGTCCAGGGCGGCGCGGATGGCGGAGGCCAGGGTGATGTTTGGGGCGATAACGAGCAACGTTCTCATGCCGGGACCATATCGAGGCGTTGTCCGGGGGCCGGCGGGGTCGGCGCGTGGCCCGGGCTCAATTTACTTGGCAAATCCACCTGGACGGTGGTGCCATTCCTTTCTTTGCTGGTGATGCTGAGGTTGCCGCCGTGCAGATGCACGATTTTGCGGGCGATGGCCAGACCGAGGCCGAAGCCGCGCTTGCCGTCGCCGGTGTTTTTGGTGGTAAAATACGGGGTAAAGACCCGTTGGAGATTCTCCGGGCTGATTCCTTCGCCGTGGTCGATGACCTTGAGGCGGTACCAATCGCGGCTGGCTTCGGCTTTGGGCAGCGGCGCCAGTTGCACGTCGATTTGCGAGCCAGCCGGGGAGGCATCGATGGCGTTGGAGAGCAGGTTGCAGAGCAGGCGCTTGATCAAGACGGCGTCCATTTCAATGGCAACGTTGGTTTGGCCGGCGAAGGTGATGCGGATGCCCTTGCCCTCGGCGCCGGCCTGCACCAGCGACATGGCCTCGCGCACCGCGTCGTCCAGCACCCCCGGCTTGCCCTTCAATTGGGAGGAGCGGGAAAAGAACAGGGCCTCGTTGACGTAGGTGCGCACCGTTTCCAGGTTGCGCAAGGACATGGGCAGCAACTCGTCAATGGTTTCCTGATTCAGGCGCGATTCATTGAAGAGTTGCAACAATGTCTGCACCGGCGTGAGCAGATTATTCAAGTCGTGGGCCAGCCCGCGGGACATCCGGCCCAGCAAGTCCTGTTCATGCACCACCTGCAATTGCTGGCGCAGCCGGATTTGGTTCAGCAGCAGGCCCAGGTTGGAGGACAGTTCCAGGAGCAGGCGCAGGTCGTGGGGCGTGAAAACGTCGCCGTTGGCCTTTGGCCCCAGCAACATAATTCCAATGAGATCATTGCCCACAAAAAAGGGGAAGCACAACTCGGCTTCGAACCGGTGCAGTTGCTGCCGCGTCTCCCGTTGCAGGCTCGATTCCAGGTCGGTGTCGTAGATCAGGTTGCAGGAAAGATACTTGGCGCGCGTCTGTTGGAAATAGCGGTAGAAGGGCGAATCGATCTGCAGGTCCGCCAACTCGCTCTGCGGCATGGCCGGATGAGATTGGAAAAGCTTGAAGGCGCGCGTGGTGTCATCGAGCAAAATGATTTGGAAACTCTTCACCCGGATCGTGCCGGCCAGCAGTTCCTCCAGTTCCTGCGACAAAATCTGCGGCTCCGGCGACGTGCGCATGGTCTGGATGAAATTTTGCACCCGGGCATGATATTCAAAGCGGTCTCCCAGGATTTGCCGCTCCAGTTTGTCGCTGCCCCTGCCGAAAAACTGCGGGAAGAAAAAGGACGCGACCAACGCGCTGACCAAAAGCACCGCCATGGCGGCGGAGAAGGAGAACATCGTGAATTGGCCCGGCGCAAACCGCGACACCAGCAGAAGGAGCAGGAACCCCACCAGCGTCATAAAAATCAAGCGCACAAACTGCGCCGCCAGCCGGCTCATGTTGACTTGAATGTCCAGCAGCCGGTGTTGGAGGACGCCATAACCGATGATGACCACATAAAATATCGCCGCCAGACTGCCCAGGGGATAAAACTTTATGTGGGTGAACGGATAGGTGTCGTGCCCCAGGATCGGCATCATGTCATTGGTCCCAAAGACCCACAACCCGACAATGGCCAGCAACAACGAACGCAGCCGCGTGCGCTGCATGGGCGCAACCTCTCTCTGCTTGCGATACAAGATCAGCACCAGCGCCGAGGTGATGAACACATAGAAACAACTGAACACCGTGAAGCCCGGCCCGGGCACCGACCAGTAACCCACGTCCAGCAGCCGCACACCGACGATGAATTGATTAAACAGGAGGCTGACGGCAAAGCCGGCATGAACAAGATAGAGCGCGGGCAAGATCCAGCCCACGCGGGTCTTGGATATGAGCACGCACAAATGGAACAACGTCACCGGCATGAAGATGACGCCCAACTGCAACACCTTGGCCCACACAAACGCCCGGTTCGGGTCAATGTGCTGGCTGAGAAAAAACACCCCCAGGTTCCACAGCGTCACCGACACCCCCCAGCCAAGATACACCCGGTGCAGCGTCGAACGATAATCCCGCGACAGCACCAAAATGGTCAACACGACGTTGAAAAATGTCGCCGTGAGCGCCGTGATGCGGATGACATCCAGTGTATGCATGGCGCCTCAGAACTTCTTCAACACAATGCAGGCATACCGGCCTCCAAAGCCGGCGTTGAGGTTCATCCCCACTCGCACCGGATAGGAGCGCGCCTGGCCGGGGACGTAGTCCAGATCGCAGACCGGGTCCGGCTCCTCCAAATTGATCGTCGGCGGGATTTCATCATGATGGATGGCCAGGGCGCAGATCATGGTTTCGATCGCGCCAGAGGCGCCCATCAAATGGCCGGTCACCGGCTTGGTCGCGCTGACGGCCAGGCGGCGGGCGTGATCCCGAAAGACATTTTTGATGGCTCGCGTTTCAATCGGATCGTTCAGCGGCGTGGCCGAGCCGTGCGCGTTAATGTAGTCCACTTGGCACGGATCCATCCGGGCGTTGCGCAGGGCCTTCTCCATGGCCCGCCTGTAGCCGATGCCCTCAGGGTGCGGGTCGGTCGCGTGATAGGCCTCGCAACTGCGCCCGTGGCCGGCGACTTCCGCGTAGATGCGGGCGCCGCGGCCCAGGGCGTGAGAAAGCTCCTCCAGGACGAAAAATGCCGCGCCTTCTCCCAGCACAAAGCCGTCCCGCCGGCGGTCAAACGGGCGCATCGCCTGCGCCGGATCGCCCGCCTGCTCGGTCATCGCGCGGACCCGGCAAAAGCCGACGTGCAGCATTTCCATCGTTTCCTCCGAACCGCCCGCCACCGCCACATCGATCTCGTCGCACTGGATCATCCGCGCGGCGTACCCGATGGCGTCGTTGCCCGAGGCGCAGCCCGAGCAATAGGTGACGGCGTGCCCGTGAATGCCCAGGTGCAGGCTGATGGTGCTGCTGCCTTCCCCGCAATAACCGGCGACCACATTGTAGGGATGCAATGCCCGAAAATTGCCGTCATTGGCGGTGAAACTGTCGCGGGCTTTGATGATGCTTTCGGCCCCGCTGATCGTCGTTCCCTCGACCACCCCAACGCGGTCCGGATCCAGGCGGTTGAAATCAATGCCCGCGTCCTGCACCGCCAGTGTCGCCGCCGCCACGCCGTATTGAATGGTCAGGTCAAACCGTCCAGGCTTGCGGCTTTTGATAAACTGGCTGACGTCGAAATCCTTCACTTCCGCCGCGATCTTGACCGGCAGGCGGCTGGCGTCGAAGCGGCTGACAGGCGCCGCCGCGCTGATCCCCCCGCGCACGTTGCTCCAGAAGGCGCGGAGATCCTTGCCGCTTGGGGCAATGACACCCATTCCGGTTATCACGACACGGCGATCGGGCGAATCCAGGTTCATTGGGTTGGTCCGCGGAGCGGTGGCGGGCGCCTCTCGCGCCGCCATCCAACAGGGCGCCCCTGCTGGCGCTGCCAGAATGTCGTTATCCCAATTTGGTCAAGCGCGTTATGAAAGTCATGTTGGCACATTGCGAGGGGATGGGTGGAACTGGCTGCGCGTCTCCGTTGGCTGCCTGAAAATGACATGGGCGCGGCTTTCCGCAGCCAGACACTGGTCGCTCCATTCCTTGGCTCCCCGCACCATCGTCTGACCCCGGAACTCTCCGCCTTTGCGCACACCCGGCAAAGCACCTGCTTGAGTCATTATTAACTCTAACACTAAACCATTAGTGTCAAGGATTCAACTGGAATCGCACTCGGGCGTTGTCCGCTCAGGCCGCGGGGCTCTCGCCCACCTGGAATCGGACAAAACGGCGGATGACGATCTCGTCGCCCAGTTGTTTGGCGATCGCGCCGATGTGTTCCTTGACCGACACCTCCGAGTTGCGCTTGACGAATCCCTGGTCCACCAGGCATACGGTCTGGAAGTACTTTTCCAGCTTCCCTTCCACGATCCTGGCAATGGCTTGGGGCGGCTTATTCTTGACCTGTTCGGCGGCGATTTCCTTCTCCTTCTCCACTGTGGCAGCCGCAACTTGCTCGCGGGAGATGACCGTCGGATTGCCGGCGGCGATTTGCAGGGTGATGTCGCGCACCAATTGTTTGAACTCCTCGCTCGCCACCGTCGCCTCTTTGCCCGCGCCCACCTCCACCAGCACCCCTACTTTGGCCCCCGTATGGACGTAGGCCGCCACGATGCCGTTGCCGCCCACCTCGTAACGGGCGAAGCGCGGTACCTGGATGTTTTCGCCAATCCGGGCAACGGCGGCGACGCGCTCCGGCTCCAGCGACGCCAGGGTCGCGTTGGCGGCGAGCTTGCGGATGACTTCCTCGCAAAAGGCGCGAAAGGTCTCATTGCGGGCCACGAAATCGGTTTCGCAATTGATCTCGGCCAGCACGCCCAGGCGCGCCCCGCTTTGGATATACTGGGCAATGACGCCTTCCCGGGTTACGCGCGAGGCCTTCTTGGCGGCGGAGGCGCTGCCTCTCTTGCGCAATATATCGACGGCGGCGTCCAAGTTGCCCTTGGACTCCGTCAGGGCCTTTTTGCAATCCATCAAGCCTGCGCCAGTGGTCTCGCGCAGCTTGCCTACGTCGGCGGCGGTAAAATCAGCCATCTGTCACTCTCAATTCTATGAAGGTTTAAGTTGTCACGGGAACGGGTGCGGAGGCCGGCGCTTCGCCCGCGGGGGGCGCTGCCACCGGCGCTGGCGCCTCGACGGGCGGAGTGGACGCGGCTTCCGCGCTTTGCTCGGCTCGGCGCCGTCCATACTTGGCTTCGTACTCGCCGCGGGCTTGGATAATGGTCTGCACGACGGTTTGGAGCACCAAACGAACCGACCGGATCGCGTCATCGTTGCCGGCGATGGGATAATCGGCCAGCTCCGGATCGCAGTTGGTATCGACAATGGCCACAATGGGGATTTTCAGGCGGCGCCCCTCGGCCACCGCATTGTGCTCCCGCTTGATATCGACGATGAACAGGGCGGCGGGATATTTATCCATCATGCGGATGCCGTCGAGATTCTTGAACAGGCGCGCGGCTTCGCGCCGGTACATCGACTGTTCCTGTTTGACGTAATTGTTGATGCTGCCGTCGGTTTCCCATTTTTCGATCTGTTTGAGGCGGGCGATGGAGCGTTTGATGGTGTTGAAATTGGTCAGCGTGCCGCCCAGCCAGCGTTCGGTGACGTACATCTGGCCGCATGTCTTGGCCGATTCCTTGACCGCCTCCTGCGCCTGTTTCTTCGTGCCGACGAACAGGACGCTTCCGCCCTTGGCGACAACGCCGTGAAGAAAGTCGCAGGCCGCCTCCAACTGGGCCAGCGATTTGCTCAGGTCGATGATGTGAATCCCATTGCGGGCGTCGAAGATGAAGGGTTTCATCTTGGGGTTCCAGCGCCGCGTTTGGTGTCCGAAATGGACGCCCGCGTCCAATAATTCCTTAATGCCGATACTGATCACTCTTTTCCTTTTGTTAGAAGTCCGGCCCGCAAGGCGAACCTGACCATCCCGCGGAAGACGGGATTGTAATTTAGTGTTATTATGGCCGCTCACCCCACCGCGGGGCGAATTCAAGGCCGTTTGCCTTCCCGGACACTCTATCGCCCAAGAAGGGAAAGGAAGGTATCAGAACCCCGCCCAAAGGCAAATGGTATTTTACCTGACCGTTTTTGAGTTTGGTTCCCTCGCGGCGCCGGGCCGCGATTCCCCACGCAATGCCTTGCGTGTCACGCCCTCTGGTGCCATTTATTACCGGATGAATCGCCGCCATGCGTTTTGACCGATTATTGACCATTGCGGTTTTCCATCCTTGGCAAAGGGCGTGGATGGGAGCCGGGAGATTTCGGGTCCCGATTCTGATGTATCACAACGTTTCGGATGACCCGCAAATCGGCATCGCCCCTTCCCGAAGGACGGCCATCGATCCATTTACCTTTCGCCAGCAGATGCGCTTTCTGCTCACCGCGGGCTATCACACCGCTCGCCTTTCCGAGGTCGCGGCCTGGTTGGGCGACGGTTCCACTCCTCCCCAAAAGACGGTCGTCATCACCTTCGACGGCGGTCTGAGAAGCTCCTACACCCATGCCTTTCCGCTTTTGCAGGAATTCAGCTTCTCTGCCACGGTGTTTCTTCCGACGGCCTTCATCGGCGCCTCGCGCCGCTCCTTCAACAAAATGGAATGCTTGACATGGCTTGAGGTGCAGGAGATGCACAAGGCTGGCATCCAGTTCGGCTCCCATACTGTCAGCCATCCGCTCCTGCACCAATTGCCGCGCGTCGAGTTGATGCGGGAATTGGCCGTCTCCAAAGCCGAAATCGAGCGGCAACTGGGCGAGCCGGCGGCGACCCTTTCCTATCCCTATGAATTCCCTCGAGGCAACACCGCCTTCGCCGCGGACTTCCGCGATCTTCTGGTTAAGGTGGGATACGTTTGCTGTGTGACCTCCGAACTGGGGCGCGTCAAAAGCAACGATGACCCCTACCGCCTCAAACGGCTTCCCGTCAACGCCCTGGACGACCCGGCGCTGTTCCGGGCCAAACTCGAAGGAGGCTGCGACTGGCAGGCCTGGGCGCATCGGGTGTTTCATGGGTTCGGTTCCCGCCGGCAACCCGCTCCCGATAACACCCCATCCTCGCAAGCCCGGTGACCAATGCCGCGGGAGGCCGATGGCACAAGGGTCAACCCATCCGCTGTTGAATTCAATCTCGCGTGGTCTCATTCCTGGCTTTGCCGTCAATTAAGGGTTGGTCTTTACCAAATTCGGGTCGGATATGGTCAGAAATCGCCCTTGACACAAAGTCGGTCGATACTCAAAGGTACTGCTCCACGGACACATAACCAATGAAAGGAGCACCAATAATATGAACTCACAAATAACTGGTCTGCGGGTGGCTGGCACGATATTCGGCTTGGTTTGCCTTGGCCACTTGCTGCGTATTCTCACGGGCTTTCGAGTGCTGTTGGGTGATTTCCGGTTTCGTATTCGGTGGAGCGCGCTTGTCGCGTTGCTGGCCGCTGCTCTCTGCCTCTGGCTCTGGAAATTGTCCTTCCCATCTGCTCAGTGTGCTGACGCTCAAGCTCCCCAGCCCAAATCAGGCGCCCCGACGCCATAGTCCAATAGCCGCGCCGCGGGCGTCGGGCGCTGTTTTGGGCGTGTTTTTGGGCGTTGACAGCGGGGGGCGATGATTGCATCCTAGCCTGCTGTCAATAGCGGCGGCCATGAAGGCCGCTGGCTCAACAGAGAGGATGTGAGTTTTTTTTGACCGAAATCAGATTGAAAAAAGGCGAACCCGTCGATAAGGCCTTGCGACGCCTCAAGAAGAAGATCGACCGCGAAGGCACACTGAAGGAAGTGCGCAATCATCGGCATTTCGAGAAGCCCAGCGAGCGCCGCCGCCGCAAAATGAAGGCGGCGCGCTTTTCCGCCATGTTGAGCGCCCGTTACGCCGACATGTGAGCCTGTGGCCTGTCCTCACCGCCGAGCGTGGTCCGATACTGGACCGCCCTCGGCTTTTTCTTAAATGTACTCGTTCTCAACCTGCTGGAATTCTCACCGGCACACCGATGGTCGCGCCATGCTGCGCGAAATCCGGTCGCTGGGCTTTGACCGCGCCGAATTGAGCCACGGCATCCGCATCAGTTTGCTGCCGGGGATTTTCGACGCCGTCGAGGCGGGCGAGATGTCCGTCTCCTCCTTGCATAATTTCTGCCCGCTGCCAATGGGGGTCAACCACGCGGCCCCAAATATTTTTTTGTTTTCCTCACCCGACCCGCGCGAGCGGGAAAGCGCCTTCCGCCACAGCGTCAAGACCATTGAAACGGCGGCGCGCCTCAAGGCCTCGGTGGTCGTCCTGCATCTGGGGCGCATCGAGATGAAGGATTACACCGACCGCCTGCTGGAGATGATCCAGCGCGGCCAGAAGGAAAGCTCCAAGTACAGCTCCTTGTTCGAAGAGGCGCTCGAAAAACGCGAGAAAAAGAAGGAACAACACATGGAACATACCGCCGGGATGTTGGAACGCCTGACGGGCCTGGCCGGGCAGCACGGCGTGCGCCTCGGCATCGAGAACCGCCAGGCCTTGGAGGAAATCCCGCTGGACAGCGATTTGGATCTCCTTCTCATGCAATTCAATCGCCCGGCTGTGGGCTATTGGCATGATTGCGGTCACGCGCAAATCAAGGAGAATCTGGGTTTGATCAGCCACCGCCTTCATCTCCAGGCACTGGCGCCCCGCCTGCTCGGCTTTCATGTCCATGATGTCCAATACCCGGGCCGGGACCATTGCGCCCCCGGCAGCGGCATGCTCGATTTCGCGGCGCTCAAATCCATGGTGAAACCGGAGCACATCAAGGTCTTTGAACTCAGCCCCAAGCTTTCCGCCGAAGAGGCCCGCGCGGGAGTGGCGCACATCAAGCAGCTTTGGGGTGAGGAATGAGAAGCCTCAGGGCATGCTGGAGCGCGGCATGGCGGCTCGGTGTGTGCCTGCTGCTGCTGCTGTGGATTTTCAACTCGATTTTCCTCAGCGAGGGGAGACTGGCCGCGGCCGCCGAGGGGATGAAATGGGACCAACTGGCCCGCTCCCAGCAATGGCGGCTGGCCTGGTCCCGCGGGCCGCGCGACTTATTGCATCGGCTCCTTTTCATTCATCCCTGGGCTTTGATCGCCTCCACCCTCCTGGTCGGATTGGCCTTGTGGATTGGAGTGGTCCGCTGGCGCATTGTCCTGGCCGCGCAGGGGCTGGATTTGCCGATGGGGCGGGCGACACGCATTTCCTTCGTCGCTCAGTTTTTCAATTCGTTTTTACTCGGGTCCACCGGCGGGGATTTGATCAAGGCCTATTACGCGGCCCGGGAGACACACCACAAAAAAACCGAAGCGGTGACGACGGTTTTTGTGGACCGGCTGGTGGGGTTGTGGGCGATGCTCTTGTTTGCGGGCCTGATGATGGCGCCCAATCTCAGGCTGCTGGCGGCCTCACGTGATCTCGGCCTGCCCGCTCTGTTCATCCTGGCCATGTTCGGAATGTTGAGTGTCGTTCTGGGTCTGGCCTTTTGGGGCGGGGTCTCGAAACGCTTTCCCCGCGCCCGCCACCAACTGCGGCGGCTGCCCAAGGGCGAATTCCTGGAACGGTCGCTGGATTCCTGCCGCCTGTTCGGGCGCCAGCGCCGGTTCCTTGTCAAGACCATTGCCATTTCCCTCTTTGTCAATGTTCTCTGGGTGCTTCAAGTCATGACCCTGGGCGCGGGGCTGGACTTGACGATTTCCGCCGTCGCGCTGTTTGTGATCGTGCCGGTTGTCTTTTGCATCTCGGCGCTGCCGATCACCCCCAATGGACTGGGAGTGCGGGAGAACCTCTTCGTCCTCATGCTCGCGGTCATCGGCGTGCCCCGCAGCGGGGCGCTCTCCCTCTCGCTGGTGGCCTCGGCGGAGGGCCTCTTTTGGAGCCTGGTCGGCGGGGTCATTTACGCGGGGCTGCGCGACAAGGAACACCTCTCGGATGTCACCCGCCCAATGGGCCCCGAAGAGGAGACAAAGGAGAATTGAGTCGGCGCTCCATCAGTGGTAAAGAGAAGGAAACGATGCTATGGATAAACTGCTCTTAATTGATGACGAGGCGGATGTCCAGTACTCCTTTCGTCGCATTTTTGACCAGCCGGATATCGAGTTGACCACCGCCAACAGCGGCGAGGAGGGACTCAAACTGATGGCCCGCCTCAAGCCCGACCTCGTGATCATGGACGTGCGCATGAGCGGAATAGGCGGCCTGGAGACCTTGCGGCGCCTGCGCCAAATCGATGCCAGACAAATGGTCATCATGATGACCGCCTACGGAACCACCCAGACCGCCATCGAAGCCATGAAGCTGGGCGCGTACGATTATTTGCTCAAGCCCTTCGACGTGCCCCGCCTCAAACAGATCGTCCTCAACGCCCTCAAAGCCGCCCGCGACATGCGCCAGGTCGTTTCCTACCAGCCTTTGCTGGAGTCGGAGGATTACGACGTCGGCATCATCGGCCGCAGCCAGGCCATGCAGGAAGTCTTCAAGGTCATCGGCCAACTGGCCGGCAGCAACGCCACCGCCCTGATTTCCGGCGAAAGCGGCACGGGCAAGGAATTGGTCGCCCGCGCCATCTACCATCACAGCAAACGCAGCGACCAGCCGTTTCTGGCCATCAATTGTGCCGCCATCCCAGAAAACCTCCTGGAAAGCGAATTGTTCGGCCACGAAAAGGGAGCCTTCACGGGCGCCACCGCCCAACGCATCGGCAAATTCGAGCAGTGTGACGGGGGAACGATTTTTCTCGACGAGATCGGCGATATGACACTCGCAACGCAGGCTAAGATTCTGCGTGTTCTCCAATCCGGCTCCTTTGAAAGAGTCGGCGGCAACCAGCCGATCAAGGTGGACGCGCGCGTCGTGGCCGCAACACACAAGCCGCTCGAACAAGCCGTCGCCGCCCGCGAGTTTCGGGAGGACTTGTTTTACCGGCTTAACGTGGTGCGGATTCACATTCCGCCCCTGCGCGATCGGCGGGAGGACATCCCGCTGCTGGTCAACTATTTCTTGAAAAAATTCGGCCAGCTCCAGCGGCGCCCGCCCAAATCCATCGCCGCGGCGGCCGTCGAAATGCTGGAGCGCTACCATTGGCCGGGCAACGTGCGCGAGCTGGAGAACGTCATGCAGCGGGCCGAGGTCATGGCCAAGGGTGACGTGATCCTGCCGGGCGACCTCCCGGCGTTGATTTCCAACGTTGCCGCGCCGACGGCGGACAAGTCGGCCGTGACGGCCGCCGGGGCGGCGGAGGAAAGCAAACCTCCGGATATGGCGGCCGTTGCGCGCACGCTTTTTCTCTGGGCCAGGGACAACCCGAAGCTGAAAATCCTGCCGGCCGTCGAGAGGGAACTCATCATTCAGGCCCTATTGGAAACCAAAGGCAACCAGATGCGCGCGGCCAAGCTGCTGGGAATCACCCGCGCCACCTTGCGCAAGCGGGTGGAGAAATTCCAGATCAAACAGGAACTGGCCATCCAATAGCCCCCCTTGGCCTCTTAATCCTATTCTTAATCTTAATCGTAATCCCAACGATCAAGATTAGGCCCCGGAATCCCCATTCACTGCACCAGCGCCCGATAGAACTTCGCGCCAGACGCGGAATTGGTGTCGGTCCATTGCAGCGTCTGGCCGTTGCCGATGAGATTGGTGATTGTCGTCCACCCGGCGGACATCGAGGGGGACGACTGTAGCGAATAAGATCTGTTGACAACCGACGGCCACTGCAACGTGAATGCACCGCTGCTTACAGGTGTCGCGGGCTGGAACTTGAAGACCGACGTCGCATCCAGAGGATTGGTCCCCGCCACGTACTCCTCCCAGTTCGAGGCCCCATCGCCATCCGGGTCCGCGTTGGCGGCCGATAGGGCGTTGGATACCGTCCCGAAGTAAAGCAGCCGCCAGGTGTCCGGAATGCCATCGTTCCAACTGGAGCCGGTGCGATCACCGACGGTGATCAACCCGTCCTGAATCGTCGTGTGGAAAAGCGCGATCCCGTTGGGGGACGCCGAAAAGTGATTGAAGTGGACCCGGTACGCCGAATTGCCCGTCACATTGGAGGGCAAAGTGACCGAGAGCGTTCCAATGATGTTCGTTCCGGTGACGCCGGCAACGGTCGAGTCAAGCCAGGCAGCGGCATAATTGTTGACACCTTGTGAAACGTTGAAGTTGGCGGCGCCTAAATTCGTGCTGGGCGTGAAAGTGGCGGTGCTGGTGATGGCAGGGGAGCCGTCCAGCGGCTGGATATCGACGTTGAGCATGAACACACGGACGGGCAAAGGATCCCCGGCCAAGACGCGGATGGGCACCTGGGCACTCGGGTTGCCGCCGGTTTGAACTTGATCGGCCGCGACGGTGATGTAACGCGGCCCGCTGAGAGCCAGCTTCACTGGCGCAGGCGGGCTGGCGGAAGATTTGGCGCTCAATTGGACAACGTTTGAGTAAACCGTTGGCACCCAGTTGGACCCCGACCAATAGCGCGTGTAATTGACCAGGCTTGAATCCGATGAACGCCGGAAGGTGACATAGACATCATCGACATTGATTTGCCCGTCTCCGGTGCTGATGGTGTCAATGATCGAATCGCTGGCGGTGTAATAGTTGTTGGTGCTGCCGCTGTTGGAATCCATCGCGTCAAAGAAAGGGTTGTTGGCAAATTTGCTGGTTCCTGCCCATTCCATCGTTTCTATGACGTCGTCATCCAGCAAAGTGTAATCGCCAAAATCGCCGATGTTATGCCATGTGAACGGAAATACGTCGCCGACCAGATGCGCGCTGGCGGGGGAATTATTGGACAGGACAGTGATCAATTTGGCCGCGTTGGGGCCTGTGCCGGTCATCGGGCCGTTGGTTGTCGTCTGGACCAGCACGTTGATCGGCGGCCCGCAGCATAGCGGCGCGTCGTAAGAACTGGCCGAGGGAAAGTTGACTTCGAGCGTGTAAGGAGTCCCGGGCGGGGCGGCGGCCGGGATGACAAACTGCGCCTCTCCCAAAACAGCCACTCCGCCGTCGGTGTCAAGATCAAATAGCCTCTGGGCGGCGCCGGAGTACTGCAGAAGTTCGGTGCTGGTGTACAGATTCGTGACCGGCGGGGTGACAAGCCAGCCGATCGCCAGCGTGTCAACCTGCGTGCCGAATACACCGGGATTGGTGACCCCATTGAGAAATATGGCCGGGTTAATTGGCAGATACGCGTTTGGAACCCCTGGAACCGGCTGCAATAAATCCGATACGAACGTCGGGACCGGAGGCGGCGTCGGGCCGTTGTTCGTCACCGTCAAGTCGAATTGCATCGCGTAAATCTCATGAAGGCTCCCCGCTAACTGGGTAAACGTCACCGGCGCCGTGAAAAGCAGGTTCGCCGCCGTTATGAAATGGGTCGATGCCGGGCCGCTGGCAAATCCCCAACTCACCTGGTTCCCAATGAAATTGGAAACTGAAAGCACTTGGTTAACGACGCCGCTGGGTGCGAAGCCGGCGGCAAAGGCTCTGGCTTGGAGAGTGACAGTGTTGGTAATATTGAGAGCAGGAAGCGTGACGCCGCTGGATACGCCAACACCGCTGCTGCCGTCGTTTGTCGGGGTCGTGCCGTCGATTGTGTAGTAGATCAGAGCGTTATCGGTCGCATCCGTCAACTGGACGTTGGCGGCGTTATCGCCGATGATTTGCGGATTGGCAGTGATGAACAGGAAGTGCGCGTTGGTGACGGCGCTGGGCTGCCGACCGGACTCCTCGCTGACTGCGTAGAGCGTCACGTCGTAGGAGTTGGGGAAATTAATGATCGAAGGGCCAATAATTAGCGAGGAGTACCCATCGCCCGGATAAACGGTTGCCGCCTGGCTGTTGGTTCCCAACAAGGAAGGGGAGCCGAAGGTGTAGTAAGTGGTTACACCGCTCAACGGCCCGCCATCCTGCTCAATTACCAGGGACAACGAATTATTGAACGTCCCGCCGACCGTCGGGACGAAAACCGACGAATAGGGTGGGTTGGCGGTGGCGGGATAAATGACGTAGCCAATGACAGGCGCGGAAATCGGGGGCTGGGGTGCGCTGGGCTGCAGGACCCGCAACGCATTGTTCCCGGAGTCCACGATATAAAAGCCGGAATCCACCGCATCCACCGCCAGCCCAACCGGGTAAGCAAACCTCGCGACCGACGGCAAGCCATCGACCAAACCCTCCTGGTTGGCGCTGCCGGCGATGGTCTGGACGGCATAGACGTTGGAGCCGTTTATGTTTGTCAAAAACAAGCTGCGAATCGTGGCGTTGCCGGAGTCGCTAATCAGCAGCCGGTTGCCCACGCTGTCCCACAGAAGGCCGCTGGGGGCGTTGAATTGCGCGCTGGCCGCAGGGGGAAAGTCAGCCGTTCCAGTTTGGCCCGGCGTTCCGGCCTCAACCGTGGCGACCCCGTTGCTGACCATGCAAATAACCTGATTGTCCGTATCGGCGACCCACAGATTCCCAGCGTTGTCCACCGCTACGGCCTTCGGACCGACAAACTGATACCCGCCGGCCGGAACGGTGGTGACATTATTATTGGTATCGATTTCCCGGATCAGGGCATTGCCCCAGTCCGCCACGTAAAGGTTGCCGGAGGCGTCCGCGGTGATGCCCACCGGAAAGCTGAACGTGGCGTCGGCGCCGTCGTTGGTGCCAATGTTTCCAATCGATCCCGCCAGGGTGCTGACCGCTCCGGAATAGCTGACGAATCGAATCACCTGGTTGGCCTGATCCACCACAACCAGGCCATCGCGCGCAGCTACAATGCCCAATAGATGAGACGATGGGATGGTGGCCAGGGCCGTGCTCGTTCCACCTGAAACGGAGTACTGGACAATGCGATCGCTGGAGGAATCCGTCAAATACACGTTGCCGTTGGTGACGGCCGCGACGCCCCACGGCTGGCTTAGGTTGGTCGAAATCAGCGTGTTGACGTATTGAGCCGGAAGCGGAATGGCAATCAGAACCGCGGCCAGAACGCCCCAGATTGCCTTGGGCTTTGTCTTCTCAATCGGGGTATGAATTGTTTTTTTCATGGCTGCAGGCGGATTTGATAAAAGCGGGCGTTGCCGCTGTAGTTGGTGATAAGCAATTGGTAGTAATTGCCATCGCCGCTGTTGGTGTTAACGGGTTTCCAGCCCGCCTCTCCCAAAGCTGGCTGTGATTCCACGATGTAGGTCTTGCCGGGGGCCGTCAGCCAATTCAGTGCCACGCCGGGCAGCCCGCTCGTCGTGTTGAAGGTGGCGCTGCTGAACTGGAAGCACGAAAGGGCGTTGGTCGGGTCGGTCCCCGCCAGGTACTCCTGCCAGTTGGGCGCCCCGTCGCCGTCCGCATCGACATCGTCTGCCGCCAGCGCGTTGGTGACGCTGCCAAAGAAGGCCACCTTCCAATCGTCCGAGGTGATCGATGGTGCCTGGAGCGCCCCGGACAAGACCCAGGCGGTTCCAGGGAAGCTCTCCATCTGGTACAACGTGTTCACGTCGGGTGCGCCCCCGGTCCCGATGAAATGCAAAGAGTAGGATTGCCCCTGCCGCGCGCCCGCCGGGACTTGGAAGGTGATGGAGCCGATGTAATTGCTGTTCTGCAACGGCGGCTCAAATGCCTGCAAGGACCAGGCACAAATTATGTCGTTGGAAGACAGGCCCGGAAGGACTTCCGGCGAGGGCATCCCGGGGGCGGGATTGAACTGAATCTGTCCGACCGGCGGCGCGTCGCCATCGGGCGTGACGATGGCGCGAAAGTCCATGCCGGAAAGACTGTAGCCCGGCAGGACATTGGCGGAGATGGGAACGGTACAGGTGTTGCCCGGAACCTGATAGACCGCGCTCCCCGCGTTAATCGAGGCCTGGCAGAACCAGACCAACCCGGGAGGCGTGGAAGTCTGAGCCAGCTTCTCTGGCGCCATTGCGGTGGAATCGTCCGACAGCACGACCGGGGTTCCTCCGGGCGTCCAAATGAAATCGTCCGAGTGGGACCGTGCGCCGTTCCTCCAGAAACGAATCCAATTGTTGGTATTCAAGCCTACGCCGCGATAGACGGTGATTTGCCAGTCCAAATAGACCAGGAAACCTTCTCCAAACTTGGCCAGGCCGTTGGTTTCCGGATACACGTCCATCGCGTTGAACGCATCGCTGTCGGTATAAGGCTTGCGGATGCCGACGATGGCGTAGAGAATATTGTTGGCATCGCTGTCATCCAGCGATCCGTTGCCAAACTCGCTGGCGTTGTAGCCGTTGGCCGGCGCGGTGTCGCCCTCCAGGTAAACCGGGTCCGTTATCGTCAAGAACTGCTGCGGCATGTTCGTCATTCCCACCTCGGCCGCCACGCCGTCGGACGTGCCGGATGGATAGATCACGCTCATACTGTAGCTTTGGCCAACGGCGGCGGTTTTGGGAACCGGCACCCGCAGCAAAACAGGCACGCCGAAACCTTGAATGTTCAAACCCGAACCCGACTCGGTCGCAATGACGAGGCCAAAGGCGTTATTGACACTGTTGGTGTAAGCGTAGGTTTGAAAAGTGACCGGCGTGTTGCCTGGAGCCGGGCCGATAAACTGAACAAAGTCGTTTGCGGTGACCGGCTGCAATGTCACGTTGGAAATCATCGGGGCGCCCGCAACCGGGGCGATTTCAACGCGGAATTGCAGCGACTCAAGCACTCCGCCGCTCTGCAGGTCAATTACGACGGGAACGTAAGCCGTTGCGCCGGAGCCACTCTGCGTGCCGCGCGGGAATCCGATGAGATTGGTCGTTGCCGGAGTGCCCTGGACCGCGGCGCTGGAGTTGGTGCCGAAGACCGCGATCATCTGCAACGAGGTCAGATCGCGCTGCGAATTGCACCATTCGATGCTGTTGGTGTAATTGGTGGATGTCAACGGCGACAGCATCAACAACGCGCTGTTGGTGGTCGGGATGCTTCCGTCGGTCGTGTAATATACCGTCTGCACCGAACTGGTCACCATTATGGTGACACACTCCGGAAAATAGCCCGACGACGGGCCAAAGGTCACTGTCGGCACCACCGGTGTGGTGAAGGATTCGTCGCCCCCGTAATTGGTCCCCGCGCTGTAGATCGCGACCGCCTGGAAATGGTACGTGGCGCCCTGGAACAAATTAGTCAGCGTCGCGACCATCGGCTGTGTGCTCGTCAGGTTTGTGAAAATTGCAACGGGCGCGGTGAAGTTCCCGTAATTGGTTGTCAGGCCCCACTCGAAATAGTTGGTGATCACCGCGCCGCCGGGGTTGACCTCCGCATTCAATATCGCGCTGGATGCCGTCAGGCCGCTGGCCGGAAATGTCTGCACCGACGCCGGGAGCGACTCTGTGCTGAAGGCCAGGATGGTGCCGTAGGTATCTCCAGCGCTGTTGAATGCCGCAACCTGGAAGTAATAAATCGTGCCCGGCAGCAAGTCCTGTAGAAATGCCGTCACCGATTGGCCGGCGCCCAGGTTATTGGTCAGGACGGTCGCTGTGGTGGTGTTGCCAAAGTTGGTGGTCGTGCCCCACTGAAAGTAAACCGTGGTCGTCCCGTCGTTCGGATTGATGATCGCCGTCAAGGTCGCGTTGGTCGTGATGACATTGGTAAAGGCCTCGGCGTACACCGTTGGGGGCAGGGGAGGTGTCAGGAAAGACTGGTCGCCCCCGACGCTGCTGCCCAGCGTGTTGGTCGCCTGCAACTCGAAGTGATAGACGGTGCCGGGCGTTAGATTCGTCAGCGTCAATGAAACCGTGGCGGGAACAGGCACATTGGTCGTTACCAGGTTCGTGGGGGTGTAGCTCCCATAGTTGGTGGTGGGACCATAGGCGAAGTAGTAGCCCGCTGTCTCGTCCCCGGGATTGACCGTCCCGTTCACTGTCACGTTGGTCGCCGTGATGTCCGTCGCCGGCAGTGTTTGCAGCACCGGCAGGAACGCGGCCAGGTTCACCGCCGTCAATCCGCTGCCGTTGACGCTGCGGATGAGATCGTAATAGGCTTCTGTGACAAACAACGTGCCGGCTGATGACACCGTCACACTGATCGGGCTTCGGCCCGTGGCATCGTTGGAAAGCGATCCCGCCGCCCCGTCCACCCAACCCGGGTAGAGGGCCGGATCGCAACCGCAGCAATACTTCGGCCACAGATTGCTGCCCGTACCGTAAAGCAGCGACGTGTTCCCCGCGGTATCTATTACGCGGACTCGATTGTTTCCGGTGTCACAGACGACCATGCGTCCGTCGGCTGACGCCGCCATACCGTGCGGATTCTGGAACTGGGCCTGGTGGGAATCTCCCTCCTCGTAGCCGGCGCCGTTGCCTCCGGTCAGAAGCACGGGCGTCACGGGCGCGCTGGAGTTGGTGGCGACAACGAAAATCGCATCATTGAGCGTATCGCTGACGCCCAGCATGCCATCGGCGCGCAGCGCGATTCCGGCAGGCTGCCAGGTGAAATTGGAAACGATCAGGTCGCCATTGGTCAGGAAGACTCCGTTGGCCTGTGAATAACGAACAATGCTGCCGTTGGTCCCGTTGGTGGCAAAGGCAACGAAGATGTTGGAATTAAAATCCAACGCCAGCGCCGTCGCCAAACCTTGGGCGGCGGGAAATGACAGGGTCGCCAGGTTGCTGGCTTCCAAGTAAGTGAGCGGAAATCTAAACAACTTCCGCGGCTCCAAAATGTACAAGTTGCTCGCCGCATCGACCGCCACGCCATTGACGTTGGTGAAATACTGATAATTGGTCAATGTCTTGCTGACAACCACCCCCAGCCGAAATGTCGTGCTGTTGAGGAGATTGCCCGCCAGGCTGATTTCCTCGACGGCTCGATTGGTAAGATCGGCAACATAGAGGTTGCTTTGCGCATCCAGCGCGCAAGCGTATGGCCCGTTGAATTGGGCTGCCGTTGAGGTGTCGCCGCCGGCAAATCCGGCCCAGTGGCCGCATTCGTTCGTCGGGCCGCCCGCTATGGTCTTGACGCTCACCTGGGCTTGGGCGTGGCCCCCCAGGATGAACAGGGCGAGGCCGGCCAGCGCGCCGCCCACCCCGGGCATTAACCTCCGGCGGCGTGGCTGATCTGTGCGGGTAAGACTCATAAATTTAGACAAGGTTAAGGCTGATACTCGGGCGCTACTTCCGGCTTCGGCTTGGTCCAATCGTATGGCTCTCCCGTGTCCCAAGGCGGCTCCTTGATTCCCGACGGTGCCTCCGGTTTCAGTTTGAGAAAGGCATCGTTGGCCGGCTGGTAATCGGTGTCACGGATGATCGTTGGCGTCACAAAGATCAATATGGTTTGCTTGGAATGAGATTTGCTATCGCTGCGGAAGGCGTACCCGATGCCCGGCAAATCTCCCAGAAACGGCACTTTGGTGAAATTCTTGCTCAAAACGTCCTGATCCAATCCGCCCAGCACCAACGTGTACCCGCTGGGCACCGACGCCTGAGTCACTATGCGGCTGCGACTGAAACTGGGCGCCTGATTGACTTGGCCGTTCAATGTTTCCGAAACGACCCCCGCTTGCGCCGATATCTCCGGCCGCACATCCAGCAACACGTTGGTCGGTCCGGCAATGCGCGGCGTCACCATCAGTTTGATGCCCACTTCGTTGAGAATCGTGCCGTTGACCTCCAAACTGTAATTAGGCTGGATCGTCGCCAGCCCTTGGGATGCCCCCGACGCGGGCGCGCTCTGCGTCTGCTGGAAAATGGGCACGTCGTTCACAACCATCAATTCCGTTTTCTCGCCGTCAAGCGAGACGGTGCGCGGAAAGGCAATCGTTTTGGTGTCGCTATCCGTATTGAGGAACGAAAGCACCGCTTGGACGCCGTCGGCATTGAGAAAAGCCGTGGCCGGGCTAAAGCCGTGGGCGGTATTGACGGACAAACCTCCAGCCGATGCCGGCGCGCCCAGAATCGTCGTCGTTAAATTCGCCAGGTTGCTGGAAGTGTTCATGATGCCGGTGCCCGTCCCCGAAACATTATTGCCGCTGGGCAGGGTGGTGGAGGAGCTGGTGCCGCTGTTGACGCCGTTCTGGATGATGGTTTGTTGCGATCCGCCGGTCAGCCCGTTGCCAAAGCTCACGTGCTGGGCCGAAAGTGTTCCGGTCCAATCCACTCCTTTGGCCGAAGTAATGTCTTTGCTCGTTTCAATCAGCTTGGCCTCCACCAACACCTGGCGCGTGACGGTGTCCAGTTTTGTGATGAGCGCCTCCACACCGGGCAGTTCCTTCTCGGTCGTGCGAATGATCAATTGGTGCGTCCGCATGTCCGGCGTAATCTCGCTTCCGATTGACAGTGTGCCGCTGATCTCCTTTATGATGTTCGTGGGATTTCCGTAGCGTAGCGCAACCACGGCCACAACCAGAGGTTCCTTGGCCGCCAGGTCCCTGGCCGTCACCCGCCCGATTTTAGTGCGCGGATCCCATTGCAATTGCCAGCTATAGTTATCCAGCAACGCCTGCAGCGCCTGCATGGCGGTCACCTTGTGCCATTTCTCCGTCACAGTTGGCGGCGATATCGGTTTCCCGTCCGCGCCTACGCCATTGACCAGTTTGGGGTCAAACTGGATGTTCAGCCCCGCCTGCAACGCCAGCGTGCGGATGGCGTCCGGCAAGGGCACCGTGTCAAAGGCGACCAACTCGACCACTTCGTCGGCCACCGCGATATTGGTCCCCGCCGCTTCCGGGCTGACCAGCGGCGGGATGAGAGCCGGCGGCGGCGAAGGGTTTTGGCCAAGGGTTGCCAGGCAGGGGGCGAGCATCGCCACCATCACCGCGAAGACGTTTTCCGTTTTCATAAAGTTTTTTACAATCTCAACCTTCTCGTGGCGCCGTTCAATCCGCCGCCGCGTCCTTTATTTCTTTTGGTCCATTTCCAACCGCTTCGGTTCCCCTTCTCCTTCCACTTTGATTATCGCGTAATCCTCCCCGATCTCCACGCACGTCACGTGAAGATGTCCGCTGGGCACCCGTACCAACGCCTCTTCACCCAGGGAAAGAATTTCGTTATTGATGATCACCTGCCGGTTCCGGGCGGAGCGGACAATCGCCTTGAGCACTAAATCGGAGGACGATCCCTGCGAAACGGCGCGCCCCCGTCCCGCCACCGGGGCAGCCGGCTCGCGGCGATGCGATTGTGGAAAAAACGGATCTTTGGCCTGGGACGGGGGGAGGTCCTCAAAGACCGAGATATACGCCGTGTCCACGCTATTGCTGACGGCCGCCACGGCATTGGTTCTGGCGGCCACCACGGCGTGAGTTGCCGGGCCGGCGGGCGAGCCCGCCTTCTTGCATCCCATCACGACACACGCCGCCAGGCCGATTACGGCCAGCAATCGGGCGCGTTTGCCTGTGGTGAAAGGCATCTTCATTTTGTATCACTGGGGGCTACGGGCACAACCAAATCAAAGGAATAGTTCAGCTTCTCCGGCTCCCCCCCAGCACCAACTCCGGTGGTGATGTCAAGCCTCCTGACCTGATAGTAGGGAAAGGTGTTCTCCAAATCGGCAAAAAAACGACCGAATTCGTAATAATAACCGAAGCCCTTGAGGTGAAAGGTCGCCCACTTGTACGGAAACCCCGGCAGTACGCCCACGTCGCTGACCTCCGGCTGCGTGTAGGAGTAGATATTCACGCCCGGACGCGTCTGGATGAAGTTGTTGAACGTGTTGATGATCCACGCGTAGGCATCCCGGTCCGGGGCCAGCGCCGCCTCCCGTTTGGCCATCAATTCGCTCCGCGCCGCCAGTTGGCCGGAGACGCTGTTGCTGCTCAGCAGCGCCGCCTCCGCGGTGTGGAGCTTCCTGGCCACCTCATCCGTTTTCTTGTTCGTATCGATCAGTTGACTCTCTTTGGCCTGAACTCCGAAATACCACAGCGCTCCCATCAGCCCCACCGTCGCCATGACGATGGCCACCAATTGGTCTTTCTGCGTTTTGGAAAGCGGCATCATTGGTGAACAACTTCCGGAAAAATCGACTTCAACTTGAACGTGACGAATTGCCGCCCCGGGTCCGACGGGTCCGCCACCGGGCCGCTCAAGGTGCCGTCCAGGACAAAGCCGTCTTTGCGCTTGAGGCTCTTCACAAAAAAATCGGAACTGCAAAGGCTTTCTTTATACTTGTCGTAATTCCGGCCCTTGGGATTCGTATCCTCCGCCTCGATGTACAATATGATCTTTTCCACCATCCCCCCGGCCACGTGCATCTTGCTGCTGCCGCTGCCGACGTCGTGCGCGGCTTCCTCCGTTTCACTCTGCTCGCACCAGATATGTGTCACCTGAATGTGATCCACCATCGTCTTCTGCAAGGCGTTGAGCACCGGCGCCCAAAGAAAACGGTTCGTGGCCAGGCTGTCCAGCGCCGCCAGTTTTTGGTTCACCTCCGCCGTGCGCGCCTGCTGGTTGGTGACCCCGGCGTACTTGTCGAAATCTCTCTTCCATTCATTTTCGAGCCGGTTGTACGTGTTTTGGCCAAACCAGATGTCGCACTGCAGCTTGAGAATCCACAGCAGCACAAGCGAAACCAGAAAGCCGGCAATCCAGATGCCTCGCTTGACCGGGTCCTTGCGGCGCAACTCCTCCGCTGCCTGCGCCTCGGCCAATAGATTTATTTGAATCGGCATACGTTATGTCGGCCCTGTTGCAAGACGCCTGTCTCCCCGTTTTGGGCCGCGCGTCCCGCGCGAGCCACCCCGCCTGCTTCTGATTCAAGCTGCGACACGGTTCAAAACGGCTGTTGTTTCTCTTATATGCAAATCATCCCGCCCATTGCAAGCAGCAACTCGCGCACCAATTAACGCCGCCCCCCGGCGCGCCGCCTCTCAACTCCAACGCTGGTGTCCATTTGTATGACAATGGCGCCCCCCAATGTCAACTCTCTGCTTTGGCCGATTCCCCTTCCGGTTCGGCCTCCTCCGCCTCTTTCTCTCCCTCCTGCTCTCGCGCCTCTTCTCCCGCCGTCATCTTCATCGCCCCGACAAACAGCCCCGTGAACAGCCCCCCGCTGCCCAATGTCTTCAAAAAAAACTCCCAAGTGTGCGGGTACCCCGGCATCCCCGTCGTCAGCGCCTGAATCCAACCCCCCACTGTCTTGGCATAAGGCAACGCCAGCCACGACGCCGTGTTCGTAACCAGATAGAATATAAACGCACCGGCGATGCCGCCGCCCAACAGCACCCACCACCGGCGCCGTGCGCCCAGCACCCGCCCCAGCCCGATCAATCCCGCGTAAGCCGCGTAATTCGGCCCTTGTTCGGCCAAAAACCGCGTCCACGAAAAATCGTTTCCGTGATAAAAAAACAAGCTGATCAAGCAATCACTTCCCAGCATGACTCCCAGCGGAATCACCCACCCCCACAATCCCGGCAAATAAAGCCCCGCGCAAAAAACAAGCCCGTAAGCCGCGCTGAAATTGGGTGGCATCAACCCAGGCCATCGGCTCAACGCGAAGACACCGATCAGAAGCAACGGCCAAACGTTCGTCCTCTTCACGCGCCCATCATACCCAGCCCCTCCCCTTTGGCAAGGCATCTTTCTTTCATTGACTTTTGCCGCGCTAATCGGATAATGGCTGAAAGTGGCGAGCGTTTTCCTGTTTCACGGCCAGCGCCCAACAACTGTGCCCTCTGATGGCCGCTACACAGGAACCGCGCTCTTCACCACGATATTTTATGGCCGATTTATTGAGAATGGCAAAGCAGGCAGTTCGCGGCTTGCCCTACCTGCAAAAGGAGTTGAGCCGCCGGTTGTCGCTGAGCACCGGCAAAGTGCTTGCAACTCCCATGACCTACTACGTCATCTTCAGCGGTCGTTGCAACCTCGAATGCACCTTCTGCACCATCTACAAGGAGGTCGATCCCATCCTCTCCGCCGAGACCATGTTCCGCATCGTTCGCGAAACCAAGGAACTCTCCGGCAAGGGCTACAACATCTCCTTGAGCGGCGGCGAACCGATGATCTTTAAACCCCTTTACGACACCCTGGCCCTGGCTCAAAAATTGCGCGTCAACTTCGGCTTCACCACCAACGGCCTGGGCCTCACCAATGGAAACGTCCAGAAACTCCTCGCTTACGACCCCTTCAACATCAACGTCTCCCTCGAATCCGTTGACCCCAAAATCAACGAATCCCTCCGCCCCATGAAAGACGGCACCCGCCGCACTCTGGAGGGGATCGACAATCTGCTCGCCGAAAAAGACCGCACTGGTTCCCGCGTGAGCATCATCGTCAAGCCGACCATCATGGAGCAGAACTACAGCGGGTTGCCCGCCTTGGTGCGTCATTTCGGGAAAAACTCCAAGGTCCAAATCAGTTTCCAGCCCTATGTCGGCGAAATCGACAAACCTTTCTGGATTAAGGACCTCGAGGCCTTCAAAGGCGTCCTCGATGAAATCCGGGATTTGCAGCGCCAAGGCTATTCGGTCGTCGCCAGCGACCGCGCCCTAACCGGCTTCCTTGATTACTTCTCCGATCCCCCGCAAGTTGGCAACATGCGGCGTTTCGACTTGGGCGGCGCCAAGAGGAATTGCGACATCGGGTTGCGCTCGATGTTCATTTACGCCAACGGCGACGTCCATTTTTGCGATTTCCTGGAGCGGGCCATTGGCAACGTTCACAAAAACAGCCTCAGCGATATTTATTACGGCACCACCGCCGGCGGTCAGCGCAAGGAAATGATCTACTGCAACATTGACTGCCAGCAAACCTGCAAGCGTCCCATCCCCTTATTGGTCAAGGCGCGCGCGTTTCTGCGCATGGGATAGTCCGTTGCGTACTCCCGCAGGCGGCGAACCGGCACGAACTTTTGTGATGTCTTTTTCTGGATTGTTGATAGTCTCATACCTTGAACATGAAGACAGTTGTTGTGACTGGTTCGGCCGGCCTGATCGGCTCGGAAACCGCCAAGCGCTTTTCCTCGGCTGGATTCAGGGTGATGGGGATTGACAATGACCTGCGAGCGCGGTTTTTCGGTCCACAGGCCTCCACGCTGGCAAACCGCCAGATGCTCATCAAAACTCTGGATCATTACGAACATTTCGACACCGATATTCGTGACCAACGCAATATCCTTGAAATCTTCAAATCCAAGGGAAAAGACATTGTGCTCGTAGTGCATACCGCCGCGCAACCATCGCACGATTGGGCGGCCCGCGACCCGCAGGCCGATTTCAGTGTCAACGCCAACGGGACGTTGAATTTGCTGGAGGCCGCCCGCCAGTTCTGTCCAGAGGCGCCGTTCATTTATACATCGACCAATAAAGTTTATGGAGACACTCCGAATCGTCTGCCCTTGGTCGAACTGGAGAAGAGATGGGAAATCAAAAGTGGTCATCGTTACCAGGAGGGCATTGCTGAAGATATGAGCGTGGATCAGACGATGCACTCGCTCTTCGGCGTTTCCAAGGCCTCCGCAGACCTCTTGGTTCAGGAATATGGCCGGTATTTTGCCATGCCAACGGTCTGTTTTCGGGGCGGATGCCTGACGGGCCCCTCCCACGCCGGCACCGAGTTGCACGGATTTCTGTCCTATCTTATGAAATGCACCGTGACAGGAACGCCGTATCGCGTCTTCGGTTACCACGGAAAACAGGTGCGCGACAACATCCACAGCCACGACCTTGTGGAGGCCTTTTGGGAGTTCTTCACGGCCCCGCGGTGTGGCGAGGTTTACAACATCGGTGGCAGCCGCCATAGCAATTGCTCGATGTTGGAGGCGATTGATCTTTGTGAAGGCATCAGCGGCAAGAAACTGCAGTGGACTTATTTGGAACAGAACCGCGTCGGGGACCACGTCTGGTGGATCAGCGACGTGCGCAAATTCCAGGCGCATTATCCCCATTGGAAATATGCCTACGATTTACCCCGGATGCTCGAGGAGATGTGCCGCGCCGTCGTGGCGGATAAGGCGTAGAAACGAAATATGCGAACGTGCGGGACTGAGCCGTTTTTCAAAACAGTTGGACAGGCAGGCTTCGTTTCCGGTACCGTTAAAGAATGAATATTGAGAGAGCGCATAAGATTTGGACCGAAATAGGCGAAAGCGATCCGATGTGGGCCGTACTGACAGCCGAAGAGAAACGCGGGCGGAAGTGGAAGCCGGAAGAATTCTTTGCGACTGGACGGGAGGAAGTCAGCCGCGCTCTTTGCACCATCCGGGACGCCGGAGTGACCCTAAAAGAAGGAACGGCGTTGGATTTCGGATGCGGTATGGGAAGGTTGTCGCAAGCGTTGGCCGAACATTTTGAAAGAGTTGATGGGGTGGATGTTTCCGCCTCCATGATACGACAGGCGCAGGAATTCAACAAGCGGCCGGAGAAGGTTGAATATCATTTGAATGTCAAAACAGATCTGAGCCTTTTCCCGAAAAACCGGTTTGATTTCATTTATTCGGCAATAGTGCTGCAACATATTCCACCCCAGGATCAGCTCCTCTACATTGCTGAATTCATGGATTTGCTGAAAATCGGCGGGGTCGCTTACTTTCAGACCATCCATTCCCATGGATGGCGAGCGTTGTTTCCAAGCTGGTTTGCAGAGGCCTGCTGGGCGATTAAGTACCGGGGCGGCGAACCGCATATTCCAATGTACGGCGTGCGGCCCGCGGACGTCGAAAGGGTGATAAGAAACGGCGGGGGCCACCTCGAAAAGAAGATGTCTGGTGAGATGATTGATGCTTACTGCAGCCGGTTTGCGGCGGATGCGTTTTTAGTTGTGAAGCATCACGCTAAAGGGGGATGCTGCGCACACTAAAGCTCAATCTGCGGACGAGCGGCTTTTAATTCGACGGTCGAAAAATAGTTCTGGATTCAACCGCATTGATGTGAAATGATGCCTGCGTTCGGCGGTGACGCTCACAAGGCGTTCATTGGCCGTTGCTGCAATGAGTCCACGGCAACTTAAAATCTTTGCCCTCTTCGGCGGCGCGGTTGCCCTGGCGGTTTGCCTGGGCTACGGCATCGCGACGGAGAGTTACCGTTCAATCATCTTATTGTCCGTGTTGGTCGTTTTTACGGCCCTGTTGGTTATTCCCGGTTATATCCCTTTGCTCGTCTTCGGCCTTTTGACGCCATTTACCGTCCCCCTGCCGTTGATCTGGAATTTTCCGCTGATGCTCCTTGCCCTGGGGACTTGCATCCTGAAATACTGGCTCCAACATGGGTTGGCGCCGCAGCTAAAATCCACGTCGATAAACACCGTAACTCTCGCAATGGGACTTTTCTTCGCCTGGGTTTTCGTGCGATACTGCATGAAGCCGTCCATTCCCAACGTGATGGGCTTCGGAAGAAACGTCACCGGATTTCGCGCCTACCTTAATTACGGCATTTCCTTTGGCCTGCTCTTCTTCCTGGGGCGGTTTGTCGTCAACCGCGCGGGGTTCCTGACGCTGATGCGCTGGATGGCGGGAATTTGCATCGCCTATTCGCTGCTGTTCATCATCTTCTCGTTAAGCAAGAGTGTTTGGATTGCCACGCTCGTGCTGACGTACGGGTCAATGTTTGTCGATTTTTTCGACAACGGCTTTCTGCGCTTCGTCGCCCTGCCGGAGTTTGGCCTCATCCTGCTTTCCCTGGCTTTGCTTCCCCATCTCCTCAAGCTCAATCGCGTGCAATGGTGGGGAATTGTCCTTCTCGCCATTGCCGCAGTCATCATGGGGGGGAACCGGAGCAGCTTGGGCATGGCATTCATCATCGTTGTCACTATTCCCTTCCTTCGCGGAAAGTCCCGCCAGGCCGCAACCATTGCGAGTTCGGTCGTGATCGTTTCCCTGGCCGCTTATTTCGGCGGGCCGGCTTTAAGCCGCCTTCCCCACACCGGATTTCTGCGCTCACTGGCGTTAATCAGCCCGGAGCTGGCGTTAAGTACCCGCGCTGGCGAAACAATGGAATGGCGCGAGACTCAGTGGGACCTGGCGGCGATCCAGATTAAAGAGCATCCGATTATTGGCAGAGGCTACGGTGGCCTGGAAAATGCCTTCGAGTTTGCCGACCCGAGCCAACTGGATCAGGCTGTCTTCGATATTGATCTTGCCACCGGCGGCATTCACAACGGCTACATTGCCTGCGCGTTGGCATTTGGAATTCCGGCAGCGTTGCTTTTTGTTTATATTCTGTCGAGCCAGATCATGGGCAACGCCCGCCGTGCCGCCAAAATCCATAGAGACGATCCAGTGGCGGCGGAGATGCATTGCTTCGTGTGCGCCCACCTCCTCAGTTTTGCGTGTGCGATATATATTGGAACGGATTTGAACAGTCCCTTTATATGGTTCTTGCTCGGTTTGGGGGTACTCACGACGAACGTCAAGCTCGCCGAAAAGAAAAAAGCCAAAGCTGTCCCGCCGGTCTTTGCTCAGCCCACACTGGCACGTGCCGTTTAGGTTTCAGGAAACCACAAACCGGCGCGTCAGCGGAAGTTTGAACAGAAACGCATTGAGAATAAGACGCCATTCCCTCCATCCGCGCACGCGGAGAAGCCGAACTGCTAGCCCTGGCATCGAACGCAACCCCCCCGGCCGAAATTTGCAGTATTGCAGTTCCGCCCGCGTTAAATAGGCACTCGCCGCCTTTTCGCCAAAGGCCGGCGCAAACTCCCGGTAAATAGCCAGGCTCGCTTGCCAGAGTGCCAGGCCATTCAAATTAACGCGTGCCCCTGCCTGCGGATATATCTCGACCAGCGGTTCAGCTACGTTGAAGACCCGATCGATCCCAAAATGCCTGACCAAGGTGAAAAAAAAATAGGCATCTTCCGCCGCGCCCAAGTCCTCATTAAAGAACACCGGTTGCGTCTTTTGGTGAAAAATGAACACGGTTCCGGATATAGCCGAGAGCAACAATTCGGCGCCGACAAAAGAATCGCATCCCACTTGGCGCAGCCGGCGCCGGCCCGGCAGGTTCACAGCCATACCGCACAGCCCCAAAGGCAAACCGCTCCGCTCCGCCGCGCGCAATTGCTTTTCCAGTTTCGCGGGATGATACGCATCGTCATCGTCCAGGTAGGTGATCCATTGGCCCCGGCTGCTGCGCAAGCCGCAATTACGCGCGCTGGCCGCGTTCCGGGGGCAATCGTGCTCGACCACGCGAACACGCGGATCCTTCAATATGGCCGCCAGAGTCGGCTGGGCGCCAACGCGGTTCCCCGGTTCGTTGTCATCCACCACAACGATCTCAAAATCCGGGAGGGTCTGAGCAAAAAGACTGCCCAGGGCTCGCGGCAGAAGATGATGCCGATTCCGGGTAGGCACAATGACACTGACAATGGGAGAGGCCATCAATTCATTGGGTTGAGGGGCGGAACACCCAATAGCCCCTTGAAGCGACGCACAACCCGGCGAATCCACCGAATCCGTCTCAACGGCTCCGTATAGAGATAAAATCGAATCCGAAATTCCGCCCTCGACAGATAGGGCTGCCGGTATTTCCGCCGAATCGCTAGAAAGACCTCAAACTGTTTGTTCAGGTGCGCGTCTGTAATCGAGTCCTTCCGCCGGCGATAATACGTCAACACCTCGGGAATGGGGACGCATTGATAATGGTGCATCGCCCGCACCAGCCATTCATAATCCATCGCGTACCGATCCGCGACATCCAGCAGGCCGACTTTTTGATAGACTTCGCTGTGGACAAAGGTCGAGGGCTGGTTCATCCCCGTCCTCGTGCCCAATAAATCTTTGAGGTTGTAATCCCAACCGGGCACCGTCTGTTCAACCGAGCCATCGTACCGAAGAATCGTCTCGTCACCGCAGAAAATCCGAATGTCCGGTTGACGCCGCGTGTATTCCAAAAAAACTTTCAAGGCCTCATCCGCCAATAAATCATCGGCATTGAGCCAGATAATCCAATCGCCCTTTGACTTCTGGATGCCTTTGTTCACCGCGTCCGAAAGCCCCTTGTCCGGCTCGGAAATCCATTTCACCTGTGGCTCCCGCTTCAAGATATCCAGTGTGCCATCGGTCGAACCGCCATCGATGACCCAGTGTTCGAGTTCGCCGGGGCCGAAGCCTTGTTTGCGCACGGAGGCGAGATTATTCGATATGAACTCCCCGCAATTCAGCGACGGCGTTACGACTGAAAACAACATACTGACATGTCATTGGTTCGATTTTAATATCCGGCCATAAATCACCTGCAAGCGCCGGGCCACGCTCTGCCAGCTATAATCCGGCGAAAGCTCCGTCGCCTTCCCATTTTGCCAAATCTCTTTTAACGCAGCCGCCACCACGGACACATCGGTTGAAGCGACTCGTGGAAGCCGCCTGAACAATTCATCGTCGGCATAGGGTGCATCCCGCAATAGGACCGGCTTTCGCGCCGCCATGGCCTGCATTATACTAAGCGGTTGTGTCTCGCCGTTGCTGAGGAGCGCAAAAACGCGGCAGGCCGCGTAAGCCGACAGCAGCAGCGCGTCTTCATTGCGCAAGTGCTGCAACCACCGGCCGCCCAGCGCCTCGTTCTCTCGCATCGCATCGCCCACCCGTTGGGCGTACTCCGCCTCGCCTGGCAAGACCGGCCCCAGCAGAACCAGGGGCAGCTTGAGGCGATTGCACACCTGCGCCAGCAGAAGCTGGCCTTTTCGCTGTTGCACCGCCCCGACGCACAAAACGAACCCGTTGTTTCCATGGGCATTTTGCCACGCCGTGGGTGAGCACTCAAAAAAATCCTCTGGCACCCCGTTGGGAACCACCTCGATCTTTATTTTTGCGACTCCAAAAATAATATGGGCTGCTGCGGCATCGGCCTCGGTAATCGTAACAACATACGCGGCCCGCAAAATCGCATTATCCCGATCCCTTTTGCCCAATAATCTTGAACTGACCAACCGCCGCGCCGCCGCCGTCCGCAGATGAAATGGGCTGCGCACCCCGCCGAACAGCATCGTCACAATGTATGGCCGCCCCGCTTGATGCACCAGTTCGGCGATCCGATGCAAATGACCGGGAAACCCAATAAAGTGATAGAGATCACAAGGGGTTCCCGTCTTTGACCAATCAAAAAGCTCCGCTGACATATTTCCACCCAAAGACGAAAGCGCATTGCGCGTCTCGACCGCCTGAACCTGCAGGCCGCCCGTCATCAGGCTCATCGGATATTCGGGAACGATGCAAACACGCATGTTGCTTCAGTCGATTCGTTGAAAAACCCGATTATGGCCTGCCGCAAATATCTCCTGGAATCGCGCGGGGTCGATCTCCCCCACCACTTTTGATGGTCCCGGATGTCCGGCGGTTGACAGTGGCGGCGGTTTGAAATCCGTATGCAACGCTGAATCATCCATGACAATAATTCCGCCGGGGGCAAGCGCATTGGAGCAGTGCTCCCAATCGCTTTTGGCCACCGCATAATCATGGTTGCCATCGATGTACACCAGGTTCCAGCAACGGGATTGGATAAAGGCAATACCCTCATCGCTGGTGGAAAAACTCCGGCAAAACTCCGGCAACGGCAGTTCAAATTGCTCGTGATTATGAATGACATCCTCATAATAATCAACACATGCGGCGTATTTGCTGACGGCATCACCTGACGCGCTGAATGGCGAAAGACACCCCACGGCGCACTCGCTATCGAAGTACCGGCTCAACAGCTTCATCAAGGTGGTGGTCTGCCCACGATAAACCCCGATTTCGAGAGCCTTCGCGGGCCGAAAGCGATCAAACAAAAAGTACCACATCGTATGAAAGGCGTCCTCCCCGAAACCTCGTCCGCACGCCGCAAAATAGGCCCGATGCTTCCTGAATATCTCGGGAAGAAAATGATCGAAATAATAGTCGCAGTAGAGATATGTCATGGTTCGTGACAAGCCTTGCGCCTCCAGCTTTTCAAGGGTCAAACGCTGCTTGAGCGCATTAGGAAGCGCTCTCGCGTTTGCTCGTTTCGCCGCCCACTTTCGAATTTTCGTTCGTACTCCAAAATGCATGGCGGCTCTAAAGGTGCGTCGGAGTGTCGGCTGAACACCGCCGGATTTGCAAGCGCGCGCGGATGGCTTCTTTTGAATGATACCGCGTCAAAACCGCCTGATATTTCTCAATCAACTCCGGTGAGTCATGTCGATCAATCTCTCTCAAGCTTGTTTCCAATTCACTTCGCGATTGCGCGCACAGCGGAAGGCCGTTTTCAAGAAAATAACGCGGCAATGACGCATACGCCGGACCGTAAACCAACAACGGCCGGCCGGCCGTCATACATTCGGCAAGGCGCCCCGGAAAGGAAGTGCTTACCATCGTTCGAATCGGTTCCTCGAAACCATAAGGCAGGAAAACCGCCCAGGCCCTTCTCAACACCTCCCCGCGTTCCTCAGTCTCCAGCCGGTAACGCGCCTCCCAATACCCGTACCCGGCCAAATCTTTCTCTAGCACCGCACTCTCCGTGTACGTCAATAGTATTACATTAATCTTAAAGCGGATTTCCCTTCTGTTCCATTCTGCCACCGCGGCCAAAAACTCTCTCAACGCCCCTGAATAAAGCGGGTTGACTGCGCCAATGTACGCCACGGTACGAACGTCAGGATCACTGGGCGCGTACCGGGAGTAATTGACATCGTCGGCCGGAAACGCGATCGGCAGCCATTCTGCGTGAATTCCGTATTTGGCTTGCAAATGCTCGACATATCCGGGGCTGATTACGAACACCCGGTTTGCCCGCCGCAACGCTCGCGGCTCGTACCACCGTGTCCAGTGCGCCAACGCCATTTGGCCGTTCTTTCGACACGACTCCTCCAGGTCATCGACCAGATACACATCCAATGGCAAGCCGGTTCGCCAGGCAATGAGCTTGATCATTGGCAAAAAGTAGGGGTTTGCGCCAAAAAAACCAAATATACGTTCCGCGCCGCTGGCCGTGATGGCTCTGGCAATCCGGCCCCCGTACAGCCAAAAGATCCCAACCTCCATTAGGTATTTGAAAGATCCAAAGCGTTTGACGCCTCGTATTCGTGCCAGGTCGGGATAAAACATTGCCGGGGTGGGAACTCCCCCGGAAACGGTGTCCAACTCCACATTAGGCAGCAACCGGTGAGTGACGACCAGTTTTACGTCTGTTCCCAGTGCCTGAATCCAGTTCCATGCTAAAACCGAGCACCCATGTCCTCCTTCCTTTAATGGCGGGGCATCGGTCACCAGAACGTAACTTGGGCTGGATTCACGGTTCATTTCCAGGCAGCAGCATAAATTGACGAACCCAAAACCTGTACGTTTTCTCTCGTCGCCGATCGAATTAAGGCGCGAAGCAACGCCTGCGAGCACTTCATCAGTGGCACTTTGATCCAGCGCCATTGCCGAATTGAGGCCAGACATTCATCGGCAAATTCAACCCTCTGAAAACCGGCCATCTTCAGTAGCGCTTCGGTGGCGATTGATGTATAGGCCCAATAATGCGTAATATCGTTGAATAGATTGCGTCCCACCAGCGGACTGTCTCCATTGGGCGCGCGGAGTATTAGGCGGCCGTCTTTCCTCAACGTTCGATGGCTCTCCGCCAGAAATTCTACCAACACATCCTTCGCCAGATGCTCGATAAAATCAATGGCGATGATGCAATCCAGACTTTCCCTGGAGCGCCTTTTAAGGGCCTCAAGCGAATCCCCCACGACCACCGACAGTCCCCCCGCCTGCGCCAGTTCAATTTGGCTTGCCGATGAATCGCTTCCTCCCAATTTGGTATATCCACGCCGTTTCAAGTAGCGCAGCATGATTCCAGGCCCGCAGGCCACTTCATAGATCTCGGCTTTGCGGTCAGACGGCAGCCAGCGCGGCAGCAACCGGTCATAGACTCCCGACATTATATTCGTCAGTTCTTCCACCGCCGCATCGGAGGTCAACCCTCGTGCCACGGCTTGGTAACTGTAGTAAGATTCGATGGCGTTCATTGCCTTGGGCGCAATTCTCTCATTAGCCTTAATCCGCGTAAAGGAACATACCAATAATTGGTGACCAAGCCGGAACCCAAGGTCGCCAAAGGGATGCCTGCCAGGCCCAGATGAGGACAGAGAAGGAAGATCAACATCACGTTCAGAACCGCGCTGATGGCAGTGGAATAGACGAACGGATTGCGTCCCGCGGCAAAGACGAATTGCGCCCAGGCAACCGTCGCGCCGAGCAGAAAATAATCAAAGCTCATCAAAATCAAGGTCCTCGCGTCGATGTACCGGCCAGGCCCCACCCAAAGATTCACCAGTGGAGGGCTGGCGAACAAAAAAAACAGGTTCGCCGCCACCACTGATATCGTTGCCCAGAGCAATGTCCTTTTCATCCGGCGTACGGCGGCCGTTTGGTTGCCGTCGGCAAGTTCATGCGTGAAAAGCGGAGTCTGAGGGCCGATCAACTGCGTCACCGCAATGTTCAGCGCCTGGCCGATTTTCTGGGCCAGGTAGAATGGCGGGACAATCAGCGGCCCCAAAATCGATCCTAGCAGCGGCACTTGAATGGAGGAAGTCAGGAAGGCGCTCAGGTTCAGAACGCCCATCGGCACCGCAACCCGCACGAGCTTGCGGAGCAACCCGGGGGATGGCCGCACGCCTTTGAGTTGCGAAAGCGACCCTTGCCGGGCGGCAATCGCGCCCATCGCCAGCCATTGAATCACCGAAACTGCGGCGACCGACGCTGCCATCGCCACCATTCCGCCGCCCGCGAGCAAACAGGCGATGACGCCGGCTGCGGTCAAAAGCTGGCAGGTCCCGATAAGAAATCGAGTCAAATAAACCTTCGCCACCCCTTCAACGACGGCTTGGCCTGACTTGGCCTGCAGTGAGAAGATGGTTCCGCATCCGAGCAAACACCATGCGGCCAGCGTCCGGCTGCTCGCGTCCTGCGCCAGCTTGCCAAAATTGCTGACAACCAGGTAAATGACGGCCAAAGCCAGGGCCGCCACAATGCCCAGCGCGTGGAAAAGCTTCTTGCTTAAGGAATAGACTTCAGCGACGCCTTTCCAACCGGGTTGGGTAACGATAAAATCGCTATCGGCCATTGCTGTGTTCTCGCGAAGACGTAACGAATAGGCAACCTGCCGTGTCAGCACGAACGTCAAGCCGAAATCAGCCAGGTTTATCGCGCCCAAAAGGCCTTGAAAGGAAAACCATATCCCCGCATCTACCGCGGACAATCGATGGACCACGAGGGGAAAACTTATCAACTGGCCCAAGGCGCCGCAGCCCTGCTGGTACCAACCCGCCAGCGTGCCGGATTTTCCGGGGTGCCCGGCAATCCACGTTTGCGCCGACCGAAACGGTCCATGCTTCCGCGAACAAACGTCCGCCTCAATCGAATTCACGGCTTTAGCCTCACGCTTCAAAACCCTGACACTGCCACCATACCATCACGGTAGCGGTTCCTCGCTTTGGTAGCGCGACCGTCTCGGTCGCCGTGGCTGGCGTCTCGCCAGCCACATTCTCGGCCCCATGTATTTGCATTCCCATTATGGTCGTGTCGAAATGCGCCCTTTTCCGCAAACCAGCCTCGTTTCGGCTTGACCGCAAGAACTCGGAATTAGTATTTTTTGTCGCATATACTGGATAATCAACCGTACCTTCTCTGATGAATAGACCGCAAACCGGGTTGAAGCGAGCTTTTTATCGTCTCGTCCGCCGGTTAAAACCCGGTGCCGACTTTTTTCTGACCCAGATCTCCGGCATTATTCATGTTGGTGGACATTTGGGTGAAGAACGGGAGCTTTATGCCGAGCACCGACTGAATGTGCTTTGGATTGAGCCGATGGAAGAATACTTTGCCCAATTGGTGAAGGCCATCGCGCCGTTTCCCAAACAAAAAGCCCTGTGCCGGCTCATCACCGATTTGGATGATCAAGATTACCCGTTCCACGTCAGCAGCAATAATGGAGAGTCTTCGTCCATCCTCGATCTGGCAAAACACAAAGAGATATGGACGGACGTTACCTATGTAAAAACTCAGATTCTCAAGAGTGTTTCACTTTCGACCTTGATCGAACGTGATCGGATCGATCTGGCGCTTTACGATGCGTTGGTGATGGACACTCAAGGCTCCGAGTTGCTGGTTCTAAAGGGGGCCCAAGACATTCTTCCCAATTTCAAGTTCATTAAGACCGAGGCGGCGGATTTCGAAGTGTACAAGGGCTGTTGCCAACTGGCTGATCTCGACAGGTTCCTGGCGGGCCACGGCTTTCGCCGCTGCAAAACCGTTCGCTTCAGAGGCAAGCATGGTCTCGGATGGTACTACGATGCTGTTTATTGTCGGATCCAAAAATAACGAGTGTCACCAAATGCTGACCCCTCAACGCATGGTCTTAGCGTGCCGCGGGTGAAAGCATCAAAGACCTGTGTCAGGTCAAGGTGCTAGCCTCTTCCCTCGTGTTTTGAAGCCCGTGAACTATCCGGCTGGCCACACCTTCCCAATGGTGGTGTTTCAGCAACGATTCCGCCCAGATTGAAAGCTGGTTTTGCGGGCATTGAAGCGCCTGGCTCATTGCCGACGAGAAACTCTCATAGTTGCCGTTGACAAACGGGAACCCCAATCCCAGCGCGCTTTCGGACATGGCGGGAATCGAGGAATAAACCGGCGCGGTGCCCTGCAAAATCGACTCCACAGGCGGCATGCCAAATCCCTCGTACTCGGAGAAATAAACAAGCGCGCGGCTCTCGGCCATCATCGACAAATACTCCGCCTCCGGCACCCGCCGGGAATGTCGGCTCTTGGGCGCCTCCGGCAGATAGACCCCCTCCGGCAGATCGCCGACCCACTGAATCAGGCCGGAGTATGATACCTCCCGTTGCCATCGAGCCACGAAATCCACCGCCTGCCGCGTCAATTTGTGCGGCCATCGGCTGATTATCACCATGATCTGATTCTGCTTGGCGCCGCCGCTCTTTGAGCCGGCAAACCCAATCCCCGCAGTGTCAACCGGCGGCGGCGTAATCCCCAGCGCTTTGGCCAGGCGCAGCACCTCACCGCGCGTGAAATCGGAATTGGTGAAAATCCTTGCCGATCGCCTCAACGTCGCTCTCAGGCACTCTCTGAAATACCACCCCTCCCCGCGAGAAAATGAACCGGGATAATGATCCCGATAAAACTCCTGCATGGCGTCATGAACGTAAGCGGCCATCTTCAGTGGAGGCCTGCGCACAAACGAGGCATAGCCTTTGGGCAGGAATATCCAGTCGCACCCGCTTCTGTGCGCCGCGCGATACAGGACCAATTGGTCCCACAGCATTCGGCTCAATTTGCCGCGAAGGGGCAACTCGCAGTTGACGCGGGAAATCTTTCCCGTTTCGTCCGGGATTGCCGGCAGGGATGAATTGGCCAATACCACCAGCTTTTCAACCCCTGGCTGCCGCGCCAGCGCCGCCAGCAGACCCAGCGAGACGTTGAGAATGCCAATGGATTTGCTGTGCTCGAATGTCTGGTCGGCGATGGAGTAGCAAATCTTCAAATTATGTGTCGGTCCCGCCCAGCCGCTTTGTTTAACTTTCCGATTTCAAGGCGATGCGATGGATATTTTGGAACGTCCTGTCCCTGAACACAAACGATTTTTTCGCGCCGCATCCGTCATCCGTCAAGGCCGCATCTCACCTCTGTCGAGATTTCAACTCCCGAAATTGTTGCCCAAACGTGTCCTTTCCGTCCCCGCGCCTGATTTCCCCCCCCTCTTCGCGTTGGGCCGTTTCTTGCGTTGTGACGGCATCAGTAACGGTTTGTGACGGCAAATGTGACGGGTTAAGTGCTTGACTATCAACGAATGTTACGGTGTGACGGCTTTTCCGGGGGGTATGGGTATGCCAAGGCCTCAACGGCGCCCATCCATACGGGGGCTACCCACCGGAATCTGTCGAGATTCTCTTTCCTGGAGGCTGGATTATGATTATGAACCCCCCTCAAGTGGAGAGGAAGGCTCGACAAAGGTGGGATGTAGGGTGTGAGACAGATTTCTTCGCCGGCCGGTTTTTGCGAGACAGAAGTATATGCGACCCAATTTACTCCTTTGGGGCCACGTTTGCCCTCTCTCCCCGCGTGCGGGGAGAGAGCCGGAGAGAGGGGACCCTTTCTCGTCACCTGAAGAATTTTGTCTCACACCCTGGGATGTACCATTCGCTTCAATCTGCTCGACTCCTCATCCGGCTTCTGATTTTATGCTGCCTGCATAAGGTGACATCGTGACCAAAGACGTTCAACCGCAACATGCGCCGTCCCCGCGCCCTTTGACCGAATCGACGGCGGGGGACAAAGACGTTCCTTTGTGCGTTGATTTGGACGGCACCCTGGTCAACACCGATTATTTCTGGGAGGGCGCGGCCCAATTGCTCTTCCGCCACCCCGCCCAATTCGCCCGCATTGTCTGCGGTTTCTGGCGTGGCCGCGCCTGGGTCAAACGGCAATTGACCCAATGCACCAACTTGCCTCCCGATTCGCTCCCGTGGAACGCCGACATCCTCGCCTGGGTTTCCCGCCAGAAGGCCGCCGGACGCAAAACCATTCTCGTGACCGCCGCCGATCAATCCATTGCCGACGCCGTGGCCGCCCACTTGAAATTGTTTGACCAGGCCATCGGCAGCGACGGCGTGACCAACCTCAAAGGCCGCTCCAAAGCCGCCTTGCTGGTCGAAAAGTTCGGACGCGCCGGCTTTGATTATGTCGGTGATTCAAGGGCCGACATCGCGGTGTGGAAGGCCGGCCGGCGCGCCTACCTGGTGCGGCCCTCCCCGGCTCTCAACGCCTGGGCTTCAAAGCGCGATTCGGCCACCACTCTGACCGGCCCGCGCGGCAGTTTGCGCCCCTTGTTCCGGGCCTTGCGCCCGCAACACTGGGTCAAGAATACTTTGGTTTTTCTTCCCCTCTTCACCGCCCACGTCTGGAATCAGGCGGACGCCTGGTGGAAGCTCGCCGGCCTTTTCCTGGCGCTTTGTTTCGGAGCCTCCGCCGTTTACCTCCTTAACGATCTGGCCGACATCCAGTCGGACCGCCGGCACAAGGACAAGCGACGGCGCCCGATTGCTTCGGGCGAACTGCCCATAGCCGATGCGTTTTTGGCGATCCCGCTCTGTCTGCTGCTGGCCGTGTCATTTTGCCTGGCGGCGGGAGGGGAGGCCTTGCCTCTGCTTTTGGGATACCTCGCCGCGACCACCGCTTATTCCTTCAGCCTCAAAAGGGTTCCGATTCTTGACATCCTGTTATTGTCCGGCTTTTATGTTTTTCGGATTGTCGCCGGCGCGGTGGTGGCGCCCGTGCAGTTGTCGCCGTGGCTTATCGCCTTTGCCATGTTCCTTTTTTTGAGCCTGGCGGCGGCCAAACGATACGTCGAGCTGACCAGTCTCTCTGACGGCAGCCGCGCCAACGTCTCCCGCGGTTATGTGCGCGAGGATTACGCCATGATTGCCGCCGTGGGCGTCAATTGCGGCTGCCTGGCCGTTTTAGTCCTCGGTCTCTATGTCAACAGCGACACCTTCCGCACCCTCTATTCCCACGCGACGGTCTTCTGGCTCTTATGCCCGTTATTGCTCTACTGGTTGATTCGCGTCTGGCTGCTGGCAGGCAGGCGCGAATTGCGCGATGACCCAGTGGTCTTTGCCATCACCGACCGCGTCACCTGGATCGTTGCCGCCCTGGGCGCGCTGGTCTTTTATGTCGCCATGACCGCCCATTTCCGATGAGAGTCGATGAATTCCAATCGTGGGGTCGCGTGCAATCCGTCCGCTCGCCGTGCCTGGACTTGTGGTGGCTTCCTGATCGCATGCCCTTGGACGCCGCGACAAAGCGCCTGGCCTATGGCCTGGGCCGCTCTTACGGCGACAGTTGCCTGCTCTCCGGCGGCGTCATGATCCGAACGGCGGGCCTGAACCGCTTCATTTCATTTGACAGTGAGCGCGGCGTTCTCCGCGCCGAGGCCGGCGTCACGCTCTCCGATATTCTCCAACTCGTCGTGCCGCAAGGATGGTTTCTGCCGATGACTCCCGGAACGCGCTTTGTGACCCTCGGCGGGGCCGTCGCCAACGATATTCACGGCAAGAACCACCATCGCGCCGGCACCATCGGCTGTCACGTCCGGCGCTTGCGCCTCTTGCGTTCCGACGGTTCCTCCCTGGAGTGCGGGCCGGGTGAAAACGACCGCGCCTTCCGCGCTGCCATCGGCGGATTGGGCCTCACGGGTCTGATCCTTTGGGTCGAAATTCAATTGGTGCGCACTCCCTCCGCCTGGCTTGACGTGGAGCTGATTCCCTTCACGGGCGTCAAGGAGTTCATGGTCCTGTCGGACGAGTCGGCCAAGGCCTGGGAGCACACCGTCGCGTGGTTTGACGCCACCGCGCGGGGTTCGGGCTTCGCCCGCGGCATTTACATCCGCGGCAATTTCCGCGCCGACGGTCTTGGCGACAGGCCCCCTCGCAAAGTTCATCGCCCGCCGGGCTTGCGCGTGCCGTTTTTGCTGCCCAATTGGACCTTGAACTCCCTTAGCGTCAAGGCCTTCAACTTCCTTTATTTTCACCGCGTTCCCAAATCGGGCCGAAAACTCATTCAGCACTACGAGCCTTTCTTTTATCCGTTGGATGCCGTGGATGGCTGGAGCAAAATCTACGGCCGCCGCGGGTTCTTCCAGTATCAGTCGGTGACGCCGGAGGAGGCGGGTGTTCAACCGCTCGAAGAAATGGCCCGCGCCATCGCTCTCTCAGGCGAAGCCTCCTTCCTGGCGGTGCTCAAGACTTTCGGCCCGCGCCCCTCGCCGGGCATGCTTTCCTTCCCCAAACCGGGCATCACTCTCGCCTTGGATTTCCCCAATCGAGGCGCTTCAACCTTGCGTTTATTCGACACCCTGGATGCCATTGTCCGCGCCGCAAAGGGCCGCCTTTACCCTGGCAAGGACAGTCGCATGAGCGCGGCGGATTTTCGGGCCGGCTATCCGGCGCTGACCGAGTTCCTGCCCGAAGTGGACCCGGCCTTCTCGTCGGATTTTTGGAAACGAGTCGCCCCAGTTTAATTGCGCGCACCGATATGACCACCGACACTCCCTCACTTAACACTGTGGTTTTTGGCGGCACATCGGCCATTGCCCGGGCCATCCTTTGCGCCGCCGCGCGCGAACGTTCCCTCCGCGTTCTGCTCATCGGCCGAAACGCCCAGCGCTTGCAAAGCGTCAAAGACGACTTGATCGCACGCGGAGTCGCCGCCGATTTCCACTGCGCCGACCCCTCGGACCTGACCATCGACTGGGACGCCGTCGTCCAGGCGGCCTTGCCGGGAAGAATTGATTTGTTCCTTGTGGCGCATGGCGAACTCCCCGAGCAGGAAGCCGTGCTGCAGGACGCCCGCCGCCTGGCCCAAACCCTGCAAGTCAACTTCCTCAGCCCCGCCGTCATTGCCTCATCCTGCATCCGTGTGCTCCAACGCCAGGGCCAAGGCACGCTGGCCGTATTGGGCTCGGTTGCGGGCGACCGGGGCCGCGGGTCGAACTTCGTCTATGGCTCGGCCAAGGCGGGCTTGGATACGTTGCTCGAAGGCTGGCGCCACCGCTTGGTCGGCATGCCGGCCATCCGCCTGGTGACCATCAAGCCCGGCGTGACCGACACACCCATGACGGCCCACCTGCCCAAAGGGCCATTGTTCACTTCCGCCGAGAAGGTCGGCTTGCTTTCCTGGAAAGCGATCAGCAAGGGTGTTCCGGTCGCTTATGTCCCGGGCTGGTGGCGCCTTGTCCTGGCGGTCATTTGCCTGGTGCCGCGAAAGATATTTTATCGGACCAAGTTGTGAAGACCGAACTAGCCGCCGCCGCAACCGGCTGGCCATCAGATCGAGCCAATGTTCTAGGTGTTGCCGTCAGTGCCATCAACATTCCACTGGCCCTGGAGAAAATCGGCGAGGCCCTGGACAAAAAGGAAAAAGGTTACATCTGTGTCACTGGTGTGCATGGCGTCTCTGAAGCACAGTCGGACCCCGAGTTCCGGTCCATCCTCAACCGCGCCTTCCTTTGCACTCCCGACGGGATGCCGCTCGTCTGGGTCGGGCGCTTGCAGGGGCACAAGCAAATGGACCGTGTTTACGGCCCGGACCTGATGCTGGCCGTGATGGAACTTTCGCGGCAGCGGGGTTGGCGCCATTTCTTCTACGGGGGCGCCAATGGCACCGCGGAGGCCCTACGCGTCAAGTTATTGCAGCGATTCCCCAACCTCCAAATCGTCGGAGTTTTCGAACCACCCTTCCGGCCGTTGACCGCCGGGGAGCAGGGAACTCTTAAGCAAAGCGTCCATGCCGCCCATCCCGATATTCTTTGGATCGGACTGAGCACGCCAAAACAGGAACGGTTCATGGCCGAGCACCTCCACCAGTTGGACGTGACGTTAATGGTGGGCGTCGGCGCCGCTTTCGATTTTCACGCCGGCAAAATCCACCAGGCCCCGCGCTGGATGCAGCGCTCCGGCTTGGAGTGGTTTTTCCGCTTGTGCCGCGAGCCACGGCGCCTGTGGAAACGATATTTTAAGAACAACCCCCTCTTCCTCTTCCGCATCTTCTGCCAGTTCACCGGCCTGAGGAAATTCGACACTCTCCCAAAACCCGGCTCGCGCTCTTAACGAAGATTACGCCGCTATCTCGTCGGTCGATTGCGCCTCGCTTAACTCGGCTTGGGCCGCTTCCCATTCCGCCAGTTTTTGCGCGATTGTGGTGGGGTCTTGCGATTTGTTGACGGCTTCCTCACGGGAAATAATGCCTTGCGCGTATTTCTCCATCAGGTGCCCGTCCAGCGTTACCATCCCGTACTTGGCCCCGGTTTGAATGTCGGAGTTGATGCGGAAGGTCTTGTTGTCCCGGATGAGCGCGGCGATAGAGGGTGTGTTCATCATGATCTCATACACGGCGATGCGCCCCGGCTTGTCAACGCGCGGCAGCAACAACTGCGAAATGACGGCTTGCAGCACGGTCGAAAGCTGGATGCGGATGGTTTCCTGCTGGGTGATCGGAAAGGCGTTGACAATTCGGTCAATGGTCTTGGCCGCCCCGGTCGTGTGCAGGGTGCCAAACACCAAATGCCCGGTTTCCGCCGCCGTAATCGCCGCTTCCATTGTTTCCAAGTCCCGCAATTCGCCCACCAGGATCACGTCCGGGTCCTGCCGCAAAGCCCGCCGCAGCGCCTCGGCGAAACTGGGCACGTCGATGTGGATTTCGCGCTGGGTGATGACAGACTTTTTATGCTTGTGATAATACTCGATCGGGTCCTCAACCGTTATGATATGGGCGTCCTCGCGCACTTCGTTGATGATATTGATCATCGAGGCCAGCGTCGTCGTTTTGCCCGATCCAGTCGGGCCGGTGACCAGCACCAACCCGCGCGGCTTGTGCAAAAGCGTCATCACCGTCGGACGCGGCAGGCCAATCTCTTCGAGCGTCAGCAGTTTGGTGGGAATCTGCCGCAGCACCAGGCCAAAGTTGCCCTTCTCCTTGAATACGCTCACACGGAACCGCGCCATGTCGCCGAAAGCAAAACCAAAGTCCGCCCCGCCTTGTTCGCGCACGCTTTGGATGTGGTCTTCGGACGTGATGCTGCGCATAAGCTCTTCGGTGTCTGGCGGCTGCAACGTCGGCCCCTCGATGCGGTGGAGCGTGCCATGCACACGGATCACCGGCGGCACGCCAACGCGAATGTGCAAGTCGGAGGATCCCTCCGAAACCATCAGCTGCAACAAATCGGACATGGAATACGTCATACAATCTCTCTTTGACCGCGCGAACATTAAGATTTGATGAATTTAACATTAAAATCTCTTTCATTCTCCGGTTTAATGCAGTTCTCAGGACATTTTAATGTTCGCAGCCTCATCCTTGACGGCGTGAGACAGACCGATGACCAATCCGCCGGAGGAGGCGATGCACGTCCACGATTCCACGGATGCACCGCTCGCGTGCCAAGTGCCTCCTGAGTCGGCCGAAGTATAAATGGGCCCATTTCCCACAATCGCAGCCAACCTGACTCCATCCTCTGAAGACGCGATTGCGATCCGGTTCGACGCCGGTGCGCCCGTTTGAACCCAATTCTGAGCTGAACCATATTTGGTAAAGGAGAGCAGGCCGGCAATGACGACAAGGAACATCGACAATCGGTTCATAGAGTTATGGTGGAATTGTTTCCTCTTGCGTATAACGGGCAAACGGGTCCTGCCCAATGGGCGCATTTTCACGCTTGATGACCCTTTGAGGGAGCGCAGGCTGTCGGTCCGCGCGCCATCTGACCGCATGATTGACTGTTCCGTCATCTGTTTCAAGATCATTGTTGAACCACGGATGAACCCGGATTGACGCGGATGCGGCAAAGGGTCGCAAAAATCAGCACATGCTGGCGTTTTGGAGGATTATTGGTGTCTGAGGGTCGTGGAACAGTGCGGGCAAGGAAAGGAGGAAAAGGACTGAAGGAAGGAAGAGGCGTGGCGCGAGAACAGGGCGAGGCAAGCTGACCTTGATTTTGGGCGGAGTCACCTTGACTTGGGCGCATCCCACCTTTGTCGAGGCTTCCTCTCCACTTGAGGGGGCGTAAGACTCATAGTCATAACCCAGCCTCCAGGAAAGAGAATCTCGACAGACTCCGGTGGGTAGCCCCCATTTGGATGGGCGCCGTTGAGGTCCTGGCATACCCATACCCCCCGGAAAAGCCGTCACACCGTCACAAACGTTGATAATCAAGGACTTAGTCCGTCACATTTGCCGTCACAAACCCTCCTACAATCCCGTCACAAGCAGCTGATCTTTGGCCGGTAGTTCTTAATGCGTTTGGTATTTCATCGCCAAGGCCATCTCCGCAACTGCCGTTTATTGTCTCCCGTGCCGGTGTCCCGTTTTAAAGGGGGCAGGCGTGGCGGGTCATCCGCCAGGCGAAAAGCCCGATTTGAAATAGGGAAAAACGACCCAATCATGAGAATAACGGTATCGCCCCAACCGCAATTGACCTCCACCTCGACGGGGAAGGCTTCGATTCCATTGACGGCGGCGGACAAAACACGGGCGAGCATGGAGGGATTGTGGGCGAACGCGGGCGCAAGGGCAATGCGGATTTTCGTGTGTCTGGCCCTAACCCAAGCTTGCCAAAGTTCGTAAAGGCCAGTATGCTCCAGTCATGGTCATCATACGATTTGCCGATCCAGAATCTAAGCGAAGGGCTCTCGGTTACATCGCCAAACGCTTCCCGGGCAAGAGTTGGGCAACGGGCGAGGTGATGGTGCCGGAAGCGGCTTTGGCCTCCCTT
>JBEKSF010000005.1:0-78972 GCA_049517295.1 Verrucomicrobiota bacterium
CCAGTGACCAGGTTGGAACTGCCTATACTGACCCCATTCAACGTCAGATTGGTGATCGAACCGCCCTGAAAGCCCGGCGGGCAGTTGATCGTACCCCCAAGCAACTGCAAATTCGGAATCAGGCTGTTGGTCACCGTCAGCGTCCCGCCCGTCATCTCGTAGGTGCCGGCGCCGTTGAATAACAGGGGCGGCGTGATCGTAAAGGTGCCACCGCTCATATCCATGAATCCGCCTGACGCCACCGTGTATGCGCCCGTCAGAATCCCCCCGCCACTGAAATACATGCCGGCGTCGGAAGAGCATTCATAGACTCCAGAAGTCGAATTGGTGGAGTAGTTCTGAAAATTCACCGAACCGTCCTCCACATCCACCACCCCCGTGTTGTCCATCTCCAAATCGAAGGTGGTGCCCCCGCTGGTCATCCATTTGCGGAACAGGCCCGCGTTGCTGAAAAACTCGCCCCCATAGTAATCCGAGAACGTCTGGTCGCATTCCACGTTAAACGTCGCCCCCGCCAGATTGGATATCCCATAATCCCAGATAATCTGCGGATTGCCTCCGGTCCAATTGATTGTGCCCGCGTTCGCCAGCCATTCACGCAGTTGCACGTTGCCCGTCAGATTCAGCACCGCGTTGGTCGGTATGTAAAGCGGTACGCCCAGGTAGCCGCCGCTCCAATTGAGCGTCGCCCCCGGCTCCACCGTCAGCGGAGCGCTGAGCCAGCCGTTCCACGTCAGTGTCGCGTTGCTGGCCACCACCAACGGAGCGTTGATGTTGCCGTAAACAGTCAGGCTGCCGGTAATAAGATTGGAGGTGTTGATGCTCAAGCCGTTCAGCACCAGGTTGGTGATGGACCCGCCCTGGAAGCCCGGGCTGGTGAGGATGGTGCCGCCCTCGAGTTGGAGGTTGGGTATGGTGTTGTTGAGCAGCGTCAACGTGCCCCCGGTCATCTCGTAAGTGCCGGCCCCGCCCAATGATAGCGACGCGGCCTGCGTAAACGTCCCACCGGTCAAATCAACCACCGCTTGCACCCCCGCCGTAAACGAACCAGTGAGAACACCGCCGTTCTCCAAATTAAAGGCCGTTCCGTTGGCCGCCTCAAATTGACCCCCAAAGGCGCCGTAACCAAAATCGATCGTGCCCGTGAGCAGTTCCACCGTGCCGATATTCGTGAACGTCGCGGAAATCGACGTGGCGGCGCTGCTGAGGGATTTGCGCACCAGCCCCTCGTTATTCAGCCAGCCGTATTGCCCGCCGTAATACGGGTAGAGGGACTGATTGCATTCGATGTCAATCGTGGCGTTGGTCAGGTTGTCGATCGAACCGTCAATGCCCGTATCGTTGATCAACCGCCAATCACCCGACCCGTTCCAGATGATCTGGCCGGCGTTGGTCAGTGCGGCGTACTGTGAGACGACGGTATCGCCGTCAAGGTAGAGGATCGCGTTGGAGGCCACGGTAAAGATCCCCGACAGAGTGCCCGCCTGCCAGTGCATTGTGCCGGTGAGGTAATTGCTCCCCGCCAGCGTGACGCCGCTCAAGGTCAGGTTGGTGATGGTCCCTCCCTGGAAACTCGGCCCGAGCGTGACGGTCCCGCCGGTCATGGCGAGATTCGGGATCACATTGTTGGTCAGCACCAACGAGCCGCCATTCAGGATGTTAACCCCCGGACCCGTGAAGCTTAAGCCGGGGCCATAAGTAAACGCGCCCCCGCTAAGCACAACCTCGCCGTTGGTGGCCGCCGTGGCCGTCCCATCCAAAAAGCCGCCGCCGGAAAAAATCAACGTCGCGCTGCTGCCGACCAGGAAGTCTCCCTCAAACAGACCGCCGCTCTCCACGTTGATCGTGCCCGTTTCCACGTTCACCGTCCCAGTATTGTTCAACGGCATTCCATAAAAGTAAGTCGTTCCTGTCGTAGGCGACTTGGTGAAGATGCCGTTGTTGTAAAACTCGGCTGACCCGCCGTAGGGGTTGTAAAGGTAATCATCCGTTTCGGCCAGCCAGGCCCCGTTGTTGGTTATCGTGCTGGCCGAATTGCAGTAAAGCGTCCCCCCGTCCCATGCCACCGTGCCGTTGTTGACCACGGTCGAACTGTAGAAGCTCTTGCTATTGGCGGTGACGAAATTGAGCGTGGCATTGGTCGCCACGTTCAACGTTCCGTTCAGCGACAGGTTGGTGATGTAACAGGAAGCCCCCGCCACAACGGTCAATGCGCCGTTGATCGTCCCGTTGAAATTGAACGCGCCGGTCACCGTGTTGGTCCCGATTAGCGTGGCGTTGACCATCGTCAGGTTGGTGATCGACCCGTTCTGAAAGCTCGGCGTCAAAGTGATGGTGCCGCCGTCAATGGCCAGATTGGTGATGGTGGTGTTCGTCAACGTGATGGAGCCGCCCGTCATCAAATTAGGCCCGGGTCCGCTAAAATTGACGCTCGGCCCGTAAGTAAACGCCCCGCCGCTTATAAGGACTTCGCTGTTGCTGCCTGCCAAATAGTTGCCGTTAAGGTAGCCGCCGTCTGAAACGTCGAGCGTCGTGTCGCCGGTGGCCAAAAACGTTCCGCCCATGACGCCGCCGCCGTCCAAATTCAACGTGCCGCTGTTGACATTCACCGTTCCCGAGTTGTCAAATGGTACATTGTAAAAGTAAGTCGTTCCCGTGCTCGGCCCCTTGGTAAACACGCCGTTGTTGTAAAAGACCGGACTGCCCCCATAAGGATCGTAAAAATAGTCGTCCGTTTGCGCCAGCCATAGCCCGTTGTTGGTCACCTCCGTGCTCCCATTGCAGTAAAGACTGCCGCCCTCCCACACCGCCGTCCCGTTGTTCACAATCGTCGCGCTATACATGTAAAGGTACCCGCCCGGTGCATTCAAATTCAGCGTCGCGTTGGAACTGATGATCAATTGCCCGGTCAGGCTGCCCGCGTCCCAATTAAACTGGTTGGACACCGTCAGCCCGGCGGTGGCGTTCAATGTCGCGTTGCCGCCCAACGTGACAAAGCCGACATTCGTCGCCGTCCCGACCGTCGGGTTGCCGCCGGTAATCACGGCGGTATCCAGCGGGCCCGGTGTGCCCTGCGGAGTCCAATTGGTCGCATTGAACCAATCGCTCGACGCCGCTCCCGTCCATGTGTAAGTGGTTCCAACGGCGGGAGTAACGGTGGCTTTCAGGCCGGTTCCCAGGTTGTAAAAGTCGCCATTGGGGCAACTGACGATGAAATCCACCGTTCCACCCGTCGTCAAGTTGGTCGAAAAATCAAACGCGTATTCCGAATCAAATCCGCCGCCCGACGTAAATACCTGGAAATTGGTCGCATTCGTGTTGACAATAATCGTCAGATCGTGCGCGTGCGTGCCCGTGTCCTGTATGCGGAAAAGACCGCTGACCTGCCAGGCCCCGTTGCTCGGGGCGGTAAACCGCACCATCACCGCGTAGCTTTCCGGGTCCGTATGCAAGGTGTCCGGGTCATACACAACTGAACCGCTGCTAAAGGCATTGACGAAATCCTTGTCCACCACGCAAGAATCCGGCAATGACATGCCGTTCCACCAACCGGCATCGGCGCCCGATTCGATGGCAACCGTGGTGCCCAGCAGTTGAAATGGATTGCCCACCGCCGTCGCCCAGCCGTAGCTCCACACGCCGTTGGGATTGGCATTGGTGCTGAAGTCGCCCACCGCGTCAAATCCGTACAGGCGCGCGCCTAGCAGCAGAAAACAAAGCGGGATGAGCAAACCAATTCCGCGCGTCAATTGGTTGCCGCGTATAGAACGGTACGCACGGAAAAAATCGAAGGTGTTGGCCTTCATTAAGTATCTCGAAAGTGAAGTCTAGGATTCTCGCCAAAACGAATCAATCAAAAAGTGTAAAATTCTTTGGCGGGGAAACCCCTACACGCAGAGTCAAGATGAAATCGTTGCTCGTTCAGTCCGACAACGCCGGATGCGAGATTTCCACCTGCCCTATCTGCGTTTCGCCGCTGACTTGAATTTCAAAATACCGGCCCGCCCCAACCTTCTCCGCGTGGAACAACACCGCCTTCCAGTAACCATACTCGCCCGCCCCGCGGTAATAAAACTCCCTTTGCGCCGCGACTTCCCGAAACTCTTTCCCGTCGTCGGAAACGGAGAATCTCACCTCGCTCTCCGCCTTGGGGAAAAACGCAATGACACGGAAGCCTTCGATCGCCGCCGGCACTCGGTAAATCAGCGCCGCGCCCCCCGCTCCGGCGGCGCGATGGGCGTCCTCCAGGGCCGAGCGGCAGTTGCGGTTGACGATCTTCCATTCGCCGCGCAGCCCGTTGACCTTTGACAAGTCAGCCAGTTCGTCCACCAGCGTCGCCGTCCTCGCTTCTACCGGCCCGACAATGTTCGATGCCTCCGATAGCCCCGATTCATTCCGGGCGCGGACCCGGTAATACCATTTTCCAGCCGGAACGGTTTCATCCGCAAACTGCGGCCGATACTGCGTGAACGCTTCATCCACGTTGGCCGCAACGATCTGCCAGGGGCCGGACACCTTTGCCGCGCGTTCAACTTGATAACTGGCCGCCCCAACGGAGCCTTGCCACGAAATCGCCGCCGCGTCCGCGATGGGCAACAGTCTGGGCGCTGCGGGAATGGCAATCTCCGGCGCGGCCATGCCGCGTATGGCGAAGGCATTCGAGCGCACCAGCTTCAGCAATGCCCTCTCGTCGTAAGGATCGCCCAGCGCCGATCCGGGCCAGTGGAATGCCTTGTAGAGGTTGTCCCCATAAGGTTCGCTGTGCCAGTAAAACCCGCCGTCCCGGTTCCGGAAGCGCAAGCTCCAGAGCAATCCCCCGCTGGCGCCGCTCTCGGCTATGGCCTCCATTGCCGCTTGCATCTCCGCCGTGCTCACAAAACCAAACTCCCCGATGATGTAGGCCTTTTTTCCTTTTGCCCGCCCCGCGTTCTCTCTGATCAGTTGCGCAAACGCCTTCCCACCGCCGGGATAATGGTGTGTCGTGACGACGTCCACCTCCGGCATCTCCAGCGATTCCTCTCGCAGCACCGCCGTGTTGAAGCCGTCCATCACCAGGTGGTTTGTGTCCACGGACTTTATATAACGGGCCACCTGGCGCGTCCAGTCGGCGGGCGACTGCAGTTCGTTCCCTGTTTCCCAGCAGAGTATCGCTTTGTCCTCGCAATAGCGCGTGCCCGTGACGGTGTTGGTGCGCGTCAGAACATACTGAATCGTCTGCTCAAAGTCGCCGATGAGCTGGGCGTCGCTCCAGAAACTGTCTCTGCTTTTGCCGCGAAAACCGGCATATTGCGCGCGCCCACCCATCCACGGCCAGTTGTCCACCAGCGGAATGATCAGCCGCACACCGGCCCGGTTGGCCTCCGCCAGAACTTCGTCCAGTGTGCGGAAACTCTCTTCGTCAAATCTCCCCGGGCCCAGTACGTGCCGATGCGTGCCGGGCGGATCGTTCGTCCGTTGAACGGTGATCACGTAGGTGCGCGCAACCGTGCCGCCCGCTTCCCGCACCGTTTCCAGCGCGTCGCTGATTTCAAATCGATCCGGCAGCCGCCACGGGTTTTCCTGGCCAAACCTCACGTTGTCCTCGATTTCCAGCAAATTCGGGACATCAAACGAAATGAAGCGAAACGGCTCGCCGCCCTCCAGCAACTGGCCGTCTTTGACCGTGATAAAGTGTTCCAGCTTGGAGTTCGCCGCGCTCGCGCAAATGGCCGCGCCCAGCACCGCTGCCAGCGTGGCGACCCCGGTTTTCATTGCGTCAATACTATGTTTCATGCGTTCCCTTTGCCCCCCCTCCGCGCCGCCAGTTCCCCCTCTATCTTCTCCATCAACGATTCCTTCAACGGATACACCAGCATGAATGCCCCGGACGCCAGCGCCCCCAGCGCCGGATAAATGCTCACCATCATCCGAATCCCGTTCTGCGTGAAGCTGCTTTGCGCCACGTTGGCCTTGAACCCGTAATATCCCAGCAGCCAGCCCGCCAGCGCGCCCCCAATCGTCCACCCGAATTTTTGCGACATCGACGACGCCGAAAACACCAGTCCCGTCGCCCGCCGTCCCGTTTTCCATTCCGAATAGTCCGCCGTGTCCGCATACATCGACCACACCAGCGGAAATACAACCCCCGCGCTGGCGCTGACCAGAAATTGCAACACAAACACCATCGCCACGTGCTCCCGATCCACCCAGTAGAACCCCAGGCTGAACACCGTCGCCGAGAGCATCGCCGCAAAAAACGTGTTCTTCTTGCCCAGCCGGTCGGATACCGGTTTGGCCAGGATCACCCCCAGGATGTTCGCCGCCTGCCCAAGCACAAAATACAAACTGCTCCACGTGATGGTCAGATTGAAGGCGGGGATGGAAAAAGGGCTTTCTCCCCCCAGGTAATACTTGAAATAGTAAATCGCCGCCCCGTCACGGATGGAGTTGAAGAAAATGGTCGCCACGCCCGCCCCCAGCAATATGAACCACGGATAATTCCCCAGCAGATCCTTCAAATCGTGTTTCAACGAAGTCTGTTCCGTCACCGGCTTGATCCGTTCCCGCGTCCACAAAAACGTCAGCCAGAAAAGTATGATCGCCAGAACGGCAAACACTCCCGCCGCCCATTGCCAGCCCCGCCTCAAATTCACCCCCTCATTGCCCATCTTGCTGAATATGCTCACCAGCGGTTCGGCCGCCGCAAGCACCAAAAAGCTGCCCCCAAACGCAAATATAAACCGGAACGTTGCCAGCGTCGTCCGTTCCTTGCCGTCCGACGTCATCACTCCCATCAGCGAGGCGTAAGGTACGTTGATCAGCGAATACACCATCATCATCAGCGAATACGTCACGTACGCGTAGATGAGTTTCCCCGACGCGCTGAATGACGGCGTGGTGAAGGTGAGCACTCCTATGATCCCAAATGGAATCGCCACCCATAACAAGTAGGGCCGGAATTTCCCCCACCGGCTCTCCGTCCGGTCGCCCAGCACTCCCACAAACGGGTCAAACGCCGCGTCCCAAATGCGCGTCAGCAAAAACATCGTCCCTACCGCCGCCGCCGTTATTCCGAACACGTCCGTGTAAAAGAACATCAAATACATCGAAAACAGCTTCCAGAACATGGAAGACGCCGCGTCGCCAAATCCGTAGGCGATCTTCTCTTTGAGGGCCAGTCGAGTTGTCAGCATAGTGTTCCTTTGTATCAATCGCTCCTTCCGCTACCCCTCCAGCACCGCTTCCACCCGGATCGGTTCCTTGCGCGGCTCGCTCACCGGCAGCAGGTTGCCCGCCATTCTCTTGCCGTCCACCATCAGGCTCCTGACGCCCCGCTGTTTTCCATGCGGATTCTTCACCTCGATAATGTATGTATTGCCCCGAAAACGGCGGCTGACGCTAAAGCCCTTCCACTTCCGCGGAATCACCGGGTCAACCCGCAGCCCCTCATAATCCGTCCGAATCCCCAGTATCCATTGCGTCGCCGCATAATACGTCCACGCCGCCGTCCCCGTAAGCCATGAATTCTTGGCCTCCCCGTGTGTCGGCGCGTCCTTGCCCGCGATCATCTGTGCGAACACGTACGGCTCGCACCGATGCAGATGGCCGATCTTCTCACGCGCCGAGGGGTTGATTCGCGTGTAATAGTCAAAAGCCCGGTCGCCGTTTCCCACCCTCGTTTCGGCAATGATGATCCACGGGTTGTTGTGGCAAAATATCCCCGCGTTCTCCTTGTACCCCGGCGGGTACGACGAAATCTCCCCCATCTCAATATAATACCTCGAAAACGCCGGCTGTTGCAGCACGATCCCGTGCCGGGTCGCAAGGTGCTTGTTCACCGATTCCAGCGCCAACTTCGCTTTCCCATCCTTCAATCCGATCCCTGCCATGATGCAGATGCCCTGCGATTCGATGAAAATCTTGCCCTCCTCGCACTCTTTTGACCCAATCGCCTTGCCGAAGTCATTGTAGGCCCGCACGAACCATTCCCCGTCCCACCCGTATGCCTGCACCACTTTCTCCATTTTCGCGGCCTCGGCCAGAATATCCCCGGCTTGGGCCTTCAGCCCGCGCTTGTTCGCTATGGCCGCCAGTTCGCCCGCCGCAAGCACGAACAGCCCCGCGATGAACACCGACTCCGCCACCTTGCCCTCCTTGTTGGTCGTCGTTTGAAATGACTCTCCCGGCGTGTCCGAAAAACAATTCAGGTTCAGGCAATCGTTCCAGTCCGCCCGCCCGATCAACGGCAGCCCGTGCGGCCCGATTCGCTCCAGCGTGTAACGGAAACTCCGGCACAGGTGTTCATACAGCGGCTCCTCGCTTCCAGCCTCGTTCTCGAATGGCACCCGCTCCTCCAATATGCTCCAGTCTCCCGTCTCCTTCAGATACGCCGCCACTCCCAAAATCAGCCAGTGCGGATCATCGTTAAATCCGCTCCCAATGTCGTTGTTCCCTCGCTTGGTCAGCGGCTGATATTGATGGAACGCGCCCCCGCTCTTCAACTGCGTCGCCGCTATGTCCAGTATCCGCTCCCGCGCGCGCGCCGGAACCATCTGCACAAAGCCCAGCAAGTCCTGGTTGGAATCCCGGAATCCCAGCCCGCGCCCTATCCCCGATTCATAAAACGACGCCGAGCGCGACATGTTGAACGTCGCCATGCACTGGTAGGCGTTCCATATATTAACCATCCGCCTCGCGTGCGTGTCGGGGCATTGCACCTGGCACACCCCCAGCAATTGGTCCCAGTACACCCGTAGCGCCTCGAACGCCGCCGCCACCTCCACGCCGTCAAGGTACTTGTCGATCACAGGCCGCACGCTCTTCTTGTTGATCGTCTGGGAATTGGCCGGATCAAACTTCTCTTTCACCGGGTTCTCGTGGTATCCGAGCACGAATATGATCTCCCGGCTCTCCCCCGGCTTTAAATTCAACTTGACATGATGCGATCCGTGCGGCGCCCAACCGTGCGCGATGGAGTTGAACGATTTCCCGCGCCGGACCGCCGCCGGGTTGTCCCAGCCCTCGTAGGCCCCCAGAAATGTGTCGCGCTGCGTGTCGAATCCCGCCAGTTCCTCCGAACACGCAAAATAGGCGAAGTGGTTGCGCCGCTCCCGGTACTCGGTTTTGTGGTAAATCACCCCCTCCTCCACCTCCACCTGCCCGGTGCTGAAATTGCGTTGGAAATTCGTCGCGTCGTCCTGCGCGTCCCACAGGCAAAACTCAACGCTCGAAAATATCGACAGTTTCGCTCCCCTCCTCCGCCCGTTGGTCACCCGCAGCTTCCAGATTTCCAGCGTCTGCCCCAGCGGCACAAAATAACACGTGCTCGCCTGGATTTTTTTGTGTTCCGACCCGATGATCGTGTAGCCCATGCCGTGCCGGCACTCGTAATGTTCCAACTCCCCGCGCGTCGGCTGCCACGATGGCGACCAGAACTCCTCGCTCTCATTGTCGCGGATGTAAATGTAGCGCCCCCCCACGTCGAACGGCGCGTTGTTGTAACGGTAGCGCGTCAACCGCCGCATCCGCGCGTCCCGATAAAACGAATAGCCGCCCGCCGTGTTGGAGATGATGCCGAAATAGGCCTCGCACCCCAGGTAATTGATCCACGGCAGCGGCGTCTTCGGCTCGGTGATCACGTACTCGCGCTTCTTGTCGTCGAAATATCCGTATCGCATATCTTCCTCTCTTTTCTTCAGCTTGCTGCCGCTTCCTCCAGCCTCTCCCCGGCCGGCCCGGCCGAGTCCGGATGATGAAAGGGCGCCAGTATCGTGACCAGGATCGATGGCCCGGCCGCCAGCAGTACTATGATGAAAAACCACTGGTAGCCCACCCACGATTCTATGTAGCCGCTGACCGCCCCCATCGACATCATGCACGCCCCCATCAGCGCGGTGGCAAAGGTGTAATGCGCCGTCTTGTACGGCCCGGGCGCAAGTTGCTGCATCATATATACTATATGTCCAACGCAGCCTATTCCCCACCCCAGTTTCTCCAGCGTGACTATCGCCGCAATCACCGAATAACTATACGGACGCGTCTGGCTCAGCACCAGAAACGTCACGTTGGGCACGTTCAGGCACAGACAAAGGATCACCAGCGTCTTCCTTAGTCCGAATCGCGACACAATCCACCCGCCGACCAGCGAACCGACAATGAACGCCCCCGTGCCGTACGTTCCGTTGATGTCCCCCAGCACCTGGTTCGATAGCCCAAGCCCGCCCGCCGTGCGCGCCGCCAGCATAAACGCCGGTCCTATCTTGTCGATCAGCCCGAAGCCCAGCCGGTAAAAATAGGCAAAGGCGATCATCTTCCACACGTCCTTCTTTTGGAAAAACGTCGCGAATGCGTGGCCGAAGGTCCCCATCGCGTCGCCAAAACTCTCGGGCGTGTCCAGCGCCGCCGCTCCCGGCGGCAGTAACCGGCTGTGGTAAAAGCCTGCCACAAACATCACCCCCGCAATGATCGTCAGTATGATCATCCATGAACTTCCCCAATCCCTCGGCGCGGCGTTCCTCAACAAATCCGACGGGTACGCGTCCTCCAATAGCAACCGGTTCAGCCGCGCCAGCTTGTCCCCTTGCGGATTCTCCGCAAGCAATTCAGCCGTTTGCGCCCGCAACGTGACGTTCTGAAACCGCTCCTTCTCGAAAATGCGCTTCCCCTCCACAACGTTGTTAAATTGCTGAACCAGGATCGCCTTAACTTCTCGCTCATCCGATCTTTGGCCTCCGGCCAGCGCCTCGCGGGCGGATTTTTCAAATTCCCCCATCAAGAACACGGACACCGCATCCTTCTTCTCCTCCAGCTTCGCCACCAACGCCGGCGGATTGACTATTGCCGATGCGCTCAGCGTCGAGTAACCCTCATGCAACACCCCGCTGAAATGGATCAACGGCCCCGCTGCCAGCAGATACCCCGCGTTCCAGCACATACTCTGGAACCCCGTGTACTTCGCCATGTCTTTGGGGCTGAGTGTCGTCACATACACCCCATCCGATCCAATGTCCTGTGTCGCCCCGAGCAACCCCACCAGCGCCAGCAACACGATCGTCGGCCACAGCCACGTCATGCCAGGCAGCTTCAGGCTGAACGCCGCCCCAACCAGCGCGCCGCCCAGCAGAAACTGCATCAGCACCACAAAAAACTTCTTTGTCCGGTACAATTCCAGCACTGGCGCCCATATAAACTTGAACGTGTAGGGAAACCCCAGCAGGCTCGACCACAGCGCCGCCTGTTGCACTTTCATCCCCATGTTCAGGAACATCACATTGGCAACGCTGCCCACCGTCACATAAATCAGCCCCATCGCCAGATAACTCGAAAGCACCCACAAAAACGGATGGGGATAGGCGGGTTTATTCCCGCTGCTTTTGGTTTCGCTCATGTTGGCAGGCAATAAAAGAAGTCCGGTATTCCCGATCTCCTCTTTCCCTGGCGCCGCCGCGATCCAGTCGCGCGAACACCGTTCTTCCGGGCTTCTGGCGCGCTGTTATATCAGTCTGGCATCCTCCCGCAAGCGATTTCTCTCCCGCGCTCAAAACACCTTGCCCCCGCCGCCATTCCATCACCGTTGTGCCTCCTCGGTTTTGGGTAGCGCGATCCGTCCCGGTCGCCGTGGCGGGCGTCTCGCCCGCCACATTCTTACCCCCATGCTGGTTCCATCGCGATGCCTTCCGATCCGCGCCTGTGCCGCCCGCCCGTCCGTGCCAGTCCGTGCCCATCCCCGTTTCCAAATCCGCCCCGCGGAATTCTCTGTCCATCTTGCCTCTTTTATAGAGTGCGGCGACGCCGCTTTCGACGTTACAGAGGCGCTGGAAAACTCCGAGGCGGCGTAAACACGTTGCATCAAAGCCGCGTTGCATCCGTATTCCCTCTTGCGATCACCGTGCCGGCTCCTCGTTTTGGGTAGCGCGATCCGTCCCGGTCGCCCGTGGTGGGCGTCTCGCCCGCCACATTCTTACCCCCATGCTGGTTCCATCGAGATGCCTTCCAATCCGCGCCTGTGCCGCCCGCCCGTCCGTGCTCGTCCGTGCCAGTCCGTGTCCGTCCCCGTTTCCAAATCCGCCCGCGGAATCGGTGCCCATCTGTGGCTCAAAAAAAAACTTCAAAAATTCTGCGCTTTTTCCCCCAGTCGGTTTTTCCCCCTCGTGAAAATGTGATCAACTCCTGCGCGTGAGCACAAATATGCTTGCCCGGCGGCTTGTCCGCCATAGCTTTCGCGAAGGCGGGTCCATCGCCCGGCGCCGTCCGCCGGGCCGCCGCCGCTGCCGCGCTCTCCGCGCCACATCGGACTCCCTTGCCGTCGCAAAATGGATTCTCTCTCACAGAGACGCCGAGTTCGCCGAGAAAAAAAAGAACAGTGATTGCCTTCTCCGCGCGCGATTCCTGAGAAAGTGGGGCTTTGGGTTGTCGCTCCGCCGCGCCGCGCCCCGCGTTCTCTGCGCGGGCCTCCCTTTTCACATGCCCAAAAACCCTCAAAAACCCCGGCATTTGCTGCCATTTGCGACCGATTGCCACTATATGCCCGCCCTCCCACAAGATACTTATTTTCGTCCCTTTCGTCCTTTCTCGTCCCTTCCCCTGGCCGCTGCCTGCCTATGCTCCCGTCCTTCAAGCTCTTGTGCTCTCCGCCAAAGCCCAACCCGCCGCCATCGCCGTGAGGACAACCTCTCAACAATTCGCTCTATTTCCATTTTTTCAACTCTATTTCCAACGGATTGCCACCCGCTCCATAACGTCCAACCCATTGCGCCAAAGCCACTTGCAAGCAACGTGACCACTCTTCCATTAGCAAACCTTATCAACTATTAACACTATTTTGAATTTTCTCACCTTTTTATGAACGACAAGCGCCCGTCTTTTGTCCTCCCACCGCTCAACGGTCCAGCCTCCACGCCCTCCGCAGTCTCCGTGCGTCTCTCCCTTTTCACGATGCCAAAAACCTTCAAAAACCCCGGCAATTGCTGCTATTTGCGACCGATTGCCGCCCGTTGCCACCCATCCAAGCTCAGCCGACCCCCCCTATTTTTTCGTCCCTGTCGTCCTTTTCGTCCTTTCTCGGCCCGTCCGCAAAAGCGCGCCGGCGGGGCCTCGCAATAAAAATGGAGCAATGCGAGCCGGCCTGATATACAACATCCCCATGAACCGAAGAGAGTTTATCACGCAAACATCAATGCTGGCCTCCGGTCTCATGGCCGGCTCCGCCGCTTGGGCCCAACAGACCGCCTTTCCCGCCGTGCGCATTCCCGAAGCCATGCGCAAGTTCACCAGCCCCGCGGTTGAAAAGGTCATCGCCCAAGTTCAATCCTCCATTGGCAACAAGGAACTGGCCTGGATGTTTGGCCATTGCTTTCCCAACACCCTGGACACCACTGTGGAGTTCTCCGTCCTCGATGGCCGCCCCGATACTTACGTGATCACCGGTGACATTGACGCCATGTGGTTGCGCGACAGCTCGGCCCAGGTCTGGCCTTATGTTCCGCTGACCACCGAGGACCCCAAACTCCAACAATTGATCGCCGGCGTCCTGAACCGCCAGACCCGCTGCATTCTCAAGGACCCCTACGCCAACGCTTTTTACAAAGACGCCAACAAGATCAGCCCGTGGAAATCCGATTTCACCGATATGAAACCCGGCGTCCACGAACGAAAATGGGAAATCGACTCCCTCTGTTACCCCATCCGCCTCGGCTACCACTACTGGAAAACAACCAACGACACCGCGCCCTTCGACGGCGCATGGCGCATGGCCGTCGCGCTGGTCCTCCAAACCTTCCGTCAACAACAACGAAAACACGGCCCCGGCCCCTACCATTTCCAGCGCGAGACCCGCACCCCAAGCGACAGCCTGGCGGGCGGCGGCTACGGCGCCCCGGCCAAACCGGTCGGCTTGATTTTCTCCATGTTCCGGCCCAGTGACGATGCCACCATGTTCCCGTTCCTGGTGCCGTCGAATTTCTTCGCCGTCGTCAGCCTGCGCCAGGCGGCCGAGATGCTGGACCAGATCGCCCGCGACGCGACCGCCGCCGCCGACTGCCGGGCCTTGGCCGCTGAAGTCGAGGCGGCCCTGAACCAATTCGCGGTCGTCGAACGCGAGCCGGGATCAAAAGTCTTTCCCTACGAAATCGATGCCTACGGAAACAGTTATTGCATCGACGACGGCAATGTTCCCAGCCTGCTCTCGCTGCCGTACCTGGGCGCCGTCAAGGCCGACGACCCCATTTACCAGAGCACCCGGCGCATGGTCCTCTCCGACGCCAATCCTTACTATTGCCGCGGCAAGGCGGCTGACGGCCCCGGGGGGCCTCATGTCGGCATGGATATGATCTGGCCGCTGGGCCTGATCGTCCAGGGCCTGACCAGCGCCGATGACGACGAAATCCGCCACTGTCTGATCACGCTGCAAAAGACCCACGCCGGCACCGGTTTCATGCACGAGGCCTTTAACAAGGACGACCCAAAAAAGTTCACCCGCTCCTGGTTTGCCTGGGCCAACACGATCTTTGGCGAGTTGGTGCTCAAAACCTTTCACCAACGCCCCCGCCTCCTGGATTGAACTTCAAATGAAAAAAACCTCCCTCACTCTCTGGTGCCTCGCTCTCTGCTTGACGGCGCGCGGCGACGAAGGCATGTGGCTGTTCAATCAGCCGCCACGCGAAATGCTCCGCCAGCGCTACCACTTCGACGCCACCGACGCCTGGCTCGATCATCTGCGCATGTCCTCCATCCGCTTCAATTCCGGCGGCTCGGGCAGCTTCGTCAGCCGCGACGGTCTCCTCATTTCCAATCATCACGTCGGCGCCGACGCCCTTCAAAAACTCAGCACCCCCGAAAAGGACTACGTGCGGGACGGCTTTTACGCTTCCACGCCGTCGGACGAAATCAAGTGCCTGGACCTCGAGCTGAACGTGCTCCAATCAATGTCCGATGTCACCGCCCGCGTCAACGCCGCCGTGCCGCCCCAGGCCGACCCGGCCGCGGCCTTCGCCGCCCGGCGCAAAATCATCGCCCAAATCGAGAAGGAATCGCTCGACCAATCCGGCCTGCGCTCCGACGTCGTCACCTTGTGGGAAGGCGGCGCCTATCACCTCTATCGCTACAAGCGCTACACCGACGTGCGCCTCGTCTTCGCTCCAGAAGCCCAAATGGCCTTCTTCGGCGGCGACCCGGACAATTTCGAGTATCCCCGCTATGACCTGGACATCTGCCTTTTCCGCGCCTACGAAAACGGTCAGCCCGCGCGCATTGACGATTATCTGCGCTTTTCCGCACAAGGCCCGCGGGACGGAGACCTGGTCTTTGTCTCGGGCAATCCCGGCGGCACCGCCCGCATGTTGACGGTCGCCGAACTGGAGGACCTGCGCGATCACACCGTGCCCTTCCGTTTGGAAACGCTCAAACGGCGGGAAGTCCTGCTGGAGGCCTGGAGCGCCCGCGGCCGGGAGAACGCTCGCCGCGTCAAAGAGATGTTGTTCGGCGTCAAAAATTCACGCAAAGCTTTTGATGGCCGCCTGGCCGGCCTCCTCGACCCCGACTTGATGGGCGCCAAAATCAAGGCCGAGGCCGATTTCGAGGCGCGCCTCGCGGCCCGGCCCGATCTGGCCGGCGCTCTGGCCGCTTACGACAAAATCGCCGGCGCGGTGAAAACCCTCTCCGCCCAGTCTGTCAGATATAATTTCTTCGAAGGCGGGCTGGCCTTCAGCTCCGATTGTTTTCATTTCGCGCGCACCCTCCTCCGCGCCGGCGACGAGCGGCCCAAGCCCAACGGCGAGCGCCTGCGCGAATTCTCCGATTCCGGCCGCCTTTCCCTCGAACTGGCCCTCTTCTCCGCCAAGCCGGTCTATACCGACGTGGAGACGCTCACCCTGGCCGATTCACTTACCTGCATGGCCAACCGCCTGGGGACCGATGACCCCCTGGTGCGCCAAATCCTTCGAGGTGAAACCCCGCGCCTTCGCGCCGGGGAATTGCTGGCCGGCACACGGGTGCGCGACCTCGCCTTCCGCCGCAAACTCTACGAGGGCGGGGCGGCCGCGATCCAGGCGGCGCGCGATCCGATGATTGAACTGGCGCGATTGGTCGATCCGGAGGCGCGCGCGTTGCGCAAGGTGGCCGAGGCGCAAAACGAAGTCAAAAACCAGGCCCATGCCGCCATCGCCCGGACGCGCATTAGTCTTGATGGCATGTCCGGTTATCCCGACGCCACCTTCACTCTGCGACTGTCCGTGGGCGTGGTCAAAGGCTACGAGGAAGACCGGCGCTACGTCGCCCCTTTCACCTCGCTGGCCGGCCTCTACGCCAGGTCCGCGGAAATGGACGGCCGCCCGCCCTTCGACCTTTCGCCCTTGTGGGTCAAGCGCAAGACCCGTCTTAATATGGGCACGCCGCTGGATTTCGTCAGCACCGACGACATCATCGGCGGCAACTCAGGCAGCCCGGTGGTCAATCGCGCGGGCGACTTTGTTGGAATTATATTTGACGGCAATCTGCAAAGCCTGCCCCTGGACTACGCCTACGAGGAGAAGCAGGCCCGCGCCGTCTCGGTCGATTCGGCGGCCATCCTGGAGGCCCTGCGCCATCTCTACCGCGCCGGGCCGCTGGCGCGCGAACTGGCCGACGGCGCAATGAGTCAATAATATTATTTGGAGGATTTCGACGCCGATGCCGCGGGCGCTGCCGACGCCCGCGCCGGCTCCGGCGCTGCCGCGCGAACCGGCTCCGCCTGCGCCGCCGGGCGGCTGGGCGCCTCCAATGCGCGGGCTGCCCGATTGCCTCCCTCAAAGCCCGGCGTGCTGCCCCGCGAACGTTCCGCCATTCCCCCTTCCGCCCAGTTCCGCCATTGGTGATGCTCCGGACGCTCCACCCGCGCCGCCTCCCCAACGCTCGACTTGACGTAGTGATTGACAATCGGCGGGGCCGGCGTGGCAAAGCGCAATGGCGGCAGTTGCACCGGTTGCCCGGCGGTGGCGTCCGCCCCCGGGAAAAGCGCCGGTTCCAGCGCCTGGGCCGACGCGAGCGTAGCGGGACTTTCCGTCGCCGTAGGCGAGACAGACGGTTTGTTCAACAAGTACGAACTGGACTCTGATGACGCCAATGACGAAGCCTTCGCCGCATCGGGCCGGTACACGGCCAGTGTCTTGCCCCCAAGGCCCGCCCCGGCCCCGGGCGGGGTGGAAACCGGACGCAGGGCGACTTGCCGCGCGGGCTGTTCGGTGGCGGCGGCCACCTCGTCGCGGCTGATGCCGCCATTGATGACCTTGTGGTCCGCCACCGTATAATGGTTCACCACCACGCTGGCGCTGGCCAGCGCCGCCGCGTGAGCCGGCGTGGCAACCCGTCGCGGCAAATTGCGGCTGAGGAAATTGTTCATGTTGACAAAGACGAACGAAGACGGCGCCAGGCCGAAATCAAAACCCGCTCCGATGGGATGTCCATTATAGGTCAACTGCGCCAGCACGTTGAGGCTGACGCCGGGCGGCAGCGGCGCCCATCCAATATAAGAGGGAGCCGAACGCCAGCCAACCCAGGCCGGCCCCCAAACCTTGCCGGGCACCCAGACCCACCCGTAAGGCGGCGCCTTCACCCAACCGCCGTAATGAAACGCGGCCCAACCCCAGGAATAATCCGACTGCCAATACCAGCCGCTGTCGGTGTCAAGCCACTGGCCGTGGTCCAGGTAGGGCTGCCAATCCGGGTTGAGCACTTCCACCGTTGGCTGCCAGGAGGAACCGTAATCGGGCACTTGAACCCACGCGCCATACGAAGCAAGCGCGCTGGCGAAAACTGGTGCGTTGGCGTCCGGCGGCGGCGGCGCGGGAGGCGGGGTGGGCGGCGCATTCACGGGCGCCTCGCCGGTGTCATCCGCCATCTCCGTCCCCGCGGGCGCCGTGCCTTTGAACAGAGCCGCGATAACATTTTGGGACAAGCCGAGATCGGAAAGATAGAGGATTTCGTCCGCCGTCGGCGTGTACCTTCGGCCCGAATTCTGAATGAACGCCAGGACAACACCTTCGTCCACGTGCGATTCGGCAAGCCGGATGATTTCCGCCAGACCCGGCGACAAATTGGCCGGCAAAGCCGGCTCCCCCGCCGATTGGATGCCTGCGGCTTGCTCGTCAACGGCAACCGGGGCGGTGGCGCGCTCTCCTGTGGATTGCGGCTGTGTGCGGGTATCGAAGTGAGCAAAAGCGCCGACGACGATAATTGCCGCCGTCCCGAAAACCACGAGCCAGGCGGAAGTGGGCAACTCTGGAGTCTTCATGCTCAATAGCACCGACGCTGGGGCGGCGGGTATATTCAATTAACGCCACTTTGGATTTGGCCGCAAGCCCAAATCCTCTTGCAATGGGGTTTCCAGAATCGGCTTGCTCCGGGAGTGTTCTGGTGCGATTAACAATACGCGGTGGAGAGATGGCAGAGCGGTTTAATGCGCACGCCTGGAGAGCGTGAGTGCCTAAAACGCACCGGGAGTTCGAATCTCCCTCTCTCCGCCACTCCTCTGGCCATTGCCTGTGGCCATTCTCTCCCGCTGGGAATCTACCGCCTTCCGCTCCGCGGAGGAGCATGTATCCGAATGGGTGGAGGCACCGGGATGGCCCGCGGCGGCGCTGGAATCGTCCGCGCCGGCGCCAGGGGCGGCGGAGGCGCGACTATGGGAGGAGGCGCCGGAGCGGGCGCGCTTTGGCCGATGGGATCGGACTGCCGTTGGATTTCGGCCGCTTGCCCGCCGGCCTGTCGCGCGGCTTCGCCAATTTTCAATTCGGGGAATTTCATCTCGCCCAAGTTAAAGCCGGCGCTGGCGGAGGATTGCCCTGTGCCGGCGCCGATGGAGGGCATCTCCATGCGAGGCGGCGCCGCGGGCCGGTCGAGCGCGTCGTAGCCATTGACGATTGATTCCAGCCTTCCGGTTTGCACATCAACCAGCAGACCATGCACGGGGACTTTGGGTCCGATCAGCGGACTGCGGCGGATAATATCGACACCCTTGATGACATTCTGCCGTTCGCTGGCAAAGAGGCCGAAGTAGTCGGTCAAGTTTTCCGGCAATTGCTGGCGGTCAATGCCCAGCGCCTTGAATCGCTCCGTCAGCCCGGAAACGGTGGCCTTGCACACCTGGCAATCGGTGTGTCCAATCACCGCCACCTCGCGCCCGCCCTTGAGGGCGCACGCCAAGGCAAGCGAGCGCATGGTGCTGCTCAACGGGTTGGTGATGATGTTGCCGGCGTTGCGCAGCCAGATGAAGTACTCCTCCGGCAGTCCCATGACGCCGGGGAAGAAGCGATTCAAACGCGGGTCGATGCATGTCAGCGCGACCACGGGCAGTTCGTTGGCATAATCGGCGACCCGGACCCCCGCCGTGCCATCACCGGTGACGGCTCGATGATTGGCTTCCAAAATGGCTTCAAAGAGGCGCATAGAATCAAACGGCAATGCGTTCGGCTTGGCGCGTTACCCCTTGCCGGCTGGCGCGGCCTCCGGCGAATCGCCCATGGCCCGCTTGAGGGCGGGCACTTGCGCAATAAGCTTTTCAAACTTGATGCCAGTCAGGCTCTCGATCACCGGCGGAAGCTGGCTCAGTATCTGGGTTATGTCGCCGGTCAGTTTGCTGGCCCCGCCGCCGGGGCCGCTGCCGCTGTTGATGATGACTATCTTCTCGGTCTTGGACAACGGCTCGCTGACCTTGCCCGCGACCTCCGGCAGGATGCGCACGATCATTTCGATGACCGCGGCCTCGTTGTATTGCTTGAACGACTCGGCCTTCAGCTTCATGGCTTGGGCGGTCGCGGCGCCTTGGGCCTCGATAATGGAGGCTTCGGCCAAACCCCGCGCCTTGTTGGCGTCGGCTTCGGCCAGACCGGTGGCTTTGACGACGTCGGCGGAGGCGAAACCTTTTGCCTTCGTGGCCGAGGCGTTGCCGGCGGCCTCGGTTTCGAGTTGGAATTTGGTGGCGTTGGCCAGGGTTTCGACGCGGTAACGTTCGGCGTCGGCCGGTTTCTGGACGTTGGCTTCCAGTTCGCGCTGTTTGCGGAGGATTTCCTGCTGTTGCAACTCGATCTGTTTCTGTTTCTCGATGATGCTGACCTGGACTTCCTCGGCCTTGACCAATTGGCCGGTCTTGAATTTCTGCAAATCGTAGGCCAGGTCGGCCTCGGCCTTTTTCTGGTTGACAGCCGCCTGGTAACTGGCCACGTTGGTTTGATAATCGCGTTGCGCCTCGGCGATCCGCGTGTCGGCCACAAATTTGGCTTCCTGGCCGGCTTGGATCGCCTGTGCCGAGCGGATCATCGCGTCGCGGTCGGCCTCCGCCTGCGCAATAGTCGCGTCGCGCTTGACCTGGGCGATGCGGGGTTTGCCCAAGGCATCCAGATAGCCCTGGCTGTCGCGGATGTCGCGGATGGTGAAGCTGACGATGGCCAGGCCCATGTTGGCCATGTCGCCGGCGGCCACTTCCTGGACTTTGGAGGCAAAGGCGTCGCGGTTCTGGTAAATGTCCTCCACGGTCATGGTGCCCAGAATGGCGCGCAAATGGCCCTCCAGGGTTTGAGTAGCAACGCTTTTGATCTCATCGATTGTCTTGCTCAAGACCTGTTCCGAGGCGGTCGCAATGGAAACGTCGTCGCCCTTGATCTTGATCTGCGCGACGCCATCGACTTTGACCGGCACGCCTTTGCTGGTATAGACCTCCGGCGTTTGGACGTCGATGGTCAGCAGTTCCAGCGACAGAACATCGACCTTTTCGATGACTGGCAGGACGAAGGTGCCGCCGCCCTTGACGATGCGAAACCCCCTGCTATGCACGGTGCCGTCCGGTTCGACGTAGCGATGGCGGCGCCCGGAGACGACCAGCACCTGGTTGGGGCCGACCTTGGTGTAACGGGCCGCCCAGATGGCCAGGAAGAGAAAGACGACCAGGACGAGTCCGACCGCGCCCGTGACGACCCAGCCCGCGCTGGGGATGTCAAGAATGGAGAGGATGGGTGCTAGGCACATGATGTTCCTTTGGGTTGAGGGGTTTAAGGGCTGAGTTTGTGGTTATATCGGCAAGACATAAAACTGGGATTCGGCAACGCGCGTTATCTTGACCGTCTGGCCATTGGCCAGAGGAGCGCCGTTTTGCTCCCGCGCGGGCGCGGTGTAGCGCGATCCACCCTCCACGTAAGCGATCTCCCCGATGCCGGCGGCGGGGATGGGGGTGATGACCGTCGCGGTGCGGCCAACCATGGAGCCGAGGTGAGATTCGCTGGAGCTTTGGGTGTGTTGGAAAATGGCGGCAAACATCCAAAAGACCCCCGCCGCGATAACCAACCCGCCCAGAAGCGACAGCGGCATGTTCACCCACACGTTGCGCGTGGCGCTGACGTGGCAGAAAATCATCCCGAACCCGCCAAAGGCTGTAATGAAGGAGCAGATGATCGTCGGGCTGAAGGGCGAGACGCCCGGCAGGCCGGAGTGCTCATAACCCGCTTCGGCATGGCCGCTGGTGCCCACATCGACGTGAGCGTCATGGCCGCCGAAGGCGTGGCCAAAGAAGAAGCTTAGGACGGTGAAAAGCAGACCGACCAAAAAACAGCCCAAATAAACGTACAGTTCCATAGGCGTATTCCTTTCGTCGCGACGGGGCATTTTCCCCGCCCCGAACAACTATTACCAGAAGCGGTTGCCGCGGTCACTTACAAAACGACACAAGTTTTTGTAACCGGCCCCGACTCCAGCGAGTGTGAACCAGCCTGCCATCGACAACCTGCGCCGGAGCGGTTACGCTCGCATTGTGGACCGACAGATTGACACGATCGGGATCATCGCGGGCAACCGCTCGCTGCCGATGGCCTTCGCCGAGCAGGCCCGCGCCCAAGGCGTCCCACGCCTCGTCGCCATCGCCTTCGAAAATGAAACCAATCCCGATCTGGCCCGCAAGGTTGATGACATTGTCTGGCTCAAAGTGGGCCAGCTTTCCAAGATGCTCGCGGCGTTGAAAGAGCGGGGCGTCGCCCACTGCGTCATGCTGGGGCAGATCGCCCCCCGGAATTTGTTTGATGTCCGGCCGGATTTGCGCGCGATGGGGATGCTGCTGAGATTGAAGGAGAAAAACGCCCATTCCATCTTTGGCGCGCTGGCCGAGGAAATGAAGAAGGAGGGGATCGAATTGATCGAACCGGTGCGCTGGCTGCGGCCGCTCATGCCCGGCCCGGGTTTTGTCGCCGGCCCGAAATTGAGCCGGGAGCAATCGGACGATGCCGCTTTTGGCTTCCGCATCGCCAAGGAAATCTCCCGGCTGGAGATCGGGCAAACGACGGTGGTCAAGAACGGCACGGTTTTGGCCGTGGAGGGATTCGAGGGCACCGACGCCTGTTTGCGCCGGGGCGGCGAACTGGCGCGGGGCAAAGGCGCGTTGGCCGTCAAAGTGGCCAAGGAAAGTCACGACGCGCGCTTTGACTTGCCGTGCCTGGGGGCGCAGACGGTGGAAACATGCCAGGCTGCCGGGATTTCGGCGTTGGTCTTCGAAGCAGGCAAGACGCTGCTAGTGGAGAAAGACGCGGCCGAGGCGCTGGCCAAGAAACACAGATTCACCCTCGCAGCCTGGCCGCAATAGACGCAATCGATTCAAGAACAAATGAACTTGCCAGCCCAAAAACTTGATTTTCAACGCATAGCGCGCGAGGCCATGGTCCGCGAAGGTTTCTGCCCCGATTTCCCTCCCGAGGTCATCGCCGAGGTCAATGCCGCCCGCGCCGCGGCAACGCAAAACGGCGGCGCCGGCGATTTGCGCGGCCTGATGTGGTCGTCCATCGACAACCCGGAGTCGCGCGATCTGGACCAGGTCGAGTGGGCCGAGCGGCTGCCCGGCGGCCGAATCCGCGTCCTGGTTGGCATCGCCGATGTCGATGCCGTCGTGGGCGTTGATTCGGCCACCGACGCGCACGCGCGCGCCAACGGGACATCGGTCTATACGGGCGGGCCGGTTTTTCCGATGTTGCCGGAGCGCCTGTCCACAGACGTGACGTCGTTGGGACAGGATGCCGATCGTCAGGCGATGATCATGGAGTTCGTCGTCGGGAGCGACGGGGCCGTCGATTGCGCGGAAGTCAGCGCGGGCGTGCTGCGCAACAAGGCGCGACTGAATTACGAGCAGGTCGCCGGTTGGCTGCAAAACCCGGCGTCATCCTCCGCCGCGCCGGCGGAGGTGCGCGAGCAACTGTTATTGCAACAGGAGGCCAGCCAGCGGCTGAAGGACTTCCGCCGCGAGCACGGCGCGCTCTCGTTTGCCGATACGGAGAGTGTGCCCGTTGTCGTCGGCAACGTCGTCCAATCCTTCGCCCTGGAGAGCCAAAACGCGGCGCGCGACATCATCGAGAACTTCATGATCGCGGCCAATGTGGCGATGGCCCGTTTTCTGCGCGCGCGCCAGTCGCCCTGTTTGCGGCGGATCGTGCGGACGCCAAAACGCTGGGATCGGATTCAAGCCATCGCGGCGTCCCTGGGCACGCGCCTGCCCGCGGAGCCGGACTCCAAGGCGCTGGGCGGTTTTCTGGAATCGCGACGGCAGGCTGACCCGGACCATTTTCCGGAGCTTTCGCTGGCGGTGCTCAAATCCCTCGGTCCCGGGGAATACGTGATGGAGCATCCGGGCGCCGAACACGAGGGCCACTTTGGATTGGCGGTGGAGGATTACACCCATTCCACCGCGCCGAACCGCCGTTACGCCGACCTGGCGATGCAGCGCCTTCTCAAGGCGGCCCTGGCCCAGCCTTCCCGCATGCAGGACGAGGCCGCGCTGTCGGAGTTGGCCGCCCACTGCACCGAGCGCGAGGCGGCCGCGCGGCACGTCGAGCGGTTCATGGAAAAAGTCGCCGCCGCCATTTTACTCGCGCCGCGGGTGGGCCAGGTCTTCAGCGCGATGGTCACGGGTGTGGCGCCCAAAGGGGTGTTTGCGCGGCTGCTGACCGTGCCGGCCGAGGGGCGGATCATGCGGGGGGAGAAGGGGCTGGACGTGGGGCAGAAGATAACCGTACGTTTGACAGGTGTGAATCCGGAAAAAGGGTTCATCGATCTCGAACAGGATTGAATCCTCATTCTACGGGAGCGATCAGTTCTTTCGTTTGGCGCCGGCGTTCCATTTCCAGTTGCGGATTTCGGGCATGTCCTCGCCGTAGGCGTGGATGTAATTCTTGTGGTCGATGAGTTTGTCGCGAATGGCCTGCTTGACGTAGGCGGCGCGCGGACCCAGGCCCGGCACCCTGTCAATCACATCGTTGGCCAAATGGAAGCGGTCCAGGTCGTTCAACACGGCCATGTCAAAGGGCGTGGTGGTCGTCCCCTCCTCCTTGTAGCCGCGCACGTGCCAGTTGTGGTGGTTGTTGCGGCGGTAGGTCAGGCGGTGAATCAGCCACGGGTAGCCGTGGTAGGCGAAGATGACCGGCTTGTTGGCTGTGAACAAGGCGTCGAAATCGGCGTCACCCAAGCCGTGCGGGTGCTCGGATTTGGGCTGGAGAGTCATGAGATCGACGACGTTGATGACGCGGATGCGCAGCCTGGGAAACTCGCGGCGCAAAAATTCGACCGCGGCCAAGGTCTCCAGCGCGGGCACGTCGCCGGCGCAGGCCATGACGACATCGGGTTCGCCGCCGCCGTCGGTGCCGGCCCAGGGCCAGAGGCCGAGCCCGGCGGAGCAATGCTTGACGGCCTCGTCCATGCCCAGCCATTGGGGGGCGGGCTGTTTGCCGGCGACGATGACGTTGATGTAGTGGCGGCTGCGCAGGCAATGATCGGCCACAGACAGGAGGGTGTTGGCGTCGGGGGGCAGATAGACGCGGATGATTTCGGCCTTTTTGTTCATGGCGTGGTCGATGAAGCCCGGGTCCTGGTGGCTGAAGCCGTTGTGGTCCTGGCGCCAGACGTGGGATGTCAACAAATAATTCAACGAGGCGACGGGGCGGCGCCAGGGGATGCCGCGGGTGACTTTGAGCCACTTGGCGTGCTGGTTAAACATTGAGTCAACGATATGAATGAAGCCCTCGTAGCAGGAGAAGAAACCGTGGCGGCCGGTCAGCAGGTAGCCTTCGAGCCAGCCCTGGCAAAGATGTTCGCTCAGGACCTCCATAACGCGCCCGACGGGGGCGATATGGTCGTCGGTCTTGAGGATTTCGCCGGTGAAGACGCGGTTGGTGGTTTCAAACAGGCATCCCAGGCGGTTGGATTCCGTTTCGTCGGGGCCGAAGACGCGGAAGTTCTTCCGTTGCGCGTTGAGCTTGGTGACATCGCGCAAGAAAGCGCCCAGGACGCGTGTGGCCTCGCCGGTGAGTGCGCCGGGGCGCGGGACCTTGAGTGCGTACTGGCGGAAATCGGGCATTTTCAATTCCTGCAAGAGGAGGCCGCCGTTGGCGTGCGGGTTGGCGCCCATGCGGCGGTTGCCTTTGGGGGCCAGTTCGGCAAGATCGGGGCGAAGGGCGCCGTTAGTGTCGAACAATTCGGCCGGTTTGTAGCTCTTCATCCATTTCTCCAGGAGCTTCACGTGACTGGGCTTGGCCGCCAACTCGGAAAGGGGGACCTGGTGTGAGCGCCAGGTGCCCTCGATCTGCAGACCATCGACTTTTTTCGGGCCGGTCCAGCCTTTAGGAGTTTGGAAAATAATCATGGGCCAGGCGTGACGCTTGCGGAATCCGTTGGCGCGGGCGTCGGATTGGATTTGGCGGATTTGACTGATAATCTCCTCCAGAGTTCCGGCCAGCATTTGGTGAACGGACGCGGGGTCGCTGCCGCCGACAAAAAAGGGCTGATACCCGTAACCGGTGAAGAGGTGCTCCAGTTCGTCGCGGCTGATGCGCGCCAAGACAGTGGGATTGGCGATTTTGTAACCGTTGAGGTGAAGTATCGGCAAAACAGCGCCGTCGGTTTGGGGATTGAGGAACTTGTTCAGGTGCCAGCTGGCCGCGAGCGGACCGGTTTCGGCCTCGCCGTCGCCGACGACGCAAGCAGCGATGAGATCGGGATTATCGAAGACGGCGCCAGCGGCATGCGCCAGGGAATAGCCCAGTTCGCCGCCTTCGTGAATGGAGCCTGGAGTTTCGGGCGCGGCATGGCTGGGGATGCCGCCGGGGAATGAGAATTGGGTGAACAACCGTTTCAGGCCCTCCTCGTCGCGGCCAATATTCGGGTACAACTCGGAGTAAGTGCCTTCCAAATAGGTCTGCGCGACGACGGCCGGGCCGCCGTGGCCGGGACCGGCAATGAAGATCATGTTCAGATCGTACTTCTGGATGAGGCGGTTGAGATGGACATAGAGCATATTCAAGCCGGGGGTCGTCCCCCAGTGACCGAGGAGGCGGGGTTTGATGTGTTCCAGGCGGAGGGGTTTTTTCAAGAGGGGGTTGTCATACAAATAAATTTGGCCCACAGCGAGGTAATTGGAGGCGCGCCAGTAGGCGTCGATTTTACGCAGGAGATCATCGGTCAAGGTCTTTTTCATGGGGCTGCTTTCGTTATATATTATATTTTACACAATTGGCGCCACACGGCTTCGGCCATGACGACTTCCTCGTTGGCGCGGATGACGCGGACGGCGGCGCGCCCGGCGCCGTCGGAGCGAGAAATGACGGGCGCGTTGGACAGGTTCCTGGCGGCATCCAGCTCGACGCCCAGGAAACCAAGGCCGTCGCAGATACGGGCGCGGACGACGGGCGCGTTCTCGCCGATTCCGCCTGTGAAGACCAGCGTGTCGAGTCCCCCCAATGCGGCGGCAAGTGCGCCGATCCATTTTTTGGCCTGGTAGCAAAAGAGGGCGACGGCCTCGGCGGCGCGGACGTCGCTGCCCTCGCGCGCGAGCAAGTCACGCATGTCGGAGCTGGTTTCCGAAACGCCGAGCAGACCCGACTCATAATTGACGACCTGTTGAAACTGGTCGGGCGTCATTCCGTCGTTGCGGGCCAAATAGATAAAAACGCCCGGGTCGAGGTCGCCGGAGCGCGAACTCATGGGCAGGCCGGCGGTGGGAGTGAAGGCCATGGTGGTATCGATGCTTCGTCCGTCCTTGACCGCCGCCATGCTGGCGCCGTTGCCCAAGTGGGCCAGGATGAGAAGACCGCGGGCGGCGGGCGGGCCTGCCAGCCGCTCCACTTCCTGCATGAGGTAGGTGTAAGACAAGCCGTGAAAGCCGTAACGGCGGATGCCGCGGGCGTCGTACCTGCGCGGGAGCGGGAGGATTTTGGCCACGCGAGGCATGGAATGGTGAAAGGCGGTGTCGAAACAGGCGATTTGCGGCAGGCGCGGGTAGCGGCGCTGGAAGAGGTTGATCAACTCCAGTTGCGCGGGGAAGTGTTCGGGATCGTAAGGGCCGATGCGGCGCAATTCGGCCAGCAACTGGGGCGTGACTCGCTGGGGTTGGTCGTAGTTGGGGCCGCCATGCACGACGCGGTGGCCCACTGCCGCAATCGCACTCATCTCCGGCCGGCGCTCCATCCACTCCATCAGGAGATTGGCCGCCGCCGTGTGGTTGGGAGCGTTGATGGTCTGGCTGGCGGTTTCCTGGGTGACGGAGTCGTGCCATTGGAAGGCGGCTTGGGGCTGGCCGATGCGCTCGATCCGCCCGGAAAGGACGGCGCGGGGCGGAGACTGGTTGGTGTAAAGGGCGAATCTGGCGCTCGAGGAGCCGCTGTTGAGAACGAGTGCTGTGGCGTTCGTATCCATCGGGATTGCGCGTCCGTGCAAATAGTTAGACCGGAGTAAGGGCGGCGTCAATTTATCAATGGCAGAACACCACCCGCCTTGCCAGGGCAGGTGGGAAAATAATCTTTGAAGATTCTTTTTGGAGGTAGCCGCAAGCAGAGGGGATCAGCGGCAGGGGAATCTTTCGGCAGAGAATGGCAATGGGCTGGCGCTGCTGGACAGACACGGACGGGCACGGGACGTGCGTTGGGCTTGCGAGAAACTCGTGCCTGGGAGAGGATGACACGCGGTGAGGCACGCGGCCTGCAATTTGCGAGGCGGTCAGGGATAGAGGAGGTATTTTTCGCGCCTGGCTCTGAATTGATCGAGGGCCGGCGTCCATAATGCCCTGATGTCGGAGAGGGGTTTGTCGTCGTTGATGGCTTGCAGGGTGGCCGGGGCGCCCAGGAGGCGGGACATGTTGGTGAGCTGGAATTGAGCCGGATACCAGCGATTGAGGATTTTGGCGGCGGCAATGCCGATATCGACGACGCGGCATTGCTCGCGATCGGTCAAAATGATGTTGACGCCGCCGCATGATTCGTTTTTGAAGATGCTGGCCGAGGGGGTGAAACGAACTGGAACAAAACGGACGCCCGGAATGGCCTCGCGATTGAGGGCGTCGGCCAGACGACGGTCCTCGATGTAGGGAGCGCCGATGAGTTCAAATGGGGTGTCGGTGCCGCGGCCGACGGAGAGGCGGCAGGATTCGAGCAAACCCACCCCCGGATAGAGGATGGCCTGGGTGAGGCCGCGGATGTTCGGGGAGGGATTGACCCAGGGCTGGCCGGTTTGGTCGAACCAAAGGTCGCGGTCCCAGCCTTGGAGGGGGATGACGGTCAAGTCCAAGTTGGTCAGGTGGCGCTCGGCCTGGTACATCCGGGCGAGTTCGCCGAGGGTCATGGCGTAGCGGACCGGTTCGGGATGGAAGGCGACGAAGCTGGTGTTGGCGACCAGTTCCGGGCCGTCGATCATGACGCCGTTAATGGGATTGACGCGGTCGAGGACGAAGAATTTCAAGCCGGCCTTGTTGGCGGCCTCCATAGCCAGGCCGAGGGTGGAGGTGAAGGTGTAGAAGCGGCAGCCGACGTCCTGGATATCGAAGATCAGGGCGTCAACCTGGTCCAGTTGATCGGCGGTGGGGGCGCGGCGGGCGCCGTAGAGGCTGAAAACGGGCAGGCCGGTATGCTCGTCGAGGGAGTCGGCGACCGGCTCGTCGGCCGTGCCGTAAAGGCCGTGTTCGGGGGAAAACAACATTTTGAGTTCGACATCCGGGGCGTTGCGAAGGAGGTCGATGGTGGGGTAACGCTGGAAATCTTTGCCGGTGGGATTGGTGATGAGGCCGACGCGGAGGCCCTTGAGGGGGGCGAAATTCTGTTTGACTAGAACGTCGATGCCGTTGAGCACGCGGGGCGGCGCGAGGGCGGAGGGGGCGGGAGGGGGGCCGGGTTTGCGCGGAAAGGGCGCGAGCGCGTCGGGGACGAAATTGAAATCAAAGTCGGTGACGGCCTCGGCGGCGAGCGTGCCCACCGTACGGTAAAGATGGATCACATTGCCCTTGCCGTAGGGATGGACGCGGTTGGAGAGGAAGATGAAGAAGGACTTTGAGAAAGGATCGATCCAAAATGCGTTGCCGGTGAAACCGGTGTGGCCGTAGGAGCCGAGCGGGAAATGCTCTCCGCGCGGGTGGCTGAAGCCGGTGTCGATGTCCCAGCCGAAACCGCGGCGGTGGTCCATGCCGGGCGGGGTTTGGACGGAGGTCATCATCTTGACAGTTTCGGGCTTGAAGACGCGGACGCCGTCCAGTTCGCCCAAGTTGAGCATCATGCGGGCATAGCGGGCCATGTCGGGCGCCGTAGTGAATATGCCGGCATGTCCGGCGACGCCCCCCATGAAACGGGCCGTCGGGTCGTGGACGGTGCCGCGGAGCATGACGCCGTCGGTCATTTCGGTTGGAGCGACGCGCGGGAATTTGTCGGCGGGGGGAAGGAAGCCGGTGTCGGTCATTTTGAGCGGGCCGTAAATTTCTTTGGCGCAAAACTCGTTGAGGGGCATGCCAGAGGCCCGCGCGACGATTTCGCCGAGCAGGAAGAAATTGATGTCACTGTAGCGGAACTCGGTACCGGGCGGGGCTTTGAGTTTTATGGCGGACGCCATGCGGATGGCGGTGTCGGTCCCCTGCCATTTGGGACGGGTGCTGACGTCTTCCGGCAGGCCGGAGGTGTGGGTGAGGAGTTGGCGCACGGTGATCTTGTCTTTGTCGCCGCCGGTGAATTCGGGGATGAAGGCGTGAACGGGATCATCAAGTTTGACCTTGCCGCGTTCGACGAGGAGCATGATGGCCGGGGTGGCGGCGAGAATCTTGGTGACCGACGCGGCATCAAAGATGGTGTCCGGGGTCATGGTTTCTTGAGCGGGGACGAGGGAGCGGTGGCCGTAGGCCTGCCAGTAGATGTTGGAGCCGTGTTCGACCCAGACGACGGCACCCGGGAGTTTGCCATCGTCGATGGCGGCGTTGATGGCGGCGTCAATCTGGCGGAGTTTGGCGGTGTCCAGCGGGGCCTGGGCGGGTGCGGACAAGGGGAGACAGAGCAACAGGGCGAGCGAAGATTTAGTCATAATCCGCCGGGGATACTACCGAGGGTGTTGGGGCGAAAGAAGTGAAAAAAAACCCCGCCGTAATGCCGTGTATAAACAGTACCTGTGAACTTGTCGGTGCAATTAGAGCCGAGTCGGTCACTTACGACTTCCATTCAAGGCGTGTCGGCCACGACCGAAGTTAAGGCTCCAGAATGAACGGTTTAAGGTTCAAGGACGTCGTTTCTAATCACGAACATGGCAGGGTAAAGTCAGGTTCGCTGCCAAAGAACAGTTGCGCGATGAGGCGCATTAGCTGTCAAGGATATCGGCAGGTTGCGGGAAAACTTGAAGGAAAAAAGAGGCGTTGTTTTCCCGAGCGCGGGCTGGGGAATCTCCTCCCGGCTCTTCACAGCGACAGATTAGCGGGATAGTCACTGGAAGGCCAGTGGCGCGGCCTTGTTAAAGAGGGGCGGCGGATGACAGACCACCGCCCGTTGATTGGCAGGAGAGACTAGAGCCTGCTTTTGCCCTCGGCCTTGGCCTTTTTCCACCGTTGGCGCGCGATGGCGGCGAGCCTGGCTTTGAGGGCGGCAGAGACCTTGCGCTTCTTTTTGACGGGCTTGGAGGTCTTGCCGGAACGGAACTGCGCCCACCTGGCCCGGGCGGCAGCGGCAATGCGCGCTCGTCCGGCGGCGGACATGCGGCGTTTTTTTCGGGGCACGGCCGCCGCCCGCGGGGCCGGCGAATCGTCACTGCCCATTATGGATTCAAGCCGGTCTTGCAAACGTTCCATCCGCTGTTTGATGGAAATGACCTTTCGCAATTGGGCCGAAGTCAGACTTTGTATGTTACTCATGGTGGACTAGTAATAAGGCACCCTAGGCGGGGAGTCAAAACGAAAAGAATGACTATTTTTCAGTGTAAGTGAGCCGCGGGACAGGTCAGTAAGTGCCAAGGACGACGCGGAGAGTTTGCGGAGCGGAGGAGAAGTTAAGGCCCCAGTCGGTTTCGTCGCCGTTCCAGATACGAAGGAAGTTATAGTCGTTTTGCGCGGAGTCGCCAGACTTGCTGCTTTGGGCCACGGCGACCTCATCGACTCTTAGGAAATCGCGATGGGCGCCCGAGGCGGGCTGGAAATCAACGCGGCAATAAAGGCCGGTGACCCAGAACTGGTTTTCGGCGGTCCTGGCGACGAGAGCGCGCCCGACAGGTTGGGAATTACCCGCCGGCGCGCCGGTCCGGCTACGAGGAGCGGCGCCGTAGCTGACGAGAGCTTTCCAATTGCCAAAGTCGAGGGTTTGCAGGGACTCATCCGGCTCTTCGGCAACGGCCTGAACGCTGCCTTGGAAATTGAGGCGGGCGACTTCGCGCATGATCGGTTCGAGCATTTTGTAGTTCTGGGCGACCGGGGCGAGTGAGTCCTCGGTCAAGCGCGGCGCGCCGATCGGCTCGCTGGCATAGGCTGTGAAGTCGAGACCGAAAGGGGACCAGCCAATGGCGCCGCGCCCCAAGGCCGCGAAGCACAGGCGCGCGGCGGGACCGTTGCCGCGAGTTTCGGGGACGAACAAGGCGTTGTCGGGCCGGCCATAGAGTTCCAAGACCTTGCGATAGCGGGCGCTGTCGTTCTGATAGATGTCCGGGGCGAGCAGATCAATCGCCGGGGCGGCGGCTTTCCAAATCCAGAGAACATTGTCGGTGGCGCCGCCGCTTTCGTAGGAGTCAGCGGGGCCTGGTGTAAGGGGATCGCGCAGGGCGGCGTTGACGTACATCGGGAGCGGGTACACGGCTTTTCCGGCGGCGGCGACCTGGCCGATGAAACGGGCGACGTGCCAGGCGTGAAAGAATTCGTCGGCGTTGGTTCCGAAAACTTCGGGCCAGTTGCCGGCGGATGGGGCGTTGGGGCCCATGGCTTTGAGCAAGTCCGGCGGGACCGGGGCATTGAACAGTTTTTCGGCTTGGGGCGAGAAGTCACGGACGCTGCCCCAGGAGCCGGGTTCGTTTTCGACCTGGACCATGATGACGGTGTGCTGGGGGTCCGCCGATTTGAGGTGGCGCATCAACGCGGTGAAGGCACGCGCGTCGGCCTCAAGAGCAGCGGGAGCGAGAGGGGAGGGTGAATCGACGCGGCTGCCGTTGCGGCCGATGATGCGCGGGAATTTGTCCGGCTGGCTTTTCATCCACAGCGGCATGTAATGGGAACTTCCATTTTTCCAGGTGGCGAACCAAAGGAGCACCAGGCGGACCTTGTGCAGGCGGGCTTGTTTGAGGAGGGTGTCAACCACGGTCGTGTCGAATTTGGCCGGCTCCGGCTCGAATTGCTCCCAATAGACGGGGATTTCGAGCGTATTGGCGTGGAGGAAGTCGATTGCCGGCCAGACTTTGGGCAGCATGGAGGGCCACGCGCTGGAGTTGTGGCACTGGGCGCCCAGGATGAGGAACGGAGCGCCATCGACGAACAAGGCGTGCCGGCCGGCATTGCCGGCGAGATAGGGGAGGGGGGGTTCGGTGGTTTGCGCCGCCGAGGCATCCGCAAACGCATCCGACATCCAACCTACAAGAGCGGCCAAGGCGAACAAAGCAAGTTTTTTTCGATTTCCGCCGGTTTCAGTCAGCATGGCGGTGGTAGTAGCGCGGATTGAGGCAAAAATCAAGGGAATGCAAAGAGGTGGGGATGGGGATGTGGCTGGCGGGACGCCAGCCACGAGCGACCGGGACGGTCGCGCCACCCACACAGAGGAACTGATAGCGTGATGGAAAACGAGGGGGTTGACAGGATATGCCGAATAGAGCATATTCCTGAGTAGGTATATGAAACTGCTGCAGATTTACCGCTGTTTATGCGATGAGACCCGGCTGCGAATTTTGCATTTGCTGACGCAAGGCCCGCTTTGTGTCTGCCATTTCCAGGAGATTTTGCGGCTGCCTCAAGTCGCGGTTTCCAAACACCTCGCCTACCTGCGAGCCAACGGCCTGGTGACCGCCCGACGGCACGAAAAATGGATGATCTACCGGCTGCCTGACAAGGCGCCCGCGGAATTGGATTTGCAATTGCGCTGCTTGCAGGACTGCGTGCAGTCCCATGCGATATTTCGCGAGGACTTGAAGCGGCGAAAAAAGATGCGGTGCGAGTGCGAATGGGTGGAAGAAGCGGCGCTGGCGGGCGGAAAGCAGAAATGACGTTTGTGAACGATTAGGAATCGCAAAATATGAGCCAATCAACCGATCAGACCGCGCATCGGTGCGCTGAACTTTTTGAACAAGGCTACTGCTGCTCGGAAAGCGTACTGCAAGCCGTGGCCGAAAGCCGGGGAATCCAATCCAAGTTGATACCGGGCATTGCCACGGGGCTTTGCGGCGGGATCGCCCGGAGCGGCGGCATTTGCGGGGCCGTCAGCGGCGGCGTGCTTGCCATCAGCATGATCACCGGCAGATCAAGCCCCAAGGCGTCACGCGAGGAGAACCAACGGCTGGTGAGGACGTTTTTGAACCAATGTGAAGCCCAATTCAGCTCGACCAATTGCGAGCAGCTTATCGGCTGCCGCCTGGACACGCCGGAAGGCCAGCGGTTTTTCAGCGAGCATCATCTGCGGGAAAAATGCGCCGGATTTGCCCGTGAAGCCGCCCGCATGGCCGCCCGCTTGCTCGACGAATCCGATCCTTCAGTTACTCCTCATTGAGCTGGGCGGCAGCGCGGCTGGATGAATGATATGAAGCCTGAAACCCCAAGGTCCGCCAGACGGCTGGCATTTTTTGACCGTTACCTGACGGTTTGGGTGTTTGTCTGCATGATCATCGGAGTGGCACTGGGGAAAGCTCTGCCAGGGATCACACTGGCTTTGAGCAAAATGGATTTCGGCCAAGGCTCGCAAGTGAACATCCCCATCGGTGTTTTGCTGTGGCTGATGATTTACCCGATGATGCTGAAAGTCGATTTTGGAGCCATCGGCGGGATAGCGCGCAAACCCAAGGGGCTGATGGTGACGTTGATTGTCAATTGGCTTGTCAAGCCGTTCAGCATGGCGTTTTTGGCCTGGCTTTTCATGCAACACATCTTCGCGGCGTGGATCGACCCGGAGACGGCGCGGAATTACACGGCGGGCCTCATCATTCTTGCCGCCGCTCCCTGCACGGCGATGGTGTTCGTGTGGTCGTATCTTACCGAGGGCGATCCGGCCTATACGTTGGTGCAAGTCGCGGTGAACGATCTGATCATGCTGGTGGCGTTCGCGCCGATCGTCATGTTTCTATGCGGCGTGGCGCACGTCGTGGTGCCCGCGAAAGTGCTGGTCACGTGCGTCATTGTGTTTGTCGTTATTCCGCTGGCGGCGGGTTGGCTGACGCGAACGGCCTTGCTCAAGGCGCACGGCCCGGAATGGTTCGAGCGAACATTTCTGCCGAAGTTTCACCCGGTCATGGTGGGGGCGTTGCTGCTGACACTGGTGTTGATCTTCGCCTTCCAATCGAAGAACCTGACCACCCGCTGGGTGGCCGTCCTGCTATTGGCCGTCCCCATCGTCATCCAGGTGTATTTCAATTCGGGTTTGACGTATTTGCTGATGCGGCGGCTGGGCGTGGATCATAATATCGCGTCGCCCGGCTCGCTGATTGGCGCAAGCAATTTTTTTGAGTTGGCGGTGGCGGTGGCGATAGTGCTATTCGGCGCCGACTCGCCCGCGGCCCTCGCGACAGTCGTAGGGGTTTTGGTGGAAGTGCCGGTCATGCTCTCGGTTTGCAATGTCTGCAATCAATCACGCGCCTGGTACAACCGGAAGATCACAGATGAAAAAGAAAGTCCTGTTCGTATGCGTCCACAACAGCGCCCGCAGCCAGATGGCGGAGGCATTTCTCAACAAGATGTGCGGGAAAGAGTTTGAGGCCCAGAGCGCGGGTCTTGAACCGGGCAGACTGAACCCGGTTGTCGTGGAGGTGATGCGCGAGATCGGCATCGACATTTCCAGCAACCGGACCAAGGCAGTCTCGGACATTTTGAAGTCCGGCCAGGTGTTTTCACACGTCATCACCGTTTGTGATGAAACGAGCGCCGGGCGCTGTCCGGTTTTCCCCGGCGGCGGAGCGCGATTGCACTGGAGCTTTGCCGATCCGTCAACTTTTGGGGGCACCGAGGCCGAGGTTCTCGAAAAGACGCGCGGGGTGCGCGATGCCATAAAGCAAAAGGTGGAATGGTGGTGTCGTGAACAAGGGTTTCAGGCTGACTTTTAATGTTGTATTCATCGGATTTCCGTCGTTGCCATTATGCCACAGCAAGGCTGATGCCGCGTCAGATGGGGTAAACACCCCATAGCGCGCGCGCAAGTTGTCCACGATAATTGCGGTCAGTTCTGTTGGTGCGGAGTTAACCTTGTTGTGGGATTATTGGCCGGTTAACTCGTGACCACGTACGGTGGAGTTGGCTCTCCCGCCTAGGGATTGGTTAGTGGGGTAACGGGATAGTTCGCAGCCCGGTCAGGCTCCTGTCTGACCGGGCGCGGACTGGGGGCAGAGATTGGGAGGGCAGGGTGAGTTGATTGACTTTTGATTTCAACGTTGGACCTTTGGCTCCACCCAGATTGCCCAGGAGTTGAAGTTGTGTCCTTCGCCTCCAGCGGTGAGAAGTTCAAGTTCCGTGACGCGCGAAATGTCCACTTTCACGTCCGCTTGCTCGCCAACCCGCAGCGTGCGGGAGCGATATAGCTCCCGGCCATCGCCCTGCACTGTAAAAACCGCCGAACCTTGGATGTGGGCGCCATCGCGCAGGCCAATAGTGGCCGTGAAGGTCTTCCATTTGCCAGCCAGGGGAAAAACATACCGCGCGGAGGAATGCGCATAGAGTCCTTTGTCGTAGAACCGCCCGCCGAGCATTAGAAAGACGCCGTCCTGAATGTGCTCGTCGAACCAGTAATGATTGCGCGCGACCTGTCCCCAGCCGACTTGTGCGTCGGTCCACGCCGCATCGGACAGAAAAGCGCTGTCGCCCTGGACGCTGGCGAGATCGAACGGGACAGGCGGATCGAGCACGGAGCGCAGCAGTCGAAGTTTGCGCGCGGCCTCCGGTGTGGGTGAGGCGGCAAGAGACTCGTCGTTTACGAATTGTGGCGCTTCCGGCTGATGGCGCATCACCGCCATTTCCGCGCGATCAACGATCCATTGCTCATTCAAGGCGGCGGCATCGGGCGCGGATGAGGCATCGTAACGGAGGTGAAATTCCTGCGCGAACGAGGCTCCGTTGACGTGCAGCCTGGCCAGCTTGAGATGCCAGTGGTCCCAGCTTTCCGGACGCAACCCGTCCATGTCGAGGTTTGCTGAGCCGTCTTTGTGGACGCGCCATTCACCCGGACGCAGTCCGTCCACATCGAGGGTGAAGGCGCCGTCTTTGAGGACGCACGGAAAGGTGCGCGACCAATGATCGTCGATCTTATCGCTGTCCGGCCAGAGGTAGGCGATGACCGCATAAGGCGGAATGGCGCCCGTGACCACGCCCTGAATTCTCAGTAAGCCGTTCGTCGCGGAGAACTTAAGGGACTTGAAACTGCTGTCCGCAGCATCCCATCGTCCGCGGTCCGAGCGGGTAAAGAGCGGGCTGGACGCGAGTTGAAGCGCCGAGGCGCGGGCAAGAAATGCCGGCGCCCCTCCGCGCCACAAGTCCTGGCGATAGGTGAGATTGCCTCCGCTCATCAGCGAAACGCCGAACGACTGTTCAAAGGCGCTGCCGTCATCGTGCGGGAGTCCGAGAGCGTGGCCCAGTTCATGGGCGGTGCCCCCAAGATACATGGTATTGAACCTGGCCACCGTTGTCTCGGCGCGCGGGTAGTAGTGCTCGGAAAAAACCATCGGCTGGTTCGTCTCTGTCAGAAGGAGGGGATCAAGCAGTTCGCAATCGGCCGCATGACACAGTCCGCCGCGCTCAGAACCGCCGCCGTAATACGGGGCGCTGAACACATAGCGCCCGTCACTCTCCTTGCGGCACAGGGCATAAAACACCATCAGATGCTCACGCTCGATGTCCATTGTGTCTTTGAGGGCAGCGCGAATTTCAGCGGCAGTGACATCACCGGTTTCGTAATTGTATTTGGCCGCGGGCAACTGTCCCTGGACAAGATGCACGACGAGTCTGCCATCCTTGCGTTCAAGCGGCAGGCCGGACGTCTCAATTCCGAAGCGTCGCAGACCATCGCGATAGAAGTCGCTGACGTCGTTCATGACCCGGTCCAGCCGTTCGGCGTAGTAGGGGAGCGGGTTGCCGTCCTGAGGGACGAAATAAACGACCCGCAACGGGTGATTTGTGCGCGGCTGACCGGCATGGTAGGCGGCGATCATCGGTTCCGCCTCCAGCAACATGGCCCGGCCCGCCGGATCGTCACCATCAACACCATAAGCCGGCGGCGAAGCGACGATGTTGGAAGGTGGATTCGTGGATGCCGTCGTGCCTTGGCCGGCGGCCTGATGAACGCCCGCCAGCAACCCCGTCGCGATGACCAAATAATGAAGTTTGCTATGCATAAGGTTTTCTCGATCCAGATTGCCATCTGGCGGAGAGCAATCAGATGTTGGTTGTGTAACACTCGTGCGGCTTAATTGCAACGCGGGAAGTGCATTTGCCGCTCGTAAAATGAAGAGAGCCAGAGATCTCAAGGAATGGATTTCAGGCGCAGACGATTCAGTTGGTGTTTGTCCAATCCTTGATTAGGTTCCTATCATCCGCTTTACGGCTTCGCGGATGGCCGCGAACTTGCCAGCCTGCAACTCGCCAACTTGGCCGGCCACGAGGCTGGCATGCGCCGTGAACAATTTGCCAGGGCGCGCGAAACTCGTGAGCCGCAATGAACCCTGCGCAAAATCGCCGGCTTCCAGCCTGACGGCACGCGCGTCGCCATACGACTGGCTGGTGATTTGACAGAGAATCCAATCGTCTCGCCCCGCATCGCCCAGCACCACCGCCGGTCGAAGCTTGGAGGCAGTCAGATCGGAAAACGGGAAGTGAACTATGACGACTTGCCCGGCTGCAAGTGTGCCCATGCCGCATCCTCCTCGGGACGATTCCAGTCCTCCGCCAACGCTGCTTCGCTCAAGAGCGCTGCGTCGTTGACTTGCGGCTCTTCTTCCAGGATGGTCACCAGCGCGCGCCTGGGGGAGCGCACATGCACCGGTTCCACGAGGCGGACTTCGCCACTGGGCTGGATGATTGCTTCGACGGTTCTCATCTCAATCAAAAGCCTAACACACCGGCAGGCATCCTCAAGAAGTTCTTCGCCTCGAAAAAAGTCCGGCTTACGTGCTTAACGCGGCCGTTGGGCTGGGCCGCTGCACGAAAGCGGCTTGCTCGCGCTGCCGGCGATTGAGTTCCCGATCGGCGGCGAGGTATCGAAACCGGTCTGCGAGTTGGAGCCGATCCAATAGGCCGGCTTGGTGCAACCGGGTCACGACGGCGTGACAAGGGCGCCGCAATTCTTGGCTCAGTTCCCAATTCCTCCGCTTCGTGCTTCCCACACCCGATTTATCTGCTACCTTTCCCTGCCGCCAAACCGGCACCTATGAGCGCTTATGACAAATTAAAGTTTAATTCCGACGGCCTCATCCCGGCCATCATCCAGGACAATCAGAATGGCCGGGTACTCATGATGGCCTGGATGAACCGCGCCTCGCTGGAAGCGACCGTGGCCACCGGCAAAACCCATTTCTGGAGCCGCTCCCGCCAGAAATTCTGGATGAAAGGCGAGACCAGCGGACACACCCAGACAGTCAAGGACATCGCCTTCGATTGCGACGGCGACACCCTCTTGATCAAAGTCGAGCAGATCGGCGCAGCCTGCCACGAGGGCTACCGTTCCTGCTTCTATCGCTCCTTCACCGACGGCGGCGCGGGGGCGCGGGTTACCGAGCCGCAACTGCAAACTCCTCAGGAGATTTACGGCAAGAAATGACCTTCCTCCCATTCGCCAACCGCGGCTACCTTGCCATGTTCGCTCTCCTGCTGGCGGGGCGCGGGATGGATTTCTTGAGCACCTGGGTGGCGACTCCCAACCTCGCGCTGGAAGGCAATCCGCTGGCGAAAAAAATGGGGTGGAAATGGGGCGGACTGCTCAATGTGGCGATTTGCTTCGCCTTCGCCTTCTGGCCGCTGACGGCCGTCATTGTTATCACCACCAGTCTGCTGGTGGCGGCCCGCAATTTTCATTCCGCCTGGCTCATGCGCTCGATGGGCGAGGCAGCCTATCGCGAGTGGTTTGTTGAGCGCATTGCCCAGGCCCGCCTGTCTCTTTTTTTCTCATGCCTGCTCGCCGAAACCGTCCTTGGGGGCGCGATCGGCGCGGCGCTCATTGGCTTCAGCGGCGAGGAGTCTGTTCCCTTTGCCATCGGTTTCGGCATTCTCGCCTACTCCGCCATCGTTCTGTTTTACACCTCTCTTTCTTTGTGGCGCTTGCGCCGTCGAATGGAGTAATTAACACGCCATGTATTACCCAAACCAGGATGAATTCTTGGCGCTGGCCGGACAGGGGAACCTGATCCCGGTCACCCGCCGCGTGCTGGCCGATTTGGAAACGCCTCTCTCGGCCTATCGCAAAATCCGCGGCCTGGGCGAGTCGTTCCTTTTCGAGTCCGTCGAGGGCGGCGAACACATCGGCCGCTACTCCTTCGTCGGCTGTAATCCGCGCGCCGTCATCAAACAGACCGGCCGGCGCGTCGATCTGATCGAAAACGGGAAGGTCATCGAGTCCTTTCCCCTCGACGGCGACATCAAGGACGGTTTGGCCGTCGTCGAGCAAGTCATGCGGCGCTACCGTCCCGCGCCGGTCCCCGGCTTGCCGCGCTTCACCGGCGGCGCCATCGGCTTCATCGGCTACGAGTTTATATACGACATCGAACCGGTCGTTCCCCGCCCCCCGAAAGACGAGCTGAACACGCCCGTGCTCTATTTCCTCATCGCCGACGAACTGCTGGTCTTCGACCGCGTGGCGCAAACCATCACCATCGTCGTCAACGCCCTCCTTGACGGCCGGCCGCCCCAGGAAGCCTACGAGGAAGCCGTCGGGGAAATCGAACGCCTGCTCTCTTTGCTCGAACAGCCCACCCAGAACGCGACTGTCGATGTCCCGCGCGACCTTCCGGAAATTCCCGTTTCCTCCAACATGCCCAAGGACGCCTTCCTGGAAAACGTCGCGCGCGCCAAAAAATTCATCACCGCCGGCGACCTGATTCAGGTGGTCGGCTCGCAGCGATTCTCCACGCCCCTGAAGGCCTCGCCCGTCGATCTCTATCGGGCGGCGCGCTCGATCAACCCCTCCCCCTATATGTTCATGCTCGAACTGGACGGCTTGTCGCTCGTCGGCGCCTCGCCCGAAGTCCACGTGCGCTGCGAAGACCGCCGGGTGGAAATCCGCCCCATCGCCGGCACGCGCCGCCGCGGCCAGACCGCCGAGGAGGACAAGGCCCTGGAGCAGGAGTTGCTGGCCGACCCCAAGGAACGGGCCGAGCACGTCATGCTCGTCGATCTGGCTCGCAACGACATCGGGCGCGTCTGCGAATTTGGCACCGTGCAAGTCAGCGACCTCATGGTCATTGAGCGTTACAGCCACGTCATGCACATCGTCACTCAAGTCGAGGGAAAACTTTCCCCCGACCGCACCGCCTACGATCTGATGCGGGCCACCTTCCCCGCCGGCACGTTGACGGGCGCGCCCAAAATCCGCGCCATGCAATTGATTTCCGAGATGGAGCAAACCACCCGCGGACCCTATGGCGGCTGTGTGGGCTATTTCTCCTTCAACGGCAACCTGGACTCCTGCATCACCATCCGCACCGCGCTCATCAAAGACGGCACGGCCTACATCCAGGCCGGCGGCGGCTGGGTGTATGATTCGGTTCCCGAAACCGAGTTCCAGGAGACTGTCAACAAATCCAAGGCCATGTTAAAGGCCGTGGCCATGGCCGAGGGCATTTCAGCGCAGCCGGCGTGACTCGTGCTGCGGTTGGTGCGCGAGAGAGGACTCGAACCTCCACCCCTTTCGGGACCAGATCCTAAGTCTGGCGTGTCTGCCATTCCACCACTCGCGCCGCCGTGTCAATGACACTATCGCATCGGCGCGGGCGGATGCAAGATTGGAGGGGTTTTCGGATTGGGGAGAGACAGAAAATCCGTGACATCCGGGCCATCCGTGGTTGACTCCCGTTTGATGAAATATGAGGAACTGACCGGCCAGATCCTTGGCGCGGCGAAGACCGTTTTGAATGAACTCAAGCCGGGTTTGGACGAGAAGTTGGACAACCCGAGTAAGGACCGGAAGAGTAACCACGGATTTCCCGGATGACACGGATAGCACAAGCATGGACAACGCCAAGCTCCGGATGCGGCATTCCACCGATGATGTCGGGAAACCAAGAAAATGAGGATAGGCCGAGTGGTCTGCAAGTGACGAGAGGGACAGACACGGCGTCGAGCACAGTGCAAGGCCGCGGCCGCCTCCTCGCCTCCACTTCCAGGGCAACCGCCTTCTTGGTCAGCCTCTGGCTTTTCTTTTGCGCTTCAACGCCCGCCTCTTCGGCCGGCCCTCCGGCAACCTTTCAGGACAAGGTCGCGCCGATTGTGCCGCTCCGGGCGGAGCCGTTCCCCCTCCAAAACGTGCGTCTTTCCCAAGGCCCCTTCCGCCACGCGATGGAACTCGATCTCGCCTATCTCCTGTCCCTCGACCCCGACCGGTTGCTTTACAGCTTCCGCCTCAACGCCGGTTTGCCCTCCACCGCCAAGCCCTACGGCGGCTGGATGACTCCCGGCCGCGTCAGTTGCGCCGAGTTTGTCGGGCACTACCTCTCGGCCTGTGCGCTGATGTACGCCAGCACCGGCGACGAGCGCCTTCGCCAAAAGGCCAATCTGGTCGTAGCCGGCTTCGGCCAGTGCCAGGACAGCTTGGGCACCGGTTACCTTCATACCAAGCCTGACAACTTCTCCACACAGGGCCAGGCGCCCCTGGGTTTGTGGTATCAAATTCACAAAATCCTCGCCGGCCTGATGGAAGTGTATGTCAATTGCCATAATCAGCAGGCCCTCGATATCGCCTGCAAACTCGCCGATTGGGCCAAGACCGGCGCCGACCGTCTCAGTGACCAACAGATGCAGGACATGCTCGCCATTGAACAGGGCGGCATCAACGAGGCCCTCGCCAACCTCTACGCACTCACCGCCCAGGATAAGTATCTCCACCTGGCTCTCCGCTTCAATCATCTGGATGTTATCGGCCCCGCCTCCCGCCACGTGGACAACCTTACTGGCAAACACGCCAACACTCAGATCCCGAAATTCGTCGGCGCAGCCCGTCAATACGAATTGACCGGCCAGGACTGGCTCAAGACGGCCTCCGCCTTCTTCTGGGATACCGTCGTCCATGAACGTTCCTATGTCATTGGCGGCAACAGTTTCGCCGAGTTCTTCTCTCCGAAGGAAACCCTCTCCCAGGCCCTCGGCTCCGATACGTGCGAAACCTGCAACACCTACAACATGCTCAAACTCACTCGCCATCTCTTTTGCTGGGACCCGCGCGCCGAATACGCCGATTTCTATGAGCGGGCGCTCTACAATCACATCCTGGCTTCCCAGAATCCCTCCAATGGCATGATGTGCTACTTCCTTCCCTTGGCCTTTGGCGCCAAACAATACTCCACCCCCGAAGACAGCTTTTGGTGTTGCACCGGCACCGGCATCGAGAACCATGCCAAATACGGCGATAGTATTTACTTCCACCACGGCAATTCCGTGCTCTTTGTCAACTTGTTCATTGCCTCGGAGCTGCATTGGCCCGCCCCGGGCATTTCCCTCCGCCAGGAAACCAGCTACCCGGACGAAGGACGCACCCGGCTCACTTTTACTTGCCAGAAACCCACCCAACTCCGCCTCTGCATCCGGCACCCCTATTGGGCCGCCTCCGGTTTCGATATCAGCATCGACGGCGTCAGGCAGCCGGCCAACAGCCAGCCAGCCAGTTACGCCGTCCTGGACCGCACCTGGCAGACTGGCGACACGGTGGAAGTCACGATGCCTTTCAGCCTGCGGACCGAAGGCTTTCGCGACAACCCGCGCCGATTCGCCTTTATGTACGGCCCTTTGGTGCTCTGTGCGCGGACGACCGGCCCCACTCTCTATGAGGCTCCCTGTCCCGCGCTCGTTGCCGACGACGACCAATGGACCGCCGGCCTGGAACCGGTGCCCGGCAAGCCGGATGCCTTCACGGCTTCAGCGCGAGTCCTGCGCCTGGACGCGGTGAACGACCACCCCGTTACCTTGGAGCCTATCCACCTCGAGCATGGAGACCGCAGTTATGTCGTTTATTGGAACGTGCTGACTCCCAGCCAATGGCAGGCCGACGACGCCAATTCCCGCGCTCTCCAAGCCCGCATCGTCGATCGCGTCCTTCCCGGCAACGACCAAAACGAACGCGACCACCAGGTCCGCGGCGATCGAACCGGCACCGGCGATCCAGGCTGGCGTCACGCCGTGGACGGCGGCTGGTTCTCCTGGCAGATGAGCGTCCTTCCCCGGCAACCGCAGGAATTGCGCGTCAAGTATTGGGGCAGCGACACGGGGGGACGCGAGTTCGACATTTTTGTCGATGCTGAGAAGCTGACCACGCAGATACTGGACAACAACCGCCCGGGCGAGTTCTACGAGACGACCTATCCCCTCCCCGACCGCCTCACGCAAGGCAAGGCGAAGGTTACGGTCAAGTTCCAGGCCCATCCGGACAAGATTGCCGGCGGAGTCTTTGGCTGCGCCATTTCACGCATTGAGCCAAAGGGACCAACGGCGCCATAGCAGAATCACTGCGCCACGACCCTATAAAAGCGGGCGGTGTTGGTTCCGATCACGTCGCTTATTTGGATTGAACCCGGTGCGCTTAAATCAATCGTTTCCAACTTTTGCCATGTGATCGGCGGCGTGAGGTTTGTCGCATACTCAACCACATAAGTCGCATCCAATTGGCTCGGTATGGTGAACTCAACGCCGTTGCTTGTCAGCGTCGGCGGTTGCAATGTCACCGCCTCGGGCAGCGCGACGACCACCAGGATGTTCGTCGAGACGCCGGTAAGATTGCTTTGGTTGTAAGCCGTAAACGTGACCGTCTGGCTGCCCGCGTTTGTCCAGAAATGCACGACAGAAACGCCGACGTTTGAGACCGTTGTATGGTCGCTGAATCTCCACGATGCCCACGACGCACGCCCCGTGATTTCTCCAAAATAAGAAGCAGGCGCGTTGACCAGCACGTTGGTTTGACCATACCCAATGTTCACCGCCAACGGCCCAACCAGGTTTGACACCACCACCTCGCTGCAACCCATCGAAGGCGGATTGGCCCATGTCTGGCCATCCAGGTCCGTCCCGCTCGAGTACGCGGCGCTGCCCGCGCCGCGGCACGGTGAGTTGGTGGAGATGTGATACCAGTCGAGAAACTGCGGGTTAACACTGATAAGCTTGCCTCCATAAAGGGGGGAACTGACTACGAGTATGCACGAATTTGAGTACGCATAGATATACCCGATCGCCGCTTCATAATCGTCTTCCGCGTAACTGACCGGGTAGCCGTCCATATTGCCGACTTCGATGCAATTCAACACCAAGCAATTGTAAGTTCCCGCCCCGGCGTCGGATATTGCCGGTATGATATAATTATCTTGAAGCGTGCAGTTCTTGAGCTTTGTGTAGTACGCGCCACCCCCGTTTGCCTCAGCCAGATTCATAACTTCCAGCGAGTTGTTTAGCGTGCCGGAATATATTCCTCCTCCATAGACCGCCGCGTTGTTGCTTAGAACACAGTTGCATACCACCGCATTTGACGAGGCGCACCACACCCCGCCCCCTTGCGTGCTGGCCCCGTTGCCGGTCGATTGGGTCGCTCCGCCTTCGAGGGTGAATCCCGCCAATTCCGCTCCATTGGTCAGCCAGGCGCATCGCACCGCAAGCGGGCCGTTGGTCATCTCCGGGTCCCACTGGCCCTGGATCGTCGTGGCCGAATATCCATTGACGCTGGCCACTGTCAACGCTTTGTCCACTGTGACACGATTGGTGATGACCCCGTCCTCCGACTCCCCGCCCATGTCATAGATGCCGTTCGTCACCAGCACGATCTCTGCGGCAACGGCGGCGTCGATGGCGTCCTGAATGGTTGTGGCGGCCGTGGCCCAATTGGTATAGGGGACGACGGGATTTGTGCCCGCCGCATTGACGCAATGCACCACCAAAGTCACCACGGCGCTGGTGGCCACTCCGTAGGAGTTGCTGACCACCAGTTGGTAATTCCCCGCGTCGGCCAGGCTCACCCCCGTCACCACCAAACCGCTGGTTTGCGTCGAACTGAAATGCCCATTGGTTTGCACGACGACGCCGTCTTTGAGCCACCAGTACGACAACGGCGCCTGGCCATCCACAACGGCATTAGTGACGGTGAACCCGACTCCCTTTGTTGAGAGCAAGACGTGTGGTGCCGCGACCAGAGGCGCTGGCTGCCACTCCGCGCAGCCCACGGACGGCGGATTCAACCACGCCCGCCCGAAAATATCCGTCCCCGTCGCGACCTTGGCCCCGGCTCCAATGCATGGCGAGTTGGTCATCAGGTGAACGCCATCGGTAAAAAGTTGCGGAGGATTGGTAAAATTACCACTGCCTAACACGTTACCAGGAGGCAGGCAACAATGTATATAGGTTAGCTGCCGATCATTGCCATTATAATATGAGATACAATTGGTCGCAGAGCCGACCGGGTAAAGCGCAGAAATGCCGTAAGCGAGGTTGCTCACGATCGTGCAATTGTTCACATAGGCTCCGCAGGCGCCGCTGCTGTTGCTGCTAATCAAACAATTGTACAGCGTGCCTTGATACACGCCGCCGCCGTTTTGACTAGCCACATTGGTAACAATGACACAATTGGCGACAATAGAGGCATTTGTCGTGGCGCACCACACCCCTCCCCCGCTCTGCGTTGTTGTCGCGCCTCCATTGGTACCCGTCGCGCCCTCTGTCAGAGTGAACCCGATCAGCACGGCGTTGGTCGTCAGCCAGGCGCATCGCACTGCCGCCGGTCCGTTGGTTATCCCAGCGCCTTGGATGACCGTCACCCACGGCCCGTTGACGCTTTCAACAGTGAGTGCTTTGTTCAAAGCGACACGATTCGTTAATATGCCGTCCATTGAAACGCCGCCACTGCAATAAACTCCATTGGTTACCAGGATCACGTCGTTGCCGGCGGCCGCATCGATCGCGTCCTGAATCGTTGTCGCAGCCGTGGTCCAATCGCTATACGGCGAAACCGGGTTTGTCCCGGACGCGTCCACGCAATGAACCGCCAGCGTCGCCACCATGCTGGTGACAACGCCGTAGGCGTTGCTGGCGACCAGTTGATACCCGCCGGCATCGGCCACACTGAGGCCGTTGGCCAGCAAATTCGTCGTTTGGGTAGCATTAAAGTGCCCGTTGCTCTGCAACGCCACCCCATCCTTGAGCCACCAACAGGAAAATGGACCCAGCCCGGCTACAGCGCCTTCGATGAAAAATCCAGGCACCGTGTTGCTGATTTGAAATTGGAGCACCTCCGGATACGGCACCGGTTGCCACTCCGCGCAACCCACTGATGGTGGATTGCCCCACGGTTGGCCAAAAATGTCCGTGCCCCTGACAAGATTGGTGCCCGCCCCGATGCAGGGCGACGTACTGAGAAGATGAACGTTATCTAAAAATAGCTGTGGAGCGTTAGTGAAGTTGCCACTTCCCGGTGGCAACGGTGTCGTACAACAGTAGTACATGGGTGTCGAGCCACAGTTCTCCACAACGCTGTAATAGATAATGCAATTCGTTGCAAAGCATCCGGCTGAACCGTACGCCCCGCCATTGTTCACAACGGTGCAACTGTTCAAAATCGCGTTGAACGCGCCGGCGCCGTAGTCCGACATGGGGCCGCCATTGCTGCTAATCAGGCAGTTGCAGAGAGAACCCTGATACGCGCCGGCGCCCGAAGCCGAAGCCGTATTGGATACAATCACGCAGTTGGCCACAATTGCGTTTGAAGAGGCGCACCACACTCCGCCGCCTTCCCAGCTAGTGCCGCCCCATCGCAATGTAAATCCAACTAGCGTCGCATTGTTTGTCAACCACGCGCATCGGACTCCGCCCGCACCACTGACTGGCCCTCCGCCTTGTATCACTGTCACCCAAGGCCCATTGACGCTTTGAACGGTGACCGCCTTGCTCAATGCAATACGATTAGTGGTACGGTCCGCCATGTCGCCGGGGAAGTTGGAAATGAGGAGGCCGCCGCTGGCATAAACTCCATTCGTCACAAGGATCAGATCACCCGCCGTTGCGACATCAATCGCGTCCTGGATATTGGTCGCCGACGTGCTCCAGTCAAGAAATGGCGGCACAGGATTGGTTCCCGCCCCATTCACACAGTGGACCGCCAGCGTCGTCACCGCGCTGGTCACAGTCCCGTAGGCGTTGCTCACAATAACTTGGTAGGCGCCGGCATCCGCAATTGTCATATTGCTGACGACCAGCGTTGTGGTCTGAGTGGAACTGAATTGTCCATTATCCTCAAGTTGAACGCCATCCTTGAACCAAGCGCAGGCAAACGGCGGTTGCCCGTCCACCGCAACGTTAATGTCAAAACCGGCAGGGAAAAAACCATATTGAATTTGCGGTGCCATGACCACCAAGGAGGGTTGCCACTCAGCGCAGCCAATAGAGGGAGGATTAGACCAGACCTGCCCGAAGATGTCCGTGCCGGTGGCCACATTTGTGCCGGCTCCAATGCAGGGCGAGAGATTGGCCAGGTGAATGCCATCGGCAAACAACTGTGGAGGATTGGTAAAGTTGCCTGTTCCGGACGTTAACTTCGTCGCACAACAATAGCTGGCGCTGCCTCCACTCAGGTCCGTTGCATTGTAATAAATGATGCAATTCGTCGCTGTGCATTGGTAAGCGCCGTATGAGTTATTGCTGACAATCGTGCAATTGTTCAAATACGCGCCCCATGCGCCGCCACCGCCCGCTCCGCTCGAAACAGTATTGCTGCAAAGGTCGCAGTTCTTCAGCGTCCCCTGATGGACCGCGGCGCCATTGGCGTAAGCGGCATTCGAGACAATCACGCAATTGGCCACCACGGCGCTCGACGAGGCGCACCAAACGCCGCCGCCGCTGTCCGTCGGGGCCGTTCCTCCCGTCAGGGTAAACCCAACCAACGACGCATTATTCGTCAGCCACGCGCAACGCACCCCGTCCCATCCGTTGACAGGCCCGGCGCCTTGGATCACCGTCACCCAAGGCCCGTTGGCGCTTTGAACCGTGACGGCTCTATCCAACAAGACGCGATCACCCGTAATGCCGTCAACAGATTCACCGCCGGTGGCATAAACTCCGTTCGTCACCAAAATCAAATCGCCATTGGTTGCAGCGTCAATGGCGTCCTGGATGTTCGTCGCCGCCGTACTCCAGTCGTCGTAGGGTGGAGTGGAATTGGCGCTGTTCGCGTCAACGTAATACGTCGTCGCCGCAACTCTGCCCGCGCAAAGCAGCCAGAGAGTTCCAAAAAGCAACAGTGTGGTTGTTTTCATCGGGGATAATCATGTTCATCCGCAAAAAAGCGCGCTCCTCTGTCGCCGGGGGCATCTGCGTCGTTGCAATGACGACACTCTCCCATCGCTCAATTCGCGACCGGCGGAACATGGCCGCATTCTCCCGAAAAACTTATCGCCCGTCAAGCTTTTATCATTAATTCTTATGTCTTGTCTCTCTCCCATTTCATAAGATTCCATGGGATATGTTTATATTTGTTTGGCCCCATCTGCTATAGTGCCGCGCAGTTGTGCGCGGAAGAATTGTTGCGTGAGTGTCGAGTTGCATTTTAATGATCGGCAAACCGAGGCCGCCCCGGGCGCTTCGCTCTTTGACTGCGCCGAGGCCCTCGGCATCAAGGTCCCCACCTCCTGCCGCAAACAAGGCAAGTGCAAGGAGTGCCTGGTCGAAGTTACCGGCGGACACCAGTGCCTTTCTCCCAAAACCCCGGAAGAGGGCCATTTAAAGGACAATTTCCGCCTGTCCTGCCGCTGCCGCATCGCCGCCCAGTCCGGCGCCGTCCGCTGCCACACGCTACGCCGCGGCGAAATGCGCATCGAACAACGCGCCGTCCATTTGCCGGGCGGCGGCCAATCTTTGCCGCTTGACCCCGCCGTGACACGCGACGGCGACCGCATATTGTTGGACGGCGTCGAGATCGATTGCGCGACGGGACCGATCCTCGGGCTGGCGATGGATTTGGGAACGACCACGGTCGTGCTCCGGTTGTTGAACCTGGAAACGGGCCGCATCGTGGCCGGCGCTTCCTTCGAGAATCCGCAGCGCTTCGGCGGCTCCGACGTCATGGCCCGGATACAATTCGACACCGACGACGGCAGCCAATTGCTGCAACGGACGCTGGCCGGTTACATAACCCGCGCCATCGAGGATTTCCCGGTGGACCCAAAGTCCATTTACGAAATGACGGTGGTTGGGAACTCCACAATGCGCGACCTCTTCTTTCGACTTGACGTTTATTCCATCGGCCAAAGCCCCTATCGCTCCATCACCGAGTTGGACGTGGCCGCGGGCCGGCGCGCCACCACGAGCCTGACGGAGTCCGCCGGGCGCCTGGGGCTGCCGCTGCATCAGCGGGCGCGCGTCTATGGCCTGCCGATCATCAGCGGCCACGTCGGGGCCGACGCCGCCGCGTGCATGTTGGCGGTGGATTTGGCGCACGAGGAACGGATCGTCGCGCTCATGGACATTGGCACCAACACCGAGGTGATCCTGGGCAACCGCCGCAAAATCCTGGCCGCCTCATGCCCGGCCGGCCCCGCCTTCGAGGGCGGCAAAATCTCCGCCGGCATGCCGGCTCTGCCCGGCGCCATTGAGAAAATCCAGATACGCCGCGATGGCGCCATGCGCGCCCAAGTCATCGGAGGCGGTCCAGCCCAGGGAATTTGCGGCTCCGGCCTCGTCGATCTGTTGAGCCAACTGCTCCGCGCCGGACGCATGAACGCGCGCGGCCGCTTCGAGCGCGGCGCCGGCCCCATTCTCCTGGATGTCCCCAGCCAGGAGCCGATTCATTTCAGCGAAAGCGACGTCAGCGAACTGGCCCAGGCCAAGGGCGCCACCGTCGCTGGCCTGCGCATCATTTTTCACAACTATGGAATTCGATTTGACGAAGTGGATCGGTTTTATCTCGCGGGAGGTTTTGGACGCCATTTAAACGCCGCCGCCGCCAAAAGGATCGGCCTGATTCCCGACATTCCGGCGGGGAAAATCCTGCAAGTCGGCAACGCGGCCATCGAGGGCGCCTGCCTGGCCCTGTTGTCCCGGTCCAAACGCGCCGAGTTGGAGTGCCTGGTCCGGGGCGTGACGCATTGCCGCCTGGAAACCCACCCCGATTTCTTCAACTACTTCGTCCAAGGGTGCCAGTTCCAGCCGCTGCTCTCGCCGCAATGATGAAATTGGCGGAAACACCGCCCGATGGCACGAAGCGCCATCCCGCGGGCCGAGTCACAGCTTCAAGGCCGCCAACCGGCGTTCAATGTCATTGGCCATCAACGGCTCGATCACGCCATCCAGATCGCCCTCCAGAAAGGTGGCCAGGTTGTACAGCGTCAGCTCGATTCGATGATCGGTCACCCGGTTTTGAGCAAAATTGTAGGTGCGGATCCGCTCGTTTCGCTCTCCGGTGCCGACCTGTTCCTTGCGCTGCGCCGCGTACTTGGCGTCCTCCTCGGCGATCCTCATCTCCAGCAGACGCGAACGCAACACCGTCATCGCCCGCACCCTGTTCTTCTGCTGCGACCTTTCGTCGGCGCACCGCACCATCATCCCCGTCGGCTTGTAAATGATCTGCACGGCCGAATCCGTCGTATTGACACCTTGCCCTCCCTTGCCCGACGCCCGGCATACGTTGATTTCCAAATCCTCCGGCCGGATGTCGATATCGACCTCCTGCGCCTCGGGCAGCACCGCCACCGTCGAGGTGCTGGTATGGATGCGGCCCTGCGCCTCGGTGGCCGGAACCCGCTGCACCCGATGCACCCCGCTCTCGTACTTGAGCCGCTTGAAAACATCCACCCCCGTCACGCCGAATATGACTTCCTTGAAGCCCCCGAGGTCCGATGGGCTGCTGTCCATGTGCTCCACCTTCCATCCGCGGCCCTCGGCGTAACGGCTGTACATGCGAAATAAATCGGCGGCGAACAGCGCGCTTTCCGACCCCCCGGCGCCGGCGCGGATTTCGATGATCGTATTGCGCGAGTCCGCGGGGTCGGGCGGCACCAGCCCCATCTGCACCTCTTTGGCCAGCCCTTTTTCCTTGGCCTCAAGCTGCGCGATTTCCTCCCGCGCCAACTGCGCCAACTCGCTCTCCGCCGGTTCGGACCTGAGCAACTCCGCGTGTTGAGCCATCTCCTCCACCACTCTCAGATACCGCTGCCCGGTCTCATTGAATTCCTTCAGCCGCGCGTACTCGCGCGACATCTCCTGGAACTTGAGCCGATGCTCAAAGAGTTTGGGATCGCTCAACGCCGCTTCGACTTCGCCCATGCGGCGGGCGAATTTTTCAATGTAAGGGCGCAGGTTCATCTCCGGCCTTTCCCGGCAAAAAACAACCCGCCCGCAAAAGCGCGAACTTCGGCGGGCGAGTGAGGCAAAGAAAGCTACTTCCTCTTTTTCTTGTTGGCGGCGGCGGCGGCCTGCGCCGCTTGCGTCTTGACCATCCGCTGCTGGAATTTATCGACCCGCCCGGCGGTATCGACGAATTTCTGGGTGCCGGTGTAAAAGGGGTGGCACACGTTGCAGATGCCGACCAGGATCACGGGTTTGGTGGAGCGGGTTTTGATCACGTTGCCGCACGCGCAACGGATTTCCGCCGCCACATACTTAGGATGTAAATTCGCTTTCATAGAAGCAAGGCCGCGCAACATACCAGCCACCCGCCCTTTGGCAAGCACCAATTTCACGCCAATCTACATCGCCAGGAAGTTCTTCAATATCTGCCGGCCGTTCTCGGTCAAAATGCTCTCCGGATGAAACTGCACGCCACAGACCGGATACTCCTTGTGCCGCACTCCCATGATTTCCCCCTCCTCGGTCTCGGCCGTCACCTCCAGGCAATCGGGCAGGCTCTCCCGCCGGATGACCAGCGAATGATAGCGCGTGGCCGCAAACGGGTTGGCCATGTTTTGAAACAGGCCGCGCCCGTTGTGTTTGATCGGCGAGGTCTTCCCATGCATGATCCGATTATTGACAACCACCTCCCCGCCGTAGGTGTAACCAATGCACTGATGCCCCAGGCACACCCCGAACACCGGCACTTGCGGCCCGAACGCGCGTATGATGTCGTTCGACAACCCGGACTCCCGCGGCGAACACGGCCCCGGCGAGACCAGGATGCGCTCCGGCCGCATCTCCCGGATTTGATCCAGCGAAACCTGGTCATTGCGCCGCACTTCCAGCTCCACCTTCATTTCGCCCAGGTACTGGACCAGGTTGTAGGTGAACGAATCGTAATTATCGATGACTAAAACCACGCCGCATTGTAAACCAAAATCGGGCAAATTTAAACCAGAATTTGCGCGCCGGCTTGCGCCTGGGCGTGTCTCACCTTTGTTGAGATTTCAACTCCCGAAATTGTTGCCCAAACGTGTCCTTCCCGGCCGCGCGCCTGATTTCCCCCCTCTTCGCGTTGGGCCGTTTCTTGCGTTGTGACGGCTTTGGTGACTGTTTGTGACGGCAAATGTGACGGACTAAGTCCTTGATTATCAACACTTGTGACGGTGTGACGGCTTTTCCGGGGGGTATGGGTATGCCAGGACCTCAACGGCGCCCATCCAAATGGGGGCTACCCACCGGAGTCTGTCGAGATCCTCTTTCCTGGAGACTGGGTTATGATTGTGAGTCTTACACCCCCTCAAGTGGAGAGGAAGACTCCACAAAGGTGGGATGCACCCCCTACGCCTTGCGTCTCCGCCCCGGGCGGAACAGTTCCAGTTGCGAGTCCTTGAAGAAACGGTAGTTCTTCAACACGCGGATGATTTGCAACAGGTCGGATTTGTCGTAATTGCGGTTGACCTCCACTCGCGCGATCAAGTCCGCCAGCATCGTGTGAAAGGGGATCACGGCATCCACCCCTTTGGCGCGCAGCAACTCGATGATCTGCTCCCGCGCCCGCTCCGTCTGCGCCAAGGCCGGAACAACCAGGATTTTCAGCGGCGCAACCTCAGGACTGAACACCCGGGCCGCTTCCTGGAAAACCGCCGGCTCGACGAAACGCACGATGTCCGGCGAATGCTCCAGCAGGCCGGGGCCGAACAGTTCGCTGTGCCAGCCGCGCACCACCACCACCGCCCGCGCGATCGCCCCGATGTCCTCCGAACGCAACACAAAGGGCGGCGCTTCCGTCCGGTCCACCGGACGCGGGTTCCAGATAAAAAAATCGATCCCGTCCCGTTCCCCCTTTTCGCGCCCGACGTACTTCCGGCCCTGCCGCACCAGAAACCCGTGCAACTCGAAAAACTCGCGGACGATCGTTTCGCTGACGGCGGCCATGCTACGGGGAATTGGGTTGGCCGCGCTCTGTCAGGACCTCCTGAATCAGTTCCGGCGCGACTTTGTAGCCCGGTTCAACCTGCCCGATGCGGCGCGCCAAAACAAACTGGATCTCGCCCCCCGCGACTTTTTTGTCCAATCGCATCGCCTCCAGCAACGCGGCGCGGCGCGGCGCCGGCAATTTTATGGCGACCGGCAGGCCGGCGCGCGCGAACAGCTTTTCAATCCGTGCCGCCTCCGCAGCGGGCAAACCGGCCACCCGCGCGGACAACTTCGCCGCCGCCACTTGTCCGATGGAAATGGCTTCTCCGTGCAGGTATTTGCCGTAGCCGGATATGGCCTCGATGGCGTGGCCGATCGTATGGCCGAAATTTAAGATGGCGCGCAGGCCGCTTTCCGTTTCGTCCTGGCGCACGACCTCGGCTTTGATTTCGCAGCAGCGGGCCACCACTTCGCCCAGCACGCTCGGATCGCGCTTGAGCATCAACGCCAAATCCCGTTCCAGCCGCGCGAACAGCCTCTTGTCGTATATAATGCCGTATTTGATGACTTCGGCCAGGCCGGCGCGAAACTCCCGCGGCGGCAACGTGTCCAGCGTGGCCAGGTCGCACAACACAAGGCGAGGCTGATGGAACGCGCCCACCAGGTTTTTGCCCGCCTTGAGATTCACTCCCACCTTGCCGCCCACCGAACTATCCACCTGCGCCAGAAGTGTGGTCGGCGCCTGCGCAAAAGCGATGCCGCGCAAGTAGGTCGCCGCGACAAATCCCGCCAAATCGCCAACGACGCCCCCGCCCAAGGCAACGATGAATGACTTCCGCTCCAGCCGATGCCGCGCCAGTTGGTCGTAGCAGGCCTGGACCGTCTTCAAACTCTTGGACTTTTCACCCGCCGCAACCGTAATCAATACCGGGTCAAACCCCGCCTTCCGCAACGAAGCCGCCGCCGCCTTGGCGTAAAGCGGCGCCACGCGGGAGTCGGAAATAATGGCGCAGCGCCGCCCCAACTGCAGCCGCGCGCAATGCCCGCCCAGGCCGGGGAGAATTCTGTGCCCAATCAAAATGGGATAACTCCGGCTGCCCAATGAAACATCGACCGTGCGCATGATCGGCGAAGAATATGCCGCCCCCCGCGCCGAATCAAAGTTCAAAGTTTGGTTGTCACTCGATCCCTGGCCTGGCGAGAAACTCCGTGAACTGGCTCTTCGTAAAGAAGAACTCCATGTCCACGCTCTTGACGGATTCGGGAATGCTGTACCCAAAACCGCCCCGGTAGTTGCTGGGGTAGAGACCTCCGCCTGAAACCACGTTTTTGACCTGCCACCCCGCTTGATCCCCATCCTCCAAATTCAAAAACCATTCGAACCCGGTGGGCGCGGGACTAATGATCACGCGGGCGCCCTCGCGCGTGAAATGGTACATTTGGATGGCAAATCCCTGCAACTCCGTGGAAATCGGACTGGCGTTTGCAACGGACAGTCGGTTCACTCTCCAAATTTCATTGGAGTTAAAATCAGCCTGCCGCGTCAGTTCGAATCGATACTTCCAGCTTTCGGCCGGGGACAGGCAACCGGAAAACTCCGCGTAGATGACTGAGTTGGTTTCCGAAGTCGCAAACGCGGGCGGATTGTAAACGTTCCCCGCGTCGTCTTGCACCGAAACGCCGGCGACCTTCCATCGCCGGGAAGGGATTTCATTCTGGAGCAATTGCAGACCGGCGCGGGTAAAAAACTCCGTATGCACCCCCTGCCAGAGTTTAGTCGCAGCACTTGCCTGGATGCGTTCCACGCCCAGCAATACCACACTGATATCGCCCAACTGGTTGGTCTGAGCAATGCCGGGCGCCGTCCAATGCGAAGCGAGCCGAGGCCCCGCATTCTCCAGCCGGAATTCCGCGCTGTAATTCGTCTGGCGGGCATAATCAAATGGAAAAACTCGCAATCGGATATTTCCTGACAAATGGCCGCCCATGGGAATCTCAAAACCACATGCCAGATTGGAAGCAGACTGTGAACGGTAGCTTTCGCCGTTGTGTTCAAACTCATTTCCCAAATCATCGGATACCGTCATAGGCATGGCGCTATACCCGCCGCGAGGCGCCCGTGTCCGCCCTTGGTGGCTCAATTCCACAAAGACAACCATCTCATCTGCGGAGGTGCTGAACGCGTGAACTCCAGCACCGATCTTTTCCGCCAGTTTGTCCGGCAGAACCCGCCCCACCATCCGTTGCCAGGTATTCCCCGTTACAAAACGGTGCCTCTTCCCGTAGGAAACACTCCCCAGTTTGACGATCGTCCCGTCTGGCAATCGTGCCGCGCTTGGTTTCTGCGGTTGGTGAACCAGCCAAACCGCCCCGCCCACAACGGCAGCGAGCACCGCAATCATTAAGATGTGGCGTCTCCGCACCGAATCAGTATTGCTCGCTGCCGCCGGAAATCGAGCGTTTTCCATACTCACGACAAGCGCCGGGCGGAAACGCAACGCAAGCCATACAGCCCTCATTCGGCGTAAAATGGATTCGGTTCTTTGATCTCAAATCGAGGCAATCGTTCGGAGTTGACACAATGCACTTTGTGATACAAAGTATCCCTCGTCTTTTAACATGTCATCTCTATGAAATCACATTGGTTTAAACGTTTCGGCTGGTTTTATGTTCCGGTGTCGGTCCCCGGAGCACTGGTTTGCCTGCTGGCTGCGCTGTTCTGTTGGACGGTGTTCAACGCCGTTGACAGGCACTCTCACTCGGTGAGCGACACCTTCTATGGAGTGTTTCCATTCTTTATCTGCACTTTCCTCCTGCTTGATTGGATTGGCGGACGAACAAGCCAGGACGAGCACTAATCGCCCTCTGTAGGACTGCGGTTTTCCGGCCATTTCCTGTGGGCCGCGCGTCCTCACGCGGCGTTGGGCGCCAGGGTTCAGCGCATTGCTTCCAGCAACGGTGCTGGCATCCCGTGACGCAGGGCCGTTGTCATCCCGCGAACTTCTTCGGGAGAACGGATGGCTTTTTGCATGTTGTTTGTGCGGTTTTCGGCGCGGCGGACATTACCTTGTGGAATCAGATGAGCCAGGATGCTGAACTGCTGCGCTGTTACGCCACCGAACACGACGAAGGCGCCTTCTCCGATTTGGTCGGACGCCACGTCGATCTGGTTTATTCCGCCGCGTCGCGGCTGGTCAACGGCGACGCCCACCGGGCGCAGGATGTGACGCAGCAGGTCTTTGCGGAACTGGCGCGGCAGGCTGGCGCCTTGATGCGCCACCCCGCCTTGGCCGGCTGGCTCTACACCACCACCCGGCGGCTGGCTTGGCGCACCCTCCGCACCGAGCAGCGCCGTGCCGCCCGCGAACAGCAAGCCAATACGATGAACGAACTCCTCCGCGAATCGCCGGCGGATTCGCAGTGGGAGCGCCTCCGCCCCCTTCTGGATGACGCCATGCATGAACTCGCCGAGCAAGACCGCCTGGCCGTGCTCCTCCGCTTCTTTAAGAACAAAAGCCTCAGTGAGGTGGGACTGGAATTAGGGTTGACTGAAAACACCGCCCGCATGCGTGTCGAACGGGCGCTGGAGAAGCTTCGCTTGGCTCTCGCGCGCAAGAGCGTCGGTTCAACCGCGGCGGCGCTGGCGGTCGCCCTTTCGGGCAACGCCATCGGCGCCGCTCCGGCCGGTTTCGTGGCGGGGCTGGCCGCGGCATCGCTGGCGCGCGCCTCCGCCCAAGCCGCAATCACCCCTGGAGTTTTCAAATTTATGGCTGCGACAAAACTAAAAGTCGGACTCTCCGCCCTGGCCCTGGCCGGGGCGGCCATCACATTAGTGGTGGTCAATCAACAACGAATCGATGCGCGCGCGGACAATGACGCTTTGCGCCGCCAGCTCGCGCAATTGAAAGCGGACAACGATGACCTTTCCCGCCAATTGACGCGCGAGAAGCGCTGGCGCGCCTTGCGCACCCCCGCGCCGCCGTTGCGCGCCGCTGCCGCCGGCGCTACGGACGACGGTTCCTACACAAACCTGTATGATCGGCTCAGCGCCCGGGCCGCGACCATCACCGCGGACAAGTTGCAGGATTACCTCAAGGCCAATCACCGTAGCGCCGCAAGCTTGCTGGCCGCCTTTCGCGTCAGCCGCGACCCGGCCCTGTTGGAGGAGGCGAAAAAGAACTTTCCGGGCGATCCGCAGGTGGCGTTTGAAGCAGCATTCCAGAGCGGTGTGACGCCGGAAGAGCGGCGCCAGTGGTTGGACACGTTCGAAAAGACCGCGCCGGACAACGCCCTGGCAAACTACCTGTCTGCCTTGGACTACTTCAAAGCCGGCCAGACCGACCAGGCGATTCGCGAAATGGCGGCCGCTTCGGGCAAGGCGCAATTCCAGGACTATTCGATGGAGCGGATGCAGTCGGATGAGGAAGCGTACCTTGGAGCGGGCACTTCCATTGTTGAGGCCAAGCAATTGGCGGGATCGCAGCTTCTCCTGCCTCAGTTGGGACAACTCAAACAATTGGGGTTGGACATGGTGGACTTGGCCCAATCGTACCAACAATCCGGTGATACCCCGTCCGCGCAAACCGCGTTGCAAATGGCGGTGAATCTGGGCCAGCGTTATGCCGCCGGTTCGCCAGGCGAGCCGGAAATCAGCCAACTCGTTGGCATTGCCCTCGAAAGCATTGCGCTCAAGAACATGGACCCTAGCGCGCCGTACGGTGACAACGGCCAGACGGTGCAGGATCAGATCGCCCAATTGGGCCAGGAAAGGGCGCAGATCCATGACCTCGCGCAACAGGTCGATGCTCTGCTGCCAATGATGTCAGACCAGGATTGGATCATCTACAAGGACCGCTGGATGGTCTTCGGGGAACAAGCCGCCGTCCAATGGATTATCGCCAAATACGGCCAGAAGTGAGCCCCTCCGTCGTCCCTACAATCACCGAGCCGCCAGCCCGCTAAAAGTTACATCGGTCTTGAAAGCGGTTCATACGGAGGGCGGCCGTAAACCTTTCTGTAAGCACGGCAGAATGGGCAGACCCTGGCTTCGACCCGCTTCACCATCCCAAAAGCCAGGCCGCGTTGGTCTCGTCGGGCGCGCCGGCACAACGGACACTTTAGGCAGACTTTGGCCAGGGCCTTGTTAATCCGGTTCACGCATAGTCAAAAATGACACTGGAGAGCTAAAATGGCAACCGCCGGCACGACCAATCTAAAACAGATTCTGCGCGTTGAGTGTCTCCCGGCGCTGGGTAGCCAGTGGAAGTATTACATTACTGAGGCCGTTAAAGACTATTTTCGACGGGTTGATTTGTCACATCTTGTGGGCGAGACAGCGCAATCTCTGATTTGGGATTATCCCAGTCTTTCGCCAAAAGGTGCCAGGACACCGCCGCCCCCACTCGCGAGGTTGCGCGTTTGGCGCGGCGGGGTTACGCTGGCGGGCGTGCAACCTATCCGCCGGTCTTTTATATGAGCAAACCTCGCATCGCTTTTCTCGGCTTGGGCATCATGGGTTCGGGCATGGCCCGACGCCTCCTGGCCCACGGGTTTCCATTGAACGTCTTCAACCGCAGCGGCGACAAAGCCGCGCCCCTGGCCGCCGCGGGCGCGCGGGCCGCCTCCACTCCGCGCGAGGCGGCCTCGGGCGCGGACGTCATCATGAGCATGGTGGCTGATGACATTGCCTCGCGCGCCATCTGGCTTGGAGAAAATGGCGCGCTGGCGGGCTTGAAGCCAGGCGCGGTTTGCCTCGAATCGAGCACGGTGACCGTAGGCTGGGTGCGCGAATTGGCCGCGGCGGCGGTTGCGCGCGGCTGCGAGTTTCTCGACACGCCCGTGACCGGCAGCAAAAACCAGGCGGCGGCAGGCGAGTTGATTATCCTGGCCGGAGGTTCTGCCGCCACGTTGGAAAAAGTCTGCCCCGTGCTCGCGGCCTTGAGCAAAAGCATCCGGCTGATCGGCCCCGTCGGCAGCGGCGCGGTGCTCAAGCTCGTCAACAACTTCATGTGCGCGGCGCAAATCGTCTCCCTGGCCCAGGGGCTGGCCATGATCGAGCGCGCCGGGCTGGACCGCGCGCGGGCGCTGGAAGTTCTGCTCAACGGCGCGCCCGGCAGCCCGATGGTGAAAACCGTCGCCGAGCGGATGGTCGCGCGAGATTACACGCCGAATTTTCCGTTGCGCCTGGCGGCCAAGGACGCTCGCTACGCGATGGCGGAAGCCGCCAAATTGTCGCTTGACTTGACAATGGCCGCGGCGGCGTTGAAGGCCTTTGAGAACGCCGCCGCCAGCGGGCACGGCGACCAGGACATGGCCGCGGTGGTTGAACCGCTTCGACAAACCGCCGTTTGAGGCGCTTTGCCAGTCGCGCGGGCCTATTTTTTCAAGAAGCCCTGCATGTCAAGCCAGTCGGCAAAACGCTCGATCCAATGGTCGCTGGGCAGTCCCTGTTTGCGCATCCCAAAACCGTGCCCACCCTTGGCAAAGATGTGCAGTTCGGCTTGCTTTCCCGCCGCGATCCAATCCCGATAAAGGGCAACGCTTTGCGGCGCCAAACCAAGCGGATCATCGGACGCCGCGACAATGAACGCGGGCGGCGCGTCGGACGGAACGCCGCCGGATTTGATCGTCCAATTGTACGCCAGATAAATCGGGGCGACGAAATCCGGCCGCGTCTGCGCTGTGTAATTGAACGCGACCGACGCCGCCACCGTGCCGCCTGCCGAAAAGCCGATAATGCCGATTCGATCGGGGTTGACGCCAAACTCCGCCGCGTGCTTGCGCACGTAGCCGATGGCCGCATTGCCGTCGGCCATGGCGAGCTTGACGACGGGGGTGACGACCTCATCCAGCGGCCCGCGCGTCGTCACCTCGCGGGTCGGATCGTCGGTTTTGCATTCCACCAGCCGATACTTGAGGACGAAACCGGTGACGCCTTTGGCGGCCAGCCAGCGGGCAACCTCGTTGCCTTCGCTGTCGATGGAAAGCGCGAAGAAAGCGCCGCCCGGGCAAATGACGACAGCCGTGCCGTTGGCCTTGGCGGGGTCGGCCTGGAAGACGCCAATGGTGGGGTCCACGACGTTAAAAACGACGCGGGTATTCCAGAGGTTGGTCCGGTTTTCCTGTTCCGTTTGCTTCCAGCTCTCCGAGCCGGGTGCCGGCCCGTCGTAGAGCCGGATGACTTTGTCCTGGGCGGCGGCCCTCATGCAAAAGAGGCACAGAAGCAGTATTGAAGTGTGGTGTATGTGAGTCATGGGGCGGATTGTCGGTCGCGACTGGTTCCCGGTCAATGGGAAACCCGCCAGCACCAGGCCAAATGCACCGTCCCCACAACAGAAAAACATCGAGCAAACTCCCGGCGACGCCTATTCTGTAACTATCATGCAGACGGCACGACGAGTTCAGAAGTTCAAACCGATCAATCGCAGGCGTCTGGCGGCTAGGCACGCCAAGGGTGTCTTGCGGGTCAAACATATTACCTTGGCGGCATCGAATACCGCTCAAAACAACCGCCTGGACGTCAGCCGTGTGCAATTGACAGACGATGAGGATTTCCCGGCCACCTGAAAGCCCGAACGGACCGGAGCGATCAGGAAAGCGACGGCTTTTTCTGCCGTCCGATTTCGCCCGGGTGATCGCCAAAATCCCTGCAACCTGCCCAATGGTCGGCGGACAAGCCGTGGCCTGGTGGGTTCAAATCTTTGGTATCCCAACCGACAAGCCCGTCACCAGCAGTGACATTGACTTCCGGGGGTCCCGTGACGACTTGAAAGCACTCTCCAAAGCCCTTGGGGCAAAGCCGGTTTGGCCCCACGAGTATGAAATGACCGTCTGGGTTGGAGGCATCCCGCTCACCATCAATGCCGAACGAACCATCGTTGACTTCATCCGTTCAGTCCCTGGCCTGGACGTGATTTACCCGGAAAAAGCGTCGGTCGGACAGACTGACACCGCCGGCGCGGTGGCTAGGAGAATACTGGTGCTGTCTCCGATATCGCTTGTGCTGGCGAAGCTGCACGGGCCCAAAGCGTTCGACCAGGACAACCGCCAAGATGAACTGCACCTCAAGGTGTGCCTGCTTGCCTCAAAAATCTTCCTCACACGCCTTATTAACACTAATTTTTTATTTTTTGATTTCTATATACTACAGTCTTTCCCCCGCCGCCGGTCACGGGCGCCTTCGCGCCAGGCAGCCGCTGCCGGGTTTTACGGCTGCGTGTTTTTTGTTTCCCTTTCCGGCGCGAAACCTTTATCAAGGACGGACCTGAGCTTATGCGCGCCGCACACGCGCCGCTCGAATATATGAAGAATACGCGCCAGTCCGCCGGCAAGAAAAGCCGCTCCGGGATCGTCGTGCCCCGGTCCAAGCCGCGGCGCTTTTACGGGCAAGGCGTGCCCGGCGTGGACCTTTCCAAACTGGCCGGTAAACTCATCGTCGTCGAAGGCGCCGACGGTTCGGGCCGCTCAACCCAAATCGCGCGCCTGGTGCAATGGCTCGAAGGCACCGGACATGCGACGGTGCAGACCGGGCTGAAACGCTCCACGCTGGTGAGCGAGGAACTGGAGCAGGCCCAGCAGGGCAACATCCTGAGCCACACCACGCTGAGCCTCTTTTATGCCACCGACTTCGCCGACCAGTTGGAAAACAGCATTCTGCCCGGCTTGCGCGCCGGCTTCATGGTGCTGGCCGACCGCTACATTTACACGCTGATGGTCCGCGACATGGTGCGCGGGATGGACGAGGCCTGGGTGAAAAACCTTTACGGCATCGCCCTGGTGCCGGATGTGGTCTTCTACTTGAATGTCCAGCCCGAGGAATTGGTCGAGCGCACCTTTGCCAAAAAGCAGTCGCTCGATTACTGGGAAAGCGGGATGGATTTGGGATTGTCCAGAGATATGTTTGACAGCTTCCTCCAATACCAATCCCTGGTCACCGCCAAGTTCAAGGAGTTGCAGCGCACCTACGGCTTTACCATCGTCGATGGCCACCGCTCTCCCGATGAAATCAACGTCGAATTGCGCCGCCGTATCGAAGGCATCCTGGCCCGCTGACACGATGAGCGCCGAACCCATACTTTGAATTATGGCCGAACCCACCGCCAAAGCGGATTACTTCGTCGGCGTCGATCTCGGCGGCACCAAGATTCTGGCCGGCGTGTTCGACGACAAGCTCAACTGCCTGGGCAAGACAAAAATGAGCACCAAATCCGAGCGCGGCCCCGAAGAAGTCATCGAGCGCATCGCCCGCTGCGCCCGCGACGCCGTCGATGAATGCGATTTGGACTTCAAGCAGGTGCGCGCGGTGGGCGTGGGCGCCCCCGGCGCCGTCGATGCCGAAACTGGCCGTGTCATTTTCGCCCCAAACCTCCAGTGGCAGGACGTGGCCTTGAAGAAGATACTGGAGAAGCAGTTGGGCCTGCCCGTCTCGGTGGAAAACGATTGCAACAGCGCGACTCTGGGCGTCTTTGAGAAGGAACTCCTCTCCAAGCCCCGCCATCTCATTGGCGTTTTTATCGGCACCGGCATCGGCGGCGGCATCATCCTGGACGGAAAGTTGTACTCCGGTTTCAACGGCACCGCCGGCGAAATCGGACACATGGTCATCCAGGTCGGCGGCCCCAAATGCAATTGCGGCAACCGCGGCTGCTTTGAAGCCCTGGCCAGCCGCGGCGCCATCTTCCGCACCATCCACGCCGCGATCAAAGACGGCCAGAAAACCGTCCTGACTGATATGCTCGGGCCGGAATTGACCGACTTGCGCAGCGGCGACCTCCGCAAGGCCATTCGCAAGGGGGACAAAGTCGTGGAGAAGATCGTCGAAGACGCCGCCGAATACACCGGCATTGCCGTGGCCAATTTGATTAATATTCTCAACCCGGAGGTCGTGGTCCTGGGCGGCGGCGTGATCGACGCCCTGGGCGATGATATGATGGCCATCATCGTCGAGACGGCCGAGGATTACGCCATGAGCGGGACCAACAAGGGCATAGAGGTCGTGGCCAGCAAGGTGGGAGACGACGCCGGCATTATCGGCGGCGCCGTCCTGGCCCGCAGGGCAACCAAGTAACGCGCCGCCGGCATGACCGGCAGAGCACAGCGGCCTTCCCGCCTCCCGCGCGGGCGCCGGCCCGAAATGGCGATTGTGAGCGGTAATAATCCACAGCGTCGCGCCGTGATCGACATCGGCACCAACTCCGTCAAGCTGTTGGTCGCCGATGTTGGCGGCGCCTCCCTTGTCCCCGTGACCGAGGTGAGCCAGCAAACCCGCCTGGGCGCGGGGCTTTATGCCACGCGCCGATTGCAGCGGCCCGCCATCGCCTTGACCGCCCAGGCTTGCGCGGAATTCTTCACCACCGCCCGCCACCTCAGCGCCTCCTCCGTCCGTATCGTTGCCACCAGCGCCGCCCGCGACGCCCTCAATGTGGCCGAACTGGCCGACGCCATCCGCCTCAGTTGCGGTTGCGATATCGAAGTCCTTTCGGGCGACAAGGAGGCGGATTGGGTTTTTCGCGGCGTCACCAGCGATCCGAAACTGGCCCGATGTCCCGTCCTCATCCTGGATGCCGGCGGGGGGAGCACCGAACTCATTGTCGGCGAAAACGCCGTGCCTCAATTTCGGAGCAGCTACAGCCTGGGCACCGTGCGTTTGCTGGAGCAACTCCACCCGTCCGATCCTCCGGGCTTGCGGTCGCTGCTCGCCTGCCGCCTCTGGCTGCGCGATTTCTTGAAGGCGCAAGTGGTGCCGCTGCTTAAACCCGCCCTCAGCGCCTGCCGGCCACCGCCTCAATTGGTCGGCACCGGCGGCACCGCCTCCATCCTGGCCCGCATCGAAGGCGGCATGGCCGACTTTGATCGCGACAAAATTGAATCGATCGTGCCGACGTTGGAGAGCATCCGCCGTCATTTGGAATCCCAGTGGCAAATGACGCTGGCGGAACGGCAGAAGATCATTGGCCTGCCGCCCAAACGCGGAGACGTCATCCTCACCGGCATGGCCATTTACGAAGCGATCATGGAGCAGTTCGGGTTCACCCAACTGACGGTCAGCACGCGCGGGTTGCGCTACTGGGCGTTGCTCCAACCCTGAGCGGGGACTAAAAAAAGGGCGGACGCCATTGCAGCGTCCGCCCCCCAACAACCAAACTAACCAACCCTTGACCTCAGGAGCATAACTGGGTGGGAAAACCAAAAACCCACCCAGCCTCTTCCCTGAGGCTACCATAATTGACGCACATTTTAGTCGAATGTTCAAATTTTATTTTTAGTTTTTTGCAGACCCTGCGAGCCAAGGCTGGTCAAATACCGCCTCTTCCCCTAAACTGTGGCAAGAGGGGCCGTTTCAGCCCGATTTGCCCCTGTATTGGCCCTTTTCGGCAAATGCGTATTACGAACCTGAACCCGGACTCGGATATCGGCGCCAGCGCGTGGCTGGTGGAGATTGACGATTGTCGCCTGCTCATGGACGCGGGGATGCATCCCAAACGCGACGGCCGTGCCGCCCTGCCTCTTTATTCCCTGTTGAATCACAAGGACTTGGACGCCATCGTCATTTCCCATTGCCACCACGACCATATCGGCTCCCTGCCGGTGGCCATGCGCAACTATCCCAAGGCTCACGTCCTGATGACCGATTTGAGCTACTTCCTGGCCGGGCGTGTCCTGCACAATTCCGTCAACGTCATGGTCCGCAAACGCGACGAGCACGGCATCCGGGACTACCCCCTGTTTACCCACGATGAGGTGGAGGGATACGAGGCCCGGTTCCAAGGCTTCAAATACCAGCGCGACATCCAATGGGGTTCGTTCCAGAAGACTCGCGCCGGGTTTGCGTCTCCCGATTTGGAATTCTTCGATGCCGGCCACGCTCTGGGCTCGGCTGGAATCCTCGTTCGCAGCAAGTCGCAGACTCTCTTTTACACGGGCGACGTCTGTTTCCACGATCAGACCATCCTCGCCGCCGCTCGCTTCCAGGACGTCCGGGCCGATGTTCTAATCATGGAAACCACCCGCGGCAATCGCGTGCCGCCCCGGGGCTTTACCCGCCAAGGTGAGATTGGCCGGCTGGCGGAAGCAATTCAGCGTGTCCTGGCCCGGCGCGGATGCGTTTTGATGCCGGCCTTCGCGCTGGGCCGCACCCAGGAGATTCTGGCGCAATTGGCGCTGCTGATGCGTGCCGGAAAGATCCCGCGCCAACCCATTTACATCGGCGGGTTGGGCAAGGTCTTCACCGAGATTTACGATCAAAAGGCCCATTTGACCCGCCGCCAGCTCGACGGCCTGAATCTGTCCCAGGAATTGCAATTGATCGTTCTGGATAAGGAGCAATTGGACTCCATGAAACTCACCGGCGGACGCATCTTTGTCCTGACCGCCGGCATGTTGACCGAATGCACGCCGGCCCACGACCTGGCCTTGCGCATGATCGGCGATGAACGGCAGGCGGTCTTCTTCGTCGGCTATGCCGATCCGGACACCCCCGGTGGCCGCCTCAAGGCGTCCAAACCTGGCGACACATTCGTGTTCAGCGGCGACGCGGGCGAAGTGACGCGGAAGTGCGAGGTGCGGGACTTTGACCTGACGGCGCACGCCGACCGGGAGGCCCTGCTCGATTTCGTCGGCGTGGTTTCCCCGCGCGTGATCTTGCTCGCGCATGGGGAGACATCTTCCCGGCAATGGTTTGAAGAACAAATCCGCGCCCGTTACCCTGCCGTGCAGGTCATCCAGCCCGCTCCCGGCCTGGTGGTCGAGACGCCACCTCCACTCGCTTCAAGACCCTCATAATCATTGAGGAAACGGGCGCTGACCATGACGTTGTCGGTTTGAATCAGCCGTCCTTTGCAATGGACGAGATTATAGACGCCGAAAAATTCGTACTGGCAGGAATCGAACAGTGCGAGATATTCGTGAAGTCTGCGTTGGCCGACATACGTTGGCGCCGTAATCATTTCCATGTAAATCAAGTCAATGGCTTGATGCGATAGCATTTGGTGCGCGCCCGATAGAACGGCATATTCGGCGCCCTGAACGTCGAGTTTCAAAACATGGATATGTTCGATGCTTTGTTCCTTGCAGAACGCATCAACAGTCTGTGTGGGCACTGTGATTTCGCCATCCGTGTCTAACAGATCGTCTCCCCAGTAGTGCGATGCCCGGTGATCGCTGGGTAACAGTGAGTTGGTCGCCCGGCTCCGATTGACCTTGAGCCTTGAAAAACCCGGCGTATCGGATAGCGCAATCATATACGTCGCGGCGCGGGCGTCACTGCCAAGCGATGAGCACAGAGCGCCATACGACTCTGGAAACGGCTCGAAACAGTGGATTGCGGCATCTGGAAACAGCGACCTGAAATGCAGTGCGGTCTGACCGATGTTCGCACCGACGTCGAACAGGACGGGGTTCGGCTGGGTGACCAACCTCCGCATTGTCAGAAATGGATCCAGACTTTGATCGTTCATGGATATGAGTGGGTGAGGTGGCGGATTAAGCGGGCAGCGGAGCGGCTTTCGTGCCGACACCCCGCACCCCGCCGTGGTCAAGATGGGATTGGTTGGCTACGCGACGACGACGAAGTACTTCTTCGCGTAGCCCGAAGATCAGCGGGCTTTGCGGTAGTGATTTAATTGCTTCCCGCGTCCAAGTATCGGCAAAGTCGAGAAACTCAGGCGTGCCGGCGGCCAGTGCGATGTGCCCGCCGAGGTGCCAGGCCTCGCTATCTGAGGGGTTCTCCGTCGTCAGTTGATGGAGGATTTGCAAAGCTTCGACCGCTCGTCCCTTCTTCCCCAGCCATCGCGCATAATCAAATCGGATGGGGCGGGATTTGGGCTCCGTTGAGACGGCGGTCCGAAAAGCCGTTTCGGCCGCGCCGTTTTGCTCCAGCTTGCTCAGGCAGAGTGCCAGGCAATGGTGCGGTCCAGCCTTGCGGATATCCGGGTTGACCGGCGTCAGCGCGGGATGATCGCGTTTGGCGATGCACTGGCGAAAACTCTCCGCCGCTTTTTCAAATTGTTCGAGATCGACCAGAGCCATGCCCAGGGTGAAATGCTGGGACGCGGTGAGGCCGCCTTGCCGAGCCAGCGGCGATTGGAGTATCTGGACGACTTCGACGCTATGCGTCGAGGCGAGAAGATGGTGGCTGAATTGGGTCAACAGCGCCTCGCGCACCTCGGGAGAAACCCGTCCGGAGGGGTGGCTGGAAAGGGACCTGAAAGCATGGCGATAGCAATTCAGCCCTTCTTCATGCTGGCCGGAATTCATCAGCTCGAGCCCGAGGTTCATCAGCAGGTTGGGGTCTTCGGGCGTCTCGCGCAGTACTTGATCCAGCAAACGCACGTTGCGGGTGATCTTGTCGCGGCTCTTTTTTACAACCTTGGAGTAACCGTGGTGTTTGAGCTTCGCCTTCCCAATCTTGTTCTCCATTCCCAGAGACTTGCGGAGGTCTTCCAAACTGGAAAATGCGGCTTCGTGGATCCGCCCGACATAATGGACGCCGGGCGCGTTGCGGAACAGGCGCGGCACATGGTTGCAGCCATGCGCCTCTTTTCCCGCGTCGAATATCGGGAGCCGGAAGGCGATGGCAGAGGTGTCGCCCATCTCTCGTAACAAAGCATCACGGCTCTCCGGCATCAGCTCTTCGTCCGCGTCCAAAGCGAGGACCCAATCTCCCGTTGCGTGCTCCAGCGCGGCATTCCGCGCGGCGCTGAAGTCGTCCGTCCAGGCAAAGGTGTGGACTTCGGCTCCCATTTCCGTGGCGATCTCGACCGTGCGATCACTCGAACCGGTATCGACGACGATAATCTGGCAAGCCATCCCGCTCAACGACTTGAGACATTGCGCCAGGAACCGTTCCTCGTTCCTGGTGATCAGGCAGATGCTCAGACGCGGCGAGGATTTCCAAGTCTCAAGCACATTGAGCGCATCCGGGCCGTTGAACGAAGCCGTGGAGTGACGGTCTTTAATGGTTTTCAAGAAGCCGGCTGGAGCCGCCCATTTCGGAGCCATGCGTTGAGCTTGGATGACGCACTCTCGGGCCAAGTCGATGTCACCCGCCAACGCGGCGATCTCGGCCAGCAACAGAACCGCCACCGGATGGAATGGCCGACGACGAAGCGCTTCACTGGCGGAAACCCACGCCTTTTCAAGCTGCCTTCGATCCAGCAACCCGCGCGCCTCATCCAGCGAACCGATCGCCGCAACCGGTGGGATTTCTTTTTGCGTCGGCTGTGCCGCCGGCCCAACCGGCGCCGGGGCGTTGAGCGCGATTCTTTTCTGACGCTCGATCAAGTCCTGTATTCTTTGTGAGGCAATGGCAGCCGAACGCTCCCACGTCCATTCCCGGCGAACATAATCGCTGGCGGCGCGGCCTTTGTTTCGAGCTTCTTCCGGCTGAGCGATGATCCGGCGAAGCGCCGCGGCCAGCGCTTGAGATTGAGGCTCAAGCCAGGACCCGGTATGCACCAGCTTCATCCCGCTGATCGATTGCGCCAGTTTTTTGCGCAAAGACGGGATGCGGTACACAAACTCGTCGGGGGCAAAATCGTCCGAGGCGCCGCCGGCGGTGGTGATCACCGGCAGGCCGCAGGCCATGGCCTCGAGGATCGGCAGGCCAAAACCTTCGCCGCGGTAAGGATGAACCAGTGCGTTGCAAGCAGTGTAAAGCCCCGGCATCGCTTCGGGTGGAAGTTCGTCCACCAAGTAAAGAATCTCCGGCGCGCCCGGTTTCTCCTGGGCCGCCTTGATTTCGGCGGACAGCGTCTGGGTGGCATACACACCGTTTTTGCCAAATCCCTTGATGACAAGGCAGACGTCGTCCGCCGCGGTAAAGGATTTCAAATAGGCATCCAGGAGGACATCGACCCCTTTGCGCAGGATCGCGCCTCCGACAAAAAGGAATTTGAACGTTTTATTTGTCGGCAATCCAACGGGTGAAGCGCCTGGGTGAAACCGGCCGGGATCGATCCCATTTGGAACCACTTTAACCTTAAATGGATCGACGCCCGAATCAACGAACGCCCTCCGGGTGTATTCGGATGGTACCCAGATCTCATCGACTTGCGCCAGGCGCCTGACCCAATCCGCAGGCAACACACTGTACTCCCAGGGCTGAATCAGAATCCAAGCTCCGGCGGAAGGCTTTTGCCAATTGGGAGGCCAGGAGTGGCGGATGATCACTTGCGGCGGCTTGGACGGGGTGATGCGGAGCCTCCGGGCCGTTTCCTGCAGCACAGCCGTGTTGGACAGGTGCGGTGGCAGTTTGTTCCGTCCCAGACAGCTCACGTGCATTCGCGGCTTGCTGGCAAGGCAGCGGGACAGTTCCCGATTGACGTGCGCAATGCTCCCCGTATCGAGAAAAGGTCCCTCCCAGGCCACGTTCACGTTTTGCGGTTGGGCATCGGGGAATTCCGGCACGGGCGTCAACGGCTGGCACGATGCATCCGGGCATGCCGCAACGGTAAGCTTTTGTTCAATGGCTGCGAGCCGCTCGGCCGCCCGGGCAGCCACCACGTCGCGCGCGCAATTCTTTTCCGCCGCGATTCGCGCCAGGCGGCCCTTGGCCGCCGCCTCCTCCGGATTGGCGTGGGCATGCCGAAGAAGTTGGCGCAGGTGAGTTTCGGACGGCTCGGCCCAACGCTGCCCACGCAAGTGGAGTAGCTCAGGCTCGGCGGCTCGCACGGGGACCAATTCATAAGAGATCCGCCAGCCATTCTCGCAAGACAGGTAATCTGTGTGCGAGCCCCAGCCGGTGGCGATTACCGGCAGTCTCATCATCATCGCCTCCAGATGAGCACGCCCCCACCCCTCCCCTCGCGTTGGCGCGACAAAACAATCCACGGCGCGGTAGAGACGCGGGAGATCCTGGTCGGCGATTTCCAAAACTTCGATTCGCGGCAAGTTTCGATCTCCGAGGGCCAGCGAAACAATGTGTTTTTCAATCGCCCGGCGGATGCCCGCGGCGGATTCAGCCGCCGTCTTCTCCGGCAGATGGGAGAGGATATAAAGGCAGATGTCGTCATCGCCGGAGAACTCGCGAAAATAAGCGCCCAGCAGAACATCCCAACCTGAACACTCGGACCACTCGAAGATGGAAAGCAGATTCCAACCGGCCCTGCCCGGAAGTGGAAGGGGAACGACCCGGTCGGGATCGAACTCGCGGGCATCGATTGCCGGGGGAAGCACAAAGAGTTTCCGACGTTCGACGCCACCTTTGACCATCGCTTCCAAAACGAAGCGGCTCGGCACCCAGATTTCATCGGTTTGATTGCAAATCTTGGCGCGCGCGAGCGGGAGCCGGTCGGATTCGATGGTGGTGCGGCCGATGTTGTATATGGCGCCGCCCACCCGTGTAAACTGGTCGCTGGCGTGCTCGCAAACACATATCCCGCCTAGGGCGAAGTTGTAATGTTCCCGCGTTTCTCTGAGAACGGCCTTGGTCTGCGCGGGCAGGCTTCTTTGATAGGCATCCGAGTACGGCTCGCTCCTATCGAGAGTGGTCAGGCATTCAACGCACTGGTTCAAAGGCTCGATCAGGTTGAGGGCGTCACGCGAGTATTGACCAGGCGTAAGAAACGGCGCCAGCCAGCGGATGGGCGTTTGCACAATCGGATGTTTTACACTGGAGCATGTTGCCGGCGCCTGATCTGGAGGCGGGATTGTTCCAGGCCTGATGTAGTCCAACGGTTCCACCGCCGGAGGCGCATCCATCGGGATAATCTCCATCTGTCCCCGCTTCAGTTTGTTGACGATTCTATCCAGACATTCGCGGGGGAGATTTCGTAGCAAGGCCTCCATGTTGTCCATCTGCCCCCGGCTGATCCTGGCCATGGCAAGGTTGTTGAGGGCGGCCGCGTGAGAGGGCTTGTGGTAGAGCGCATTTTGGTAGCAGACGAGCGCATAGTCGGTGTCTTGCGCGCAATTATCAAACCAGGGAACGTGGTGGTTCATCGCCAGGTTGCCAAACGCCGTCCAAGCGTCGGCAATCGTGTCGGGATTTGCCGGGTCCACTTTGTACAACCGTTCTATGGGCATGCTGTTCCGGTACCTGTTCTGGATAATGGCCCATTCATGGTTGGACTTTTCCTGGGCTCCGAACGAGATCCCCTCCGGGTTTTGGTAGAAAAGCGTGATGTATTCCGGGACGCGGACCGCTCGGAATCCCGCCTGAAGACAACGCAGCAGATACTCGTAATCACCGGGCGAGGTGAAGAACGGGTCGAAAAGCCCGACCCTGTCGAAGACCGTCCTGCGCCACATGGGATGACATCCGGTGACGCAATAGAACATCAGAGTGCCCGGGTGCAGCGGAGGATGAGCCACGCGGCGAATTATTTGCGGGTTGTCGAACGTGTCGTTTGGGACGGAGGAAGTATAGTAATCCCCATAAGCCAGGTCCGCCTGTGGATAGGCATCCAGGGCGGCGGCCAGCAGTTCCAAGGCGTCAGCCCGGTGGGAGTCGTCGGTGTTGGCGTTGGTGATGTATCGGCCCTTGGCCATCCGAACTCCGCGATTCCACGCCGCGTAAAGGGACTCGCGCTCAGTGCGAAGATAAACGATGTTGTTGTAACGTTGCTGAAATTCCTCGACGATGGCCCGCTCGTTTTGCGGGGAGCCGCTATCCACAACAATGATTTCCAATTCGTGCGCGATGGTTTGCGCTTCGAGGTCCTTCAAACAGGCGCGCAAGAATCTCTCCGAGTTGTAAGTCGAGACGATGGCGGAAACCCTTGGGCGCTCATTGCGGTTGATGAAGATCGCGTGGCCGCGGGCCGGGGTTTCAAATCTGTCCGGCGCGAAACCAAGGAAAACATAGTCCGGCTCGATCAGCGTGCGGATTTCTTCCAGCGTCGGCTTGTCGCCAGGAGCCCCGGGCAAGGCGGCCTCAAGGTAAATGAGCTTGATTTGCTTGCGAAAATCGGGCCTCAGCCCATGGAGCAATTGGTAGCTTTCCGCCACGCCGTCCAACACCAGCAGGTCGGAATCAGGAAGTTCGTCTCTGGAATTCGGATTGAACGGAACCACTTTCACAAGGTTCGGGAACAGCTTCTGAAATGCCTCCCGTTCCGTTTCGTGGCAGGGGCCTGTCCGACATAGGCTCTTAATCTTGGAGGCAATTGGCGTGCCCGCCAACCGCTGGAGAACTGCATCCTTGGTCTCCGGTTTCTCGCCGGCTTGCCAGAGTTCGCCCTCCGGCATATCGACCGGTTTGTTCGGCTGCGATTGATACTCCGCCCTCGCATAAATGTCGCCCCAGAACAAAAGGTCCGGTTGCCGGGCCAGATAATCGAGCAGTTGGCGTGAAGAAAGCCAGTCATCGTGGCTGAACTGCTGCGACTCGCCGAAAGAAAAGTTGAAGTAGCGGTAGCCCAATTGATTGAGGCGGATGAGGCAGGCCCTGGCGGTTTCCTGGAACTCGGCGGAGTACTCGAATGAAAGAAACGCAATCCGTTCCGAGAGTCCGTTCAGCACTTCCAACTCGAAGCCCTCGACGTCGATTTTGCAGAACCTGGGCTTCCCGTGGGCCTGGATCAACGCGTCAAGGGTGGTGACTTCCACATCCACCGTTTCCTCCCATTTCTCCTCGCTGAATCGTCCTGTCTTCCAAACTTTGGCGAAAGTCGAAATGTAATCCTTCTCCCGGCAGATCGAAAGCTCAAGCGTGCCCGGGTGGCTCGCCACTCCTTTATCGACGACGGAAACATCGGAGCGTCCGCCAAACCGCGCGCGTATCTTTTGGACGCAGTGAGGCTGAGGCTCGACGCAAATGACCCGCGCCCCGCTTTCGAGCAGTTCTGCCGCCTTGTTCCCGACATTGGCTCCAATGTCGAATACGAGGTCGCCGGGGGCGACAATTTGCCGCCAAATACTCAATCTCGAAGGAATGGCGGTGTCCGGGCCGGAGGCTGGCCGGTCTGCGGTCGAGTTTTGAGCCATAAGAATGTCGGTCAACTTGTTCCTAATCCCGCCGTTTGAGCGGTCCAGCTAGGGCCGGGTTGAACTGTCTTGCGAGGTGGTTGAGCAACAAACATGCCACGGACAGAAAACGGCCTGAAATGCGCGCAATCGGCCTGGATTTGGAGGAATTAACGGAGACGCAGGCAAAACTCGACTCTCATCGCGGGAAAGAATTTCCCGTTGACCGGCGGGCTGTGCCCCCAGGCGCTGCCAGTGAAGCCATCCGCATATTCATGTAACATTTTCCGGGATTTGCTTAGGAGGAGGGTATATGAGTGAAACCGACGCAAGCAAGAGTATGGGAAACAAATGTCCGAAATGCGGAGGGCCGATGCCCTCTGGCGCGCTGGAGGGGCTATGCCCTGCCTGCCTGCTCAAACAGGGCGCCGCGGAGGATACCGGCGCGCAGCCGGAAGCCGCCCCGTTTCAGCCGCCGGGCGTCGAAGAGGTGGCCCGATTGTTTCCACAACTCGAAATACTCGCGTTCATCGGCAAAGGCGGCATGGGCGCGGTCTATAAGGCCCGCCAACCACAACTGGATCGCATCGTCGCGTTGAAGATCCTTCCGCCGCAAACAGCGGGTGGTCCGGGCTTTGTTGAACGATTCAATCGCGAAGCGCGCGCGCTGGCCAAGCTGTCCCATCCCAACATCGTGGCGGTCCACGAATTCGGCCAGGTCAACGGGCTGCCGTTCTTCATCATGGAATTCGTCGATGGACTGAACCTGCGGCAGTTGGAGCAGGCGGGCCAGCTTTCTCCGCGCCAGGCGCTCCAGATTGTTCCCCAAATTTGTGAGGCCCTTCAGTTCGCGCATGACGAAGGCATCGTGCATCGCGACATCAAACCGGAAAACATTCTGGTGGACAAAAAGGGCCGGGTGAAGATCGCCGATTTTGGCATTGCCAAAATCCTGGGCGGCGGGCCGGACGTTGCCATCACCGAAACCAAGGGCGCAATCGGCACGCCCCATTACATGGCGCCGGAGCAATTGGAAAAACCCGCGTCGGTGGATCATCGCGCGGACATTTTCTCTTTGGGCGTGGTGTTCTATGAAATGCTGACGGGGGAATTGCCGCTGGGAAAATTTGCCCCGCCCTCCTCCCGCAAAGTGGAAGTGGACGTGCGCCTGGACGATGTGGTGCTCCGATCCCTCGAAAAGGATCCGGAACGCCGCTACCAGCATGTCAGCCAGGTGAAGACGGCTGTGGACACAATCGCGAACACCGCGCCTTCGGCGCCGGCGCCCAGTGGCGAGGCGCTGGCCCGGACAATTCTGGCGAGCGGTTACGAATTGAAGATCGGCAGTTGTCTGCGCCGCGGCTGGACGCTGGTGCGGGGCGATTTCTGGCCCATTGTCGGCATCACCACCCTGATCATTGTGTTGTGGGCAGCCGCGGGTTCGTCCGGCGCCGTTTTTTCATCGGGAGATGGAAAGACCACCGTGGAAGGATCGATGCTCGGCTTCCTCGTGTGCGGTCCTCTATTCGGGGGATTGTATCTTTTTTTTCTTAAGAGGATCCGCGGAGAAACAACGACCGTCGATACGGCTTTCTCCGGTTTCAGCAATCGTTTCCTCCATCTCTTCCTCGCCTACTTCGTGTCCTTCTCGCTCATAGGGCTCGGATTGATTTGTTTGATATTGCCCGGCATTTATCTTGCGGTGGCGTGGATGTTCACCCTGCCACTGGTCATTGATAAAGGGCTCGACTTCTGGTCAGCAATGGAACTGAGCCGCAAGATCATTTCCACGCATTGGTGGAAATTCTTTGCCTTCGCAATCCTTCTGCTGCTGCTCGCGCTGGCGGGATTAGCGGTTTTTATCGTTGGCCTTTTTATCGCCGCGCCCATCGTAATGGCTTCTCTGATGTATGCCTACGAAGACCTTTTCGGCGCGGCGGCGCGGGGGACGAATCAGGCGTCGGCTGGAGTCGGCCCGTTCGGCACCCAGGTGCGGCCGGGCATCGCGGCCAAGCCGCCTGGCTCCGGCTGCGGAGCTTGAAGAAAGCAGGCGATGGAAACAGCAGAAAACACCGACGATGCCAATATGCGTGATCAGGCCCTCTCAGAACTGGCGCACTAACAGTTTGACCGCGAGAAACGAGCATTTTGAGTCCTGAAGATGCAACTCGAATGACGAACGCGACTGGCGGCGTTTTCGCCACGACGCGCTGGACGGTTGTGCTTGCGGCGGAGCACCGCGGCGCGCCCCAGGCGGACGCCGCCCTGGAGGAATTGTGCCGCACTTATTGGTATCCGCTTTACGCCTACGTTCGCCGGCACGGTCATTCGCGCGAGGATGCCGAGGACCTCACGCAAGCCTTCTTCGCCCGTTTGCTCGAAAAAAACTACCTGGAACGAATCACCAGCGATAAAGGCAAATTCCGCGCTTTTTTGCTGGTCGCCGTGAAGCGTTTTCTCGCCAATGAATGGGACCGCGCCAACCGTCAGAAGCGCGGCGGCGGGGTCATTCCCCTCTCTCTCGACTGGCGGGATGCCGACCAGCGCTATCAAATCATTCCCGCCGACACTTTGAGTCCGGATAAACTCTACGACCGCGCCTGGGCGGTCACCGTGCTCGAACAGGTCATCATCCGGCTGCGCGACGAAAGCACCGCCGAAGGCAAAGCCAGACTCTATGAACAGTTGAAAGGGTTTTTGATGGTCGGCAAGAGCGACATCCCTTACGCACAAGCTGCCGCCGCGCTTGAATTGACCGAGGGTGCCGTGCGAGTGGCGGTCCACCGCCTCCGTCAGCGTTATCGAGAGCTTCTGCGCGAGGAGATTGCCCAAACACTCTCCGACCCGGCGCAAGTCGATGAAGAAATGCAGGCGTTGTTCAGCGCGCTCGTGGAACCTTGAGCGCCCGTGATCTGTGAGGCTGGCCAAATCCGGAAAGGCGGACTAAATTCGATCCTGTACTTGTGCGCGTGCGTGGCAGAGTTTGGTTCGCGATCGCTTCCCTGTTCTTCGGGGAATGGGCTTGGGCCGACGACAGTTTCCTGGCGGGGGCGGATTTCTCGGACCTGGCATTCTTTGAATCCGTTGGCGTAACATATAAAGACGGCGGACAGGTTCGGGACGGGATTCAGATTCTCAGAAACCACGGTATCAATTGCGTCCGGTTGCGGCTGTTCACCAGCAGCGCGGCCCAGGCGGACTCAGACCCGTACGACTATATCAATAACATGACCTATACCGTGCCGATGGCGGTACGGGTCAAGAACGCCGGATTGCGCTTCCTGCTGGATTTTCATTACTCCGACACGTGGGCTGACCCAGGCCATCAAGCCACACCCGCCGCGTGGACAAACCTGAACTTCACCCAACTCGTCCAGCAGATGCGCACCTACAACAGCAACGCCATCGCCACCTTCGCGGCCGGGGGTGCGATGCCGGATTACGTGCAGGTCGGAAATGAAATCACCTCCGGCATGTTGTGGCCCCTTGGTTACGTTTCGGGCGATGACGGCACCGAATGGTCGCAGCTTGGCCAATTGATGAACGCTGCAATCCAGGGAATCCAGGACGCCTCGGGCGCGCGCATGCCCAAAATAATTGTTCATATCGACCGTGGCGGAGACTGGTCCACCACGATGTGGTTTTTTGACAATTTGAACGCGCAAGCAGTTCCGTTCGACATTATCGGCGAAAGTTACTATCCCTTCTTCCAGGGATCACCGGCCAGTTTGAGCAACTGCCTCAACAACGCCGCCGCGCGCTACAACAAACCGATCATCGTCGCGGAGGACGCCTTCCCCTGGACAAACGCGTGCCCTTCGGCCTGGACGAATAGTCTGTTCGGCTTCGCGCCAACTGTCGCCGGCCAGGTTAGCTTCATCGCGGCCCTGGCACAGATTGTGAAGGGTGTGCCGAACCAACTCGGCGCCGGTTTCTTCTACTGGGGGGCGGAGTATCAGGCAACATTCGGCGTCAACGAAGCCGGCTACAACACCTCTTCGTTCTTTGATTTCAAGGGCAACGTTCTGCCGGTCGCGGACGCTGTTGGCGGAATTGGCGCCCCCCAGGTGATCAGCCCGTTTCTTGACGGCGCCTCCCTGCGCCTGCAATGGCCATTCAGCGCGGCGGCATCAAAGCTGATGACCTCAACGAGCCTTGGTGCATCTGCAACGTGGTCAGTGGTGACAGGCTCGCTGCAAACCACAGGAGCGGTATTTTCCATTACCCTGCCGATCGGTAATACGGCTTCCTTTTACCGACTGCAATCTGACTGATCGCAAACTTCACTGCTCGGAAACCAGGTCGAAGTTCACTCACCACGCCTGCTTAACCCGGAGAAAAACGGCCGGATTCACCGGCCGCTTTTTTGGGGCTTGTGGGGCCAGGTTCTGTCGGTGGCCCGGCTATGGGTTTGAGAGATCGACGCGATAAAACCTAGCCATGGTGGAGGGAAGGACCTGATCCACATACGTGTCGCTGGCCTGCGAGAGGGTGTTGGTCGCAAACGGCGTCCAGTTCATCAAATCACTGGAGGCATCCAGGACGTAGGCCTGACCCGCCTGTCCGCTCAAGCTGATCTGTATCTGCCCGCTGGGAAGAAGGGCCACGGCCGTGATGGAAACGGAAGAATTCACCACGATCTGGGCTGTGGAACTGGCGGCCAGGGCACCGGCTGCCTTCTGGCTCGTGGAACTGACGGTCAGGGTGCCGGCTACATAGCTGATGGAGTAGTTCGCATCGACCGCGCCACTGACCGTGATTGGATAGGTCCCCGCAGGGCTGCTGGATGTGGCTGTGGTGGTCAGCGTCGGCTGCTTGGTCAGGTTGCTGACTGTGTTTCCAAGGACAAACCCATAGTAGCTGGCAGTCAACGTTGGCAAGCTCCCCCCAACGCTCATGCTCTGATTATTGGCCGTGATGGTCAGCGGGGCCGGGGTCACCGTCAGTGCCGCACTGATAAAGGTAATGGTGTAGTTGGGGCTGGCCGCACAACCCGTCGCGATCCAATAAGCGCCCACCGAGCTGTTGGTACGGGCGGCCGTTCCCGTGCATACCGGCGTCGTCAAACTGGCTTCCGTGTCCCCGTTCACAAACCCCGCGCAACGGTAGGTCAGGGTCGGAAACGGCGCGCCATAGACTTTGCTCAGATTGCTCGCCGTGATCGTCAGCGGCGCCTTCTCCACCGCGATCGCCACCGTGTCGGTGGCCCCGGTGTATAGGACGCTGTTGGACGGGGT
>JBEKSF010000006.1:0-73093 GCA_049517295.1 Verrucomicrobiota bacterium
CACGCCGCGAAAGCCATGTGTGAAGAAGCGCTGGCCGGCGCCATCGACGATGCGCGAGCGCACTGGATCGCCCGGCGGCTGATCTTTGGGCGGTGTCGTACGCAGTTTTGCTTTTCGTCGCATCTACGGAAACTATAATAGTATTTTTGGTTTTCGCGGTCAAGCGGGAAAATACGGGCGGCCTTGATGCGGGTGTGAGACAAAATTCTTCAGGTGACGAAAAAGGGTCCCCTCTCTCCGGCTCTCTCCCCGCACGCGGGGAGAGAGGGGCAAACGTGACCCCAAAGGAGTAAATTGGGTCGCATATACTTCTGTTTCGCAAAAACCGGTCGGCGAAGAATTTTGTCTCAGACCCCCTAGATGCCGAAGAGGGTCTCAAGTTCAGCCATCGTGCGGAGTCAAGGAACGAAGCTTTGACACCCTGCCCGAGGACGTGGCATTTTTGGCACGACGCATGAAAATTCTTTTTGTTGGCGGAACGGGGTTTATCAGCACGGCGGTAAGCCGCCTGGCGGTGGCCAGGGGGTGGGATTTGTATCTGCTCAATCGCGGGCAGCGGCATCCCAACCCGCCGGGTTGCCGGAGCCTGGTGGCGGACATCAGCCACGCGGACGAGGTCCGCGCGGCCTTGGGCGAGACGCGGTTTGACGTGATCGTGGACTGGGTGGCATACGCGCCACAGGACATTGAGCGCGATCTGGCGCTGTTCCGGGGACGCACCGGCCAGTATATTTTCATCAGTTCGGCCTCGGCATATCAAAAGCCGCCGGCGCATTACATCATCACGGAGTCCACGCCGCTGCATAATCCGCACTGGGAGTATTCGCGCAACAAGATCGCCTGCGAGGAGCGGTTGATGCGGGCGTATCGGGAGGAAGGGTTCCCTGTGACGATCGTGCGGCCGTCGCTGACGTACGATCCGCAGCTTCCGATCGCGCTGGGCGGGTGGGGTTGCTACACGCTGTGCGACCGGTTGAAGAAAGGGCGTCCGATTATCATTCATGGGGACGGTTCGTCGTTGTGGGTGGTGACGCACGCGGAGGACTTTGGAGGAGGTTTTCTGGGGTTGTTCGGGAACCCGGCTGCCCTGGGCCACGCTTTTCATATTACGTCAGACGAGGTGCTGACGTGGAACCAGATTTATGGGACGATCGCGGAGGCGATGGGAGTCGAGGCCCGGGTTGTGCATATACCGAGCGATTTCATTGTGAAGGTTGCGCCGAACTTGTGGGGCACCCTTATTGGAGACAAGACGTGGAGCGCGGTGTTTGACAACACGAAGATCAAGACGTGGGTGCCGGGCTTTCAGTGCGTCATTCCATTTCGGGAGGGGGTTAGGAGCACCTTGGCTGGATTTGAGGCCGACGCGAGCCGGCGGCGGGTGGATGAAGCTGTGAACAAGGAGATGGACATGATCCTGGAAGCGTGGGAGAAGTGAGGCGTTAAAATTGCGGGTGATCAACGGCCGGGTGTATTTCACTATTCTGAGTAATTCCTGTTGGCCGACGAATACTTTGAGAATTCAGAGGTGTCGATTGGGAATTGGTGATTGAAAATCTGTCATTGGTTATCGGAAGAGGCTTTGGGCATCAGGGTGGCGATGCAGCAAGAGGGCACTAAGAGGTTTTGGCTGATGAGGTTTTGCCGGCTCTGTTGAGGGCTTGCTCATAACAGGCCAGAGCTTCGCCATATCGTTCCGTGCGGTTTAACAAGCTGCCCTTGTAGAGATAGGCCATGGTCGTGGAATTGTCCTGGGCGATGGCGCGGTCATAGCATTGGATGGCTTCAGCGAAGCGTTGCAGACGCTCCAGGGCGACGCCTTTCTTGACCAGAGCGTCGGCGTTGCCGGGATCATAAGCAAGAACTTCATCGACGCAACCCAGCGAGGCTTCGGGTTTATCCAATTTTAAAAGGGTTTGACTCTTGCTCAACAGGAGGGTGATCAGGCTGGCCTTGTCCGGCGCAATTCCCGCGGGGGACGATTCCGTGGCGGGACCATTTGAGCCGCCATTCGCGGGGCTGGTATCGGGCAGGGACGGGGGCGGTTTGACGGACGCTTCCAATTCGTGGATGCGCTGTTCCAATCGCTCGATCAGAGCCAGGAAGCGGGTGTTGGATTGTTCCAGGGCGCGGGTCGAAGGGAACGGAGACTCGCCCATGCCCAAGACTTGGTGCGACTGGACGGCGGAGAGGCTTGCGGCAGCGGCGGCGAGGCGATGGACGGTCGTCCATTGCAAAAAGGCGGCGAGCATCAACACCACAAACCCAATGGCCGCAAAGGCGCCCGTGGCGATGAGGATGATTTGTTCGGAGCGTTCCATGCGCCTGGACTGTTCGAGGCGATCGTTGGCGAGAGTATTTTCCATCGATCGCAAACGCTCTTCCACCGCCAGCGAGTTGCTGGCGGCGGCGGCTTCCGCGTCCTGGCGATTTTTCTCGATGGCTAATTGGGTTTTGCGGAGCTGTTCCTGAATGAGCAGATAAGAGCGCAGGGAATCCTGCGTTCCGGCTGCGGCGGCCTCGGCAGTTTTGCCGTTGGTTTCGAGGGCGGCATTGGTGTCAGCCGCAAGCGCTGGGCGAAGCAAGCCGATGATGGCCAGCAGCGCGAGGAAGCCCGTGCGGATAAATCCACAACCGGCTTTTAATTTCGTAGCCATCGAAACAAAAAGTAGAAAAAAAGCGGTGAAAATGCAAGGCTAAAACCGACAGTCTAAAACCGATGATGAAGACAAAATGGGCGCATTTTGAGACGGCTTCCCCCGGCAGACAATTACATGAGGGCGAAAATGTGGCTGGCGAGACGCTAGCCACTGCGACCGGGACGGCCGCGCTACCGAAACGTTGGCACGCGGCCGCTGGCGTGGGCGAGGGGATGGGAAGCGAATTTTCGGGCGAGTCAATACTTTTGACGCTCCTGATTCTGCTGCTGGGCCTTGAGACGGGCTTTTTCCATCTCGGCTTTGAGAAGCACGATTTTGGCGCCGATTAATTCGCGGTTTTCTTCCGTGGCAGCGAGGAGCTCCTTTTGGAGATCGTCAATACGCTGCTCGTATTCCCGGGTGCGCCGCTGGATGTGTTGTTCGATTCTTGTCAGGCGCTGGTCCACCGCCAACACCTTTAGGGCGGCGGCTTGCTGGGTCGCCAGCAACTGCGCCCGGTCTGACACCAACCGCTGCACCAACTTCTGTTTGAACCACAGACTCAGGTTGGCGATGACACCTGCCCGCACGGCCATCGGCATCCGGGTTGTGAGAGGCCCGGCATCCGGCCCGGGGCGCAGGGTTTGCGGTTGCGTCTGCGCGGAACCTACCTCGGCAAGACGAACGGATGGCGGGCTTTCGGATGTTGGCGCGAGGATGATTTGATTGGCGGCAGGAACCGCCACGCTTGGGCCGCTCTTCGCTTGCAAGTCGAGCAAGGTGGCGGAGGCGTGTTGAGGTTCTGATCGCCGGGAGAGTTTTCGAGCGAGGACGAAAAGCGCGAGGCAGCCCGCCAGAAATGCCGCGAGCCAAAATATGGCTTGGGGGTGGCCCGCGGGAGGGGTTGCGCTGGCCAGCGCGGCGGGTGGCGCAGCGGCCTTGGGCGCAGTCAAATCCATATCGCATGTCAGCGCGTAATGTTCCGAAAGAGGCGTTTGAGTCACCTGCAGGGCGGCGCAAAGGCCGGCGTCCCGGCTAAAAATATAATCCTGTGATGCAGCGGGCCGCCGGGCATTGCCGAGCCACGATGTCGTTTTCTCCAAGGGCAGTCCGGCGAAGGCATTTTCAAAACCGATTTGTTCCAAACACGACAAGGTTTTCTCGTGGACGAAAGGTGAGTCGTCCGGGGGAGTGTTGAAATCACCGGCGACAATGAACGCCTCCAGGCGGTTGGTCTTCCAATTTTGCAACGCGGCGATTTGCTGGACGAGTTGGCGGGCCGATTCCTCGCGGGCCTGTCGGAATAAGGCGCCGCGGCTGTCCGCCGTCCCCGAAGAAGCGCCGTCGCTGAGTTGGACGGAAAAAATGCCGACGTTTTTATCGCCCAAGCGGATGGCGGCGAAGGCGAAACCGCCCGGCGCAGCCGGGGATTGAGGGCTGTTCAGCCACGGTTCTGACCACGCAAGATAGGCGTTTGCCTTGGAGAGAATTGCAACCTGGCGGTTCAAGAGTCTGTTGTGCGGGTCGCGAAAGGAGGAACATATAGCCACCTGGTAGATTTCCGGCCGCAAGGCTTGGGCAAGTTGACGGCAAGTCTCCCAGTCGGCGACTTGTTGAAGGAGGAGGACATCGGGGCGCAATTTTTTCAGCGACTGGGCCGCATCCTGGACGAGGCTTTGCCGAAATCTGCTTGACAATGTATTGGTGCCCGCCGCGGCGCCGGGCCGCAAGTCCCAGCTCGTCACGCGGATCGGGTCGGCCCGGAGGGGCGCGGTCCGCAGGCAAAGGGTCAGCGCCAAAAACCAGAATGGGGAGGCGGGAAAAATGAGGCGTGCGTTCACGATTTAATCGGCGGTAATGGCGATGAGGAAGGGCGCGACCGTGCCCATTGCCGAAACGAAATCAATGCTCTCGATTTCCACCGCTGGAACGACGTTGACCCAGGTGGTGGAGAAGAGGCGGATCGGATAGTGCTCGGTGGCGCTGACATCGTTGGTGCCGGTCCAGACCACGGTTAAATCAGGGGCGGGTTTTTCACCGATGAGCTTGTGCCAATCGCGCAGGTCGCGCCCGTAGATGATCGGGATTTCCAACTGCATTCTGTTGCTGGCGAAATGGACGACATAACTGCCGACCTGTTCGGCGTCATTGGTCACGGAGCCATAACCCGCCGCGTGGAGAAAATGCAGGCGCGAGCATTTCTGATGGATTTTGATTCCGTTGATCCGCGCGGGGAACCGTTCTGCGGAGAGCCATTTGCTGCGCAACTGAATAATACCGCGCACGTCAAAATCGACGCCGGCGAAGTATTGCACGCCGGTTGGAAGGGCGGAGAGGTCGTTATTGGAGCTCCCGTGCCAGGATTCTGTAAGGGACGCGTTGTAATACGGGCTGAGGTTGATGAGGTTGGGTTTGGCCTGGGGGTCGCGAGGCGGGTAAACGGCCCTCGATGAAGAGGCGTTGGCGACGGCGTCGAGGTTTGATGCGGCGGCAAAAATCCGTGCCGGTTTGAGATCGGCGACGTCCATCAGATTGGTCAAAAGGTCCTCCCAGGCGAGGGGACTTTCATAAATCCGGCCGTCGAAGGCCAGATTCAGCACCGCCGCATGATGCCGGCAACGGACAATTGGCACGATGGAACCGGCCAGGCCCATCTGGCGGCGCTTCCAATCGCGGCGGGTTTTGTTGGGGTCGTCAGGGGCGTCATACTTTCCGAGCGGCAGGGGGCAAAATTCATACAAGTATGAGCAGGGGGTTTTTGGGTCCGCCAAGGGGAGGGTTTCGACCTCGCCGGTCCGTTTGCAAACGGGGCAAGTGAGGACGCTGGCGTCAATGTATTGCGGGACGAGATCGGAGAGCCAGTTGGGAATGTCCTTGTGGTCAGTCCGATAGGCCTGGATGGCATCGTAAATGAGCTTCAAATTGTGGATGCAGCCTTCCTTCTCGTCCGCGGCGAGCTTCGGATCCTCGCCCGTGGCATTGGCCTGCGCCGATACGGACGGGGGCAGGGAGCAAAGCAGTGCCGGACACATCACCATAAACAAGCCAGCGATGCAGTTCTTCATACGGCGCGAATTGGCAGCGTTCCATTTGCCATGTTTGTGGAGTGAGATTAACTTAACTGCAATCGCCGGTTCAACCACAAATGGGGGTGAAAAGAACGCGCCCGAGTCCTCGGCGATGTGCTCCAGAAGTCATAGAATGGGTGAAAGTGTCTGAGGAGTGGTTTCCGTCGGCTGGACGCCGACGGATGCGACCGAGAAGTCAGAACAGATACGAGATGCACCGCTCGCGGTGCTGGTCGCGCGCCCCGGGTTTTCGCTAGAGATTAAGGGGATCGGGGAATGCTCAAGGGGTCAGAGGGTCGATGTGCCTGGGACATTTCCACGGCGTTTCCCGCTTAAGCCGAATGGCGTGATGCCGATATGACGGGTATGTCAAGGCGCTGGATTATCGCTCTGTTTCTCTCGTTGCTCTTTGGATGCGGCGGCAGGACTGTCCACATGAACCAGCCCGAGGACCCGCAGGGCCGCTATCGCGACCAGATCGCGGTTGCAAAGGGGTTGTTGGAGCAAAAGGAGGATTGGGCCGACCGGGCCGAATGGGAGGTTTTACAATCCGGGGACGGGTGGGAGGTCATCGCCTGGCGAGTGGAGCATCCCGACCGCAAGGGACCAGATCGATATTTGCCTTGGGGCTATTCGGAGATTGAGTTGGATAGGCGCATGATTGCCGTTCATTACCACAGGAAGGGATGATAAGCTGGCGAGGGTGAAGCCGCTGCTTTAATTATGAATCTTGTATTCCGCCGAAAAGTGACGTTCCTCATGGGCTTCTTTATAGAGCTGGTTTGGTTCGTGTGGTCCGCTCCCGCCGTCCAACCGGCACAATGGGTTCCCGAAGGTCCCGGCGGCGGCGGAGCGTTATTCGCACCGAGCTTCAGCCCCTACAGCCCAGGGGAAATGTATCTGGCTTGTGATATGAGCGAGGTGTTTCATTCCACCAACTACGGAGCGGCCTGGAGTGTGGTCGATTTTCGGCAAATCGAGGGCGGACGGCAGGCGATTGTCCAATTTACGAGCGATCCCAACGTGAGGTACGCCATTGATTACAGCAACGATGCCATGACTCCGACCCGGAGCGTGGACGGCGGGGCGACTTGGCAACAACTGCCAGGAGACCCGACGGGAGGCGGCGCCTACGCGCTGTATGCCGATCCCGGCTCCACCAACCGGCTGCTCGTTTCGGACTACGGCGACGTTTATTTTTCCAATGATGGCGGCAACTCGTTTGAGCTGAAGTTTACGTATTCTCCGGAAGACAGCGGTTGTTTTGTCGCGGGGGCGTTCTTTGATGGGACGAACGTATATGTGGGGACGGGGCCGGGATTGCTGGTGTCCACCAACAATGGCGATAGTTTTGCGCTGTCGCCGGCGGGGGGCATCGACACGAACAACGAGGCGATGTTTTCATTCGCCGGGGCGAAGCAAAACGGCACGACGCGATTTTTTTGCACGACATTGCATCCAGGAGATGTTTATCCCGGCATGCTGATTGAGGAGGTTTATTCCAGCTACCTGAGCGTGTACACACTGGATTGGGGGCAGCCAAATTGGAGCCCCGCCACCACCGGCATTAGCGGGCAGGATGATCCGGTATTTGTGGCGATGGCGCAGAATGACATATCCACGGCCTACATTGCCGGCCAGCAGAATGACGATTATGCATATCCGGCGCTATACAAGACGGCGAATGGCGGCGCGACCTGGCAACTCTCATTGCTGGTGACCAACAATCAAAATGTGTTCACAGGTTGGGAAGGTTCTCATGGCGACAGTGATTGGGGATATGGCGCGGGCGCGCTGGGCTTGGCGGTGGCGCCGAACGATTCGAGCAAGGCGGCCTATAGCGATCTGGGTTTCGTCCATTTGAGCACCAACGGGGGCGCGTTTTGGAAGCAGGCCTATGTCAATCCCGCGGATCAGAATCCGACCAACGCGCCCACGCCCAAGGGAAGGAACTACAGCGGAATCGGCTTGGAACCGACCTCCTGCTGGAGCGTAGCCTGGGGGGACAGCAATCATATTGTCGCCGGATACACGGACATCAAGGGAGCGATCAGCGCGGATGGCGGTCGTTCGTGGTCGTTCGGGTATAGCGGCGACGGCTATAACACGATGTATTGCTGCATCAAGAATCCAACCACGGGGATATTATATGCCGGCACGTCATCGGTGCATGACATGTATCAAAGCACCCATTTGACCGATGCGAGCATTGGCAACAGCGGCGGCGCAGTGCTTTTTTCAACCAATATGGGAGTCACATGGCAAACGATGACCAATTTTGCGTGTCCGGTAATCTGGGTGGAGTTGGACCCTGTGAACACGAACCGTCTTTTTGCCAGCGTGATCGCCACCAACGTGAGCCGGGCGGGCATTTACGTATCGACGAGTATTCAAAACGGAGCGGGAGCGTCCTGGCAGCACCTGGCAGCGCCGCCCCGGACGCAAGGCCATCCATTCAATATTCACGCGTTGAAGGATGGCACGCTGGTTTGCACTTATTCCGGCAGACGGGCGGGAAGCCCGCAGGAATTTACGGCCAGTTCAGGAGTATTCGTCAGCACGAATGCGGGGAGTTCGTGGATTGATCGATCCGATCTGAACATGGAGTATTGGACGATGGACCTGGTGGTGGACCCGAACGACACCGCGCAGAACAGATGGTATGCGGGGGTTTACAGCGGTTGGGGCGGCCCGCCCAATGGCTTGGGCGGGCTTTACAAGACAACGAACCGCGGCCTCGCCTGGACGCGGCTGAACAACGATGAGGGAGTCAGTTCCTGCGCCTTTAATCCGCTGAATTCAAATGAGCTTTATGCAACCACGGAGACAGAGGGGCTTTTGTTTTCGAGCAACATCAACTCCGCCAGCCCGACTTTAACGCAGGTGACGAGCTATCCGTTCGGACAGCCGGAGCGAATTTTTTTCAACCCTTACACCCCCTCGGAAATGTGGGTGACGAGTTTTGGGAATGGCATTCGGGCGGGCAGCACGCAGCCATTACCTGGAACGCTGCAAATAACAGCACAAAGCGGAACGGCTCAACTCAACTTGCTGCAGGCCTCGCCGGGGGCGGTTTATTCGATTCTGGAATCAACAAACCTCACCGATTGGACTTCATTGGGGACGAATGCCGCCGGAAGGAACGGCGCGCTCCAGTTCAATGACACCACCGCGACAAACTCGCATCGTTTCTACAAGAGCCAGGCGTTCTGAACGCTTTAATCAAGAGCCGCAACGTGCGAGAATTCGTTTGGAACAAAAGAAACTGAAACTCACAGGCCATCGGCCTTGTCCTGGGGCGTTTTGGAAGCCATGTAGCGAACGACGGCTTCGGTGCGGGAGCCGACGTGCATTTTGCTGAAGACGTGCTTCAAGTGGCTGCACACTGTGTCAATGCTTAGTTCCAGCTTGCCGGCAATCATCTTGTTGGAATAGCCTTGGGAGAGAAGCAACAGGATCTGCTCTTCCCTGACCGAAAGGCGGGTGGATTCATTGCGGGTTTGGGCCTTGAGCCGGAACGACTCGATAACGCGGCGGGCGATTTGGCTGGTCATCGGCGCGCCACCCCCGAGCACATCCAACAAGGCTGTTCGGAGTTCCGCGGGCTTGGTTCGTTTGAGCAGGTAACCATCCGCGCCCGCTTCCAGTGCCATAAACACCAATTCCTGCTCGTCCATGGCCGTGAGAATGACAATCTGGGTCTGAGGCAGGAGCGCCTTGAGTCGCACGGTGCATTCGATCCCGGACATGCGCGGCAGAAAAATGTCCATCAGAACCGCGTCGGGCTGTTCGAGCGGAATAACCCGCAGGGCCTCCTCGCCGGTCGCGCAGGCGCATACGCAGGAGAAATCCGCCAGTGAGTTGATGAGACGGGTCCAGCTTTCGCGGACTTTTGGTTGATCCTCGACCAAAGCTATTTTGACCGGCGTCTTGAGTGATGATTTGGCGGGCTGGCTTTCCGGCATCTGCCTCGTGGCTTTGGGATTGGGCTGACTGATGGATTTCTCGGACATGATTGACCTACACAGGTTTAGTTTTGATGACTGGCTCCGAAAGGCGCGCGGGTTTTCGAAGCCAGTGCCAAGGGCGCCAGCGCGATGGCTTTAATGGGAGGCCAAACTCGACGCGGCATCCCTTGCCCGGCTGGCTGGTGACCAGGCAGGTTCCTCCCACTTCATGCACGCGTTGGGCCATGTTGGCAAAGCCGTTGCGGTCCGGTTTTGATTTCGTCTGATCGAAGCCCTTGCCGTTATCCGAGACCGCCACCACCAGCCTGTCGGCCCGCCATCTTATTTGCAGCACCAACTCACTGGCCTCGGAATGTTTGACCGCGTTATGGAGGGTCTCTTTGATGGCCATCAACAACGACCGCCTCGCCGGGAGGTCCAGCACCTCAGCCGACATCTCCGGGTCCACGTCAAATAGACATTGGATCGAAGTCGGTTTCAAGAACTCCTGGGCATAGCCGCAAACATAGGAGGTGAAATCGCGGAAGGTATCGCGCTTGGGATTGACGGCCCAGAGGATTTCATCCATAGCGGAGAGCACGCCGCGGGCTTCCTCGCACATTCTGTCCAGTTGCAGGCATGTGGGGGAGTCGGCGGGCAACTCGCTCTGGGCGACCTCCCCGTGCAAGACCACTTGGGTCATTCTCGAACCGAGGTCGTCGTGAATGTCCCTGGCGATGCGAGCGCGTTCCCGTTGGAGCAACCATCGTTCCTTGCGATGGGCGGCCAATTGCGTAATCAGGCGGGCGCTGATCAGCGTCGCGAGCACGCAAACCGACAAGAGGGAGATCTGGAACCATCCAGTTTGCCAGAAATGAATCCGGATGGGCTGCAATGTCGGCATCGGATTTACTCTCTGCGGTGTTATGGACCAAGGGGGGCCGCCCAAAGGGGCTATGATGGTCGCGCACGGCCAAGAGTCCGGGGCCTTGTCGGCCTTTTCCCAACCGGTTGCTCCATCGGGCACAATCCGCCAGTTTCGGTCTGACTTGATTTCCATGGTTCGACCGTCCGCCAGATCAATTCGCAAGCCAAAGAGCATTCCCGCAGAATCGGAGGAGTTGTAAGCCTTGACTGCGAGCGTGTGCGGGCCGGGAGCCATCAGTGGAGTCACATTATAGTCGAACAATTCGCGCCATTCGGCTCCGCGTCCCAGCTCGCGGCCGTCCAGAAACAGGGTGTATTCGTTATCCACTGTCATGCGAAGTTGGGCGTGAGTAACCGCGGACGAAGAGGGGATTTCAATGGACCTCCAAAATTGACACGTTTGCCGGTCGAACGTCTTTGCCGTCCAAATCCAGGAGCCAAGGCCGTTGGTGGGATTGTCCTCTGAAGCAAGGGCAGCCAGATTGGTATTGCTCCCGCCGGCGTCGCTTCCCGCGGCGTTGACCAGAGGCGCCGGGACCAGGCACAACAGGCACAATAGAATTGCGCCCGCGCCATTTTGCGGCGTGCATAACTGTCGAGCCATAAAACGACCGAGCGAGAGCGACCGCAACCCAAAGATGCCACGGCTCGAATGCATGCCAGCGCGTACCTAGCAGGGCAATTCCTTGGCGTCAAGCAGGATATGCGCTTGAGACATCGTCCGCATTGCGCCGGCAGTCCCCGCCAGAAAATGACCCAGCCCGCAAGCAGGACAAGCTCATCATTTCCCCCACAGCTCCCACGGATAAATTGATAACCAAACTTGTTGAAGGTCTCTGTCGAGGTACACGGTACTGGCGTAGGTGTCTGATCCCGGCATGGAGATAACCTTTATCGTTTGTGTCGTCGGCAGAAGCCATTTCATGTTCTGCGCATGACCGTCGGCGTAAGATAAATGACCAAAGTCGCCGTGGCGGCTGCCCGGGACATTGCGCCAAGAGGGCCCGAAGTCCGGTTCATTTAGTGCAAAGTAGCCGTCATCAATGCTGGTGGCGTTCGGCGAGGCGGAGGCCTGCTCCTCCCAGAAAAACGAGGCAGCCGCCGGCCCAGGATTCCTGATATCTGTAAACCTGAGGTTCTCCTTGAGGCCGTCATGAACGCCCGTGGTGCCTTCGTTGTTTCCCATCATGCAACTGATTGAATAGCTGCGCACCCGCTCGGCGGGTTGGGCGCCTGAAACAACAACCGAGTCCAAGTCCGCGGGGCAGCGGTAGATACCATAGGACGTGTTGTAGGGCCAAATAAGGGCCAATTTTAGCCACAGAAGATTGGTCACCGCGTCAAAGCCGCTCCTGCCGCTGACATCGTCCCCCACCCAGCAAGTGGTTACCTCGGTGTTGTTGGGGTCGGTGTTCACCACCCCATTAGGTATGATGGCATCCTTGTTGTCTCCAGCGTAAACGTGGGCCGCCAGGGTGAGTTCCTTAAGATTGTTGAGGCAGCTCATGCCGTCGGCCTGCCGCTTGGCTTTGCTCAATGCCGGCAACAACAAGGCCGCCAGGATGGCGATGATGGCGATCACCACCAACAGTTCAATCAAGGTAAACGCCATGGCTCCCAAAGTGCATCGCACCTTTCTGGCGCGCACTGTCTTCACTGTCTTCATTTGCATTAACACACCCTTTCAAACGGATGGGCCCGGGGAGTTGGTCCCCGGGCGCTTGGAGCAAGCCTTCCATCCGCTACATAATAACACACGGTTACGGAATACGCAGCACGAAAAAGCGACCGGGCTGGGATGGTATGATCGGGATGGCGTTGGAGAAGGCGCCACTGCCATCAAACACCCCGGTGCTATTGGTCGTCCATTCCGTCAAGGGCGTTGCCAGATTTGTGGATGTCAGCCAGGTGTAGCTGCCGTCGGGCGTCCCACCGGCGCCCGTCAGGATTAGATTTCCGCCGGAAACGGCGGGTGGCTTCACCGACGGCGGGACCGCCGTGCCGTATATGCAGATTTCGGAATAGCCCTCCCAGTTGTTTTCGCCGTTCCCCGTCGAAAAGTCGAACTTCACCGCGGCGACGTTGGCAGCGAGAGGCGCTCCGCCGTTTTCGGTGAAAGTCAAGCGAGTGGCATTCGGATCGTTTCCGCTCAGCGCGGCAGTATGGGACAAGGCTTCCAGCGTGATAAAGGTGGAGGGAGCACTGACAGTCGAATACGAGATCGTATAGGCTTGCTCGTCACGGCCGTCGTCCTGCCACCCACCGTAAACGACGATGCTGGAAAGATTATATCCATTGGCGGCGCCCGTGAGAGTATAGGTAACAGTCTCGCCAGCCTGATTGCCGCCAGCCGCGAAGGCCGTGTTGATGCCGCCTCCTACTGGGCCAATCAGTCCGTCGGTAAGAACGGGAATGCCGCCGCAATCGCCTCCACCATTCCCGTTGACAAAATTGTCGCTGCTGCTGGCGGTGGTGCTGGAGGTCGGAAGGTTTCCTGCGATCAGGCTGCCTGGCGGAACTGGCCAAGTCGGCGTAAATGCGGTGCCGGTCCACGTTTGGCCTGCCTCGGCAACGATGAGATTATTCACAGGGGAGGGGGCCGGGTTGACGGTAAACGAGCTTACGGTGTTCGTTACCTCTCCAAGAGAATTGGATGCGAAGACAGTGTAGGATCCCGTGTTGGTAAGCTGCAAGTTGTTCAAAGTCAACGTTGTGGCGGTGGCGCCCGGAATTTGGTTCGTCGCGGCAGAGGTGCTGAACAGCCATTGGTACGACATTGGAGCAGAACTGTTAAAGGCCGCCGTGAATGTGACCTGGCTGCCGACAACATCGAAGCCGGTGCTCGGCAGGGTGTTCTGCGAGATGTTAGGTGGAACCGCTATTGCAACGGAGTTCGATCCGTACACATCAATCTCGGCGTAGCCTTCGTAGCCGTTTTCTCCACCTCCGTTCGGGGTGGTGAAGTCGAACTTAATGGCGGCGACATGGATGGCGAGAGGCGACCCGGGTGTTCCAGAGGTGTAACTCAAGCGCTCGGCGTTGGGCGCCGCCGGGTTTGGATTAGGGAGGTAGTCGTAGGCTGTGAGTTCGGTGAAGGTCGTGGGGGCAGTGACGGTCGAATAGGAGATCGTATAGGCTTGCTCGTTACGGCCGCCGTCGCTCCATCCACCGTAAACCTCGATGTTGGTGATATCATATCCGCTTTCGGAACCGGTGAGAGTGTAGGTAATAGTTTGGCCTTGATTGTTCCCGCAGGTTGCCAAGGTGGCGTTGTTGCCGGCGCCTGTGGAACCAAATCGGCCGTCAGTCAGGATAGGAAGCCCACCAGAATTCTCCCCGGTGAAACTGTTGTCGTTGGGCGTCGCGGCGGTCGGAACCGTTCCAGCGATCAGGCTTCCCGGCGCGATAGTCCACGTGGGGGTAAAGGTTGCGGCGTTTCCGTTTTGATAGGCGGCCGCCTCAATCACGCCAAAACCATCAGGGCCATTATCCGAATTGACTGTAACCGAGCAAAGCAGGCTGGTGATGGATTGTGAGCCAGCGGTTGCGATGAGCGAGTAAGTGCCGTCGTCGGATTGCTGTAAATTGGTCAGCGTAAGCGTTGCATTGGTCTGGCCCAGGATGGGTCCCGGTCCGGAGCCGTAATTAACTTGCCACTGGTAATGCAGGGGCACAGAGCTGCTGGCAACGGCAAACATGGTTTCCTGACTGCCAACGACATCAACGATGGTCGCGGGCACCATGTTAGTGAGCCAGACCGGAGCGGGCGCCGAAGAAGTGCCTTGCACATCAATCTCGGCGTAGCCCTCCCACTGATTTTCATTGAATCCAGCCGCCTGGAGGCCGAAAAAGAACTGCAACGCGGCGATATTATGGACCATCGCTCCGCCCGTGCCGGAGGTAAGCGTGATGCGAGTGGCAGACTGATCAGGCGGGTTAAAGAGGTCATTTGGACTGGGCAGGTAATTGACAGCGTTTGCCAGCAGCGAGCCGCTAAAATTTGTGGGAGCGGCGACAGTTGAGTAGGCAATGGTGTAGTTTTGCTGGTCGCGCCCTCCATCGCTCCATCCCCCGTAAATCGTGATGTTGGTAATATCCCATCCGTTGGGGGAAGCCGGGAGGGTGTAGGTAATGTAGCTTCCCGGGCCGGTGACCGGTGTGGTTTGGGGGTTGCCAGCGGTTGCGAGGTCGGGGCTGGCGTTGCCTTGCGGGTAGAGAATGCCATAGTAGCCTTTGGTCAGACGGCTGAGGCCGCCGCAGTCTGCCTCTTGAAAATCGCCGATGCTGCTGGTGGGAAGCAGTCCGGCAATCAGGCTGTTCGTCGCCAGCACCCACGTCGGGGCAAATTCGGTCTGACCACCCAAGCCATATTGGTTGGCCGGGGATATAACGATGCCGTTGGCATCGGGCGCCGGGACAGGATTGACCGTAAAGGCCGCCTCCGTGCTGCTGGTGGATCCGGTAGGATCGGTCGCCACGCAGAAATAAAGGCCGCTGTCGGATTGCTGTAAATTGGTCACCGTCAGCGTTGCATTGGTCGAAACCTCCGGGCCCGCGGGATGTCCCGGTCCGGAGCCATAATCAACCATCCATTGGTAACTGAGAGGGGCGTTGCCCACAAACGAAGTCGTAAACGTCACCTGGCTGCCGACCACATCGGAAGAGGTCCCGAAGGATGAGTTGCCGTTAGGCAGCGTGTCTTGTGTTATCACCGGCGCCCCTATGACAAAGGACAGCGAGACAGGCGCGCTGGTGACGGAGCCATCGACTATCACCTCGTACTTGTAAACCGAACCGTTCAGAAAATTGCTCGAGTTCAGCGCGTATTGTTGGTTGGTGGCATTGAGAATGGGGCTGTAGGTGGCGCCCGAAGTGCCGTTGTCCGTCAGCCATTGGTAGGTAAACGGGGCAGTGCCCGCGGGATTCTCACTCAGGGTCACCGGATATCCCGCATAGACACTGGCGCTGCCATTGGTGGAGGGCACGGAGATGCTTGGAAGCAGCGCTGTGGGCGAGGTCGCCGGCGAGGCGCTAAGGCGCACGTTATCAAAGAGAAGCTGGGCTCCTGCTCCATTAGTCGTCTCCATCAGAACAGTCAGATCTCCGCTGACCTGGTAGCCCGTGGTACAGACGAGAGTGCTGTCCACAAATGTCCCGGGCGTGAAGCTGGTGGTTGACACGGGCGTGGAGGCAAGAATGGGATAGAAAGGAGCCGCGCTGAGGTATGCCGCGGGGTTATTGGCAAGGCCGATGAAACCTTCCCCGGTAATGGCAGCCAAGGATTCTCCAACCGCGATCGTGAGGGTATAGGTTGTGTTGGGCTGCAAGGGTCCGATATCCTGCCAAAGTTCACCGAGGGCGGCGCCGCCGTTCACGACGGCGTAATTGGTGCCGTCCGCCGTAGCCGGAAGATCACCCGCGAGCGTGGCCGTGAAGAGTGTGTTGGTTATGTTCTGAATATAAGTATTTCCCGAATCCGACCAATTGGTCCCAACATAGGGGACGCCGGTAGCGCCGCCGGGCGCAACGGCTTCGTTTTCAAAAGAGAAGTCCGGGATTATTATAGGAGCAGCGCTGGCGATTTCGATCGTGGCGCTTACGGCGAGCAAGGCAGCCAGCAGGCGACGTGTCATTTTGAATTTCATATATTCGATTTTTCGGTTGTTTGTCAGCCAACGCAATTGACGCCTTTATGAATGATGCTCACATCGGCGCGTGGCAGGCTTTCGACAAAGACTATAAACAGCGTTCCTTGTCGCCGCCTATACCCAAATGCGGTGAGGCGCGCATCACCGAAATAGGTGATGGTCGGCGCGCCGGAAAACAGTTGCGGGGGCGCGGCGCTATATGCGAGAAATGAACATGACAAAAAAACTGGTTGGGACGCTGATGGCCATCATCGCGCTTGTGACGCGGACTGAGAGCGTGAAGGCACAAGGGGCGTTGCAGCCGGTGGATTTGCGGTGTGGAATGCGCGTCAATCCGCCGGGCTTAGGGGACACCGCCCCCAGGCTTTCCTGGCGACTTCAAAGTGTCAGCCAAGGGACGGCCTACCGGGGAGAGACGCAGAGCGCCTACGAGATTCAGGTTGGATCGGCTGCGGGCGCGGCGGATTTATGGGACAGCGGGAAAGTGGCCAGCAGTCAGACGGTGGATATCGTGTATGGGGGCCAGGCGTTGACGAGCGGGGAGCAATGTTTCTGGCAGGTGCGCGTGTACGACGGCAGCAACAATGTGTCGGCCTGGAGCGCGCCGGCGCAGTGGTCGATGGGGCTGTTGAACTCGTGGGACTGGACGGCGCAATGGATCGGCTATGATGCCGCCTACACCCTGACTCCGCAACAGGCGTCCAACAACGCACTGTTCAACACCGCCAATTTGAATTGGATTTGTTTCCCGAATGCGCAGGCGCAGGCGGGCATCGAACAGTCTTTGCTGCGGAAACAGGTCGTCCTGCCCGCCGGCCAGACGATTACCAACGCGGTCATGGCGCTTTACGCGGATAATTTCTGCAACGTGTATGTGAACGGGCTGGAAATGACGAATACGGCGATGCGTTGGGAAGCCACGGCGCGAATCAATGTGACCGCGTGGTTGCATGCGGGAACCAACTTGCTGGCGCTCGGAGCGACGAATTCCGATGTCCAGGACGCGGCCAATGTGATTGGGCAAATGGTGGTGCAATTCGCTTCCGGTGGCGTATCCAATATCCCCGTTGATGCGACGTGGAAGGCGGCGCAAGTGGCGCCCACGAACTGGATGGAGACTAATTTCGACGATTCCGCCTGGACGACGGCGGAAAGCAATCCCACGACGCCTTGGGGCACTCCGGCGCTCAACGACGTCGCGCGGGTTCCCGCGCCGTATTTGCGCAAGACTTTCGTGGTGCCGCAGACCGTCACCAACGCGACCGTGTATGTCACGGCGCTGGGCGCGTATGAGTTGCGCCTCAACGGCCAGAAGGTCGGCAACGATGTGCTCACGCCGGGCTGGACCCAGTTCACCAAGCGTGTTTATTACCAGACTTACGATGTCACGGGGATGGTGCAGGCCGGCTCGAACACTCTCAGCGCGATTCTGGGGGATGGCTGGTATGCGAGCGTCCTGGCTTACAAAGGCCAGCGCTGCAACTATGGCGGCACCCCGCGATTGATGGCCCAGCTCGTGTTGAGTTATTCCTCAGGCGGCACACAGACGATTGACACCGATTCTTCATGGAAGGCCAGCTATGGGCCGATTCAATACGGGGACCTGCTGATCGGATCGGGATACGATGCGCGGCTAGAGATGCCCGGATGGGATACCACTAATTTCAATGACAGCGCTTGGGCGCCGGTTGCGACCGGGCTGAGCGCCGCCGCCGTTGGTTACTCGAATGTGACCGCCATCGTCACGGCGTTGGAGACGAACAATCAACTCAATTTCGTGGCCAATAACGCCACGATGGGCGGGGATCCGGCCTACGGCATCGTGAAAACTTTGCAAGTCACCTTCACCCTCGGCGGGACGAACCAAACGGAGAGCTTTGCGGAGAATTCCACCGTGAAAATCGGCGGGACGGGACAGACATTGACCGTTATCCAGGCGCTTTACGGCAATTACGCTGCATTTCCGGGCGTCGGCGGGCTACAAGTGCAAGCCGCCGTGACGGAGCCCTCGCGATGCCTTGCAACCCTGGCGGCCATCAATCTCACCGAGCCAAAGCCCGGCTGCTACACATTCGATCTGGGCCAGAACATGGTCGGCTGGGTCCAGTTGACTATCAGCGGCAACATTGGCGACCGTATCACGGTGCGGCATGGCGAAATGCTCAATCCCGACGGCTCGATCTACACGGCCAACCTTCGCGGCGCAACCGCGACGGACTTTTATATTTTCGGCACCAACGGCACCGTGGTTTATGAACCGCGCTTCACCTTTCACGGATTCCGTTACGTTGAAGTGCGGGGACTTTCGACGCCGCCGACGCTGAATTCGGTGACGGGCATTGTCGTGCATTCGGATATTGCGCAGACGGGCGCATTCGTGTGTTCCAGCCCTTTGGTGAACCAACTTTACAGCAACATTATCTGGGGCCAGAGAGGCAATTATCTTGAAGTGCCCACCGACTGCCCGCAACGCGACGAGCGCATGGGCTGGACCGGCGACACGGAATTCTTCGTGCCGACCGCCGCCTACAACTTCGATGTCCAGTCCTTTTTCCGCCGGCATCTGGTCACGTTGTGCGAGGATTCGCAGGAGGCCGACGGCGCCTACGCGGATGTCGCGCCCGACATGGGGGTGGGGAGTGGGGCAGCGGCTTGGGGCGACGCGGGATGGATTTGCCCCTATAACATGTATCGCAGCTATGGTGATACGAATGTGATTGGCGACCACTACGCCTCATTCCAGCTTTACGGTCAGTTCCTGGCGGGTTACGCGTCAAACTATGTGGTGGCGGGCCTGCCCGGGGATTTCGGCGATTGGGTAAACCTGGGTGGCGGCGCGTTCGACACCGTGATCGACACCGCCTATTACGCCTACTATGCGCAGGCGATGTCGGAGATGGCCGCCGCCATTGGCAAAAGCGCCGATGCCGCGACCTATACGGCACTACATAGCAACATTGTCGCTGCGTTCGCGAGTTTCTTCAATTCAAGCGGCTCGTTTACAGATGGCAGCAGTCAGACTGGCTATGCGCTGGCCTTCACATTGGATCTCGTGCCCGCCGGGTTGTACGCTCAAGTGGCCCAACAATTCGCAAACTCCATTGCGCAATTCGATAATCATCTGGCCACGGGCTTTGTCGGCACGCCGCGCCTGCTGCCCGCCCTGCACGCGGTTGGTCGCGATGACCTCGCCTACGACCTGCTGCTCCAGCAAACCTATCCATCCTGGCTCTATCAGGTGATCCTTGGCTCGACGACGATGTGGGAACGATGGGACGGCTGGACGCCCAGCGCCGGTTTTGAATCTGACACCATGAATTCGTTCAATCACTATGCCTTTGGATCGGTGGGGCAATATCTATACAGCGTTGTTGGCGGCATCAATCCTGCGAGTCCAGGCTACAAGAGCATCCTTATTCAGCCGGTGACCGGCTCGGGCCTGACTTGGGCTGATACCAGCTACAATTCCACTCGTGGCCTTATCTCAACTGCCTGGACCAACGTGGGCGGCGCATTCAACCTTTCTGTGGTGATTCCGCCGAACACGACGGCGCAAGTTTATGTGCCCACGACGAATCCCAGCGCCATTACTGAAAGCGGTGTGCCTGCGACAAACTCGCCCGGTGTCACCTACGTCGGCATGTCAAACGGCTATGCAATTTATGCCGTCGGTTCCGGCAACTATGTGTGGTCATCGCCCGTGCGGGCGCCTGTGGGGGTGATGGAAACGGATTCAGTGTATGCTGGAGGCAGCTTTCCGGCGTTGCCGGCCGGTGACCTGCTCGCCAACAAGACAACAACGATGGTGACGAGTACCATTACCGCGGGGCCTGAAAATCATCTGCTGATTTCCGCCCTCTATGATGGAAATATCGGGGAGCCGTTGACAACCAATAGAAGCTATGAAATTAGCGGCGGAGCTATCACGTTCTACCTCGGGCCCGGGGCCAACGGGGCCGGTTATACGATCACCAACTTGAACACCTACACGGCCTGGCAGGACGACGGCCGTGAGGATGCGAATTATGCCGTCAGCTATTCCACGGATGGCGCCAACTTCTTTCCCATTGCAACGGTGGACTATAATCCCTCTCCTTATCCGACAAAGGATGGCACCGGTGGCACCCTTACATCCGTTGCGGTGGCGAATTTGACGGGCGTTCGGTATCTCAAGTGGGATTTCACCGCCGCCCAGCAGAACGGCGATGTCGGCTATACGGAACTGGCGGCGTTCGGGCAGGCCAGTGTGTCGTCGGTGCCAGCGACCTTGAGCGTGACTGAATTGACACTGGAAAGCTTTGTAATGAACGTCGGCGGACTGGCAAGCGGCCAGAACTACATGGTCCAAAGCTCGACCAACCTGGCGGGGGGCGTCTGGTCCGCCGAGACCAACTTTGTCGCCGTGCAGGGGATCGTTGCTTTTACCAACTCCATCGCCAACTCCCCGCAAAAATTCTACCGCATCGTGGCATATTAGCGCGCGACGCCTTCTCAAGGCGTGAATCTGTTTTTATGTCGGGCCTTGCCGATGAAGACGCGTCGCATAGAATGAAGCCATGCACCGGCTCATGTGGGAACAAGACATCATACCCCTGCGGGGGCCTCTGGGTTTTTCCGCGTTGGTTGCCGCGCTGCCAATCATCTTCGTGCTTTTTCTCCTGGGTGTGAGGCGAACACCGGCGTGGGTGGCGGCTGTTTCGGGATTGGGCGTGGCCTCGGTGGTCGCCCGTTTGGTTTATGGCATGCCGGTCGGAACCATGATTGCGGCGATGAGCTATGGCGCGGCATTTGGCCTCTTTCCCATTGCGTGGATCCTCTTCTGGGCGATCATGCTCCACCGGCTGGCGCTCGAAACGGGTCACTTTGAGGTACTGAAGGACTCGATCGGCGGCTTGACCCATGACCGGCGTTTGCAGGCGCTGCTGATCGCCTTCGCCTTCGGAGCGTTTCTCGAAGGCGCGGCTGGGTTTGGCGCGCCCGTTGCCATTGCGGCTGCGATGCTGACGGGACTTGGATTCTCGCGCTTTTATGCCGCGGGCATCTGCCTGCTGGCGAATACGGCACCTGTGGCCTTCGGCTCGATCGGCATACCGATCATTACTTTGGCAGGTGTCACCGGGCTGCCAGTGCGGGATCTGAGCAGTTGGGCAGGCCGCATCTGCGCGCCGGTGTCGGTTTTTATTCCGGCCTATTTGATCCTGGTCATGGGTGGTCTGCCGGCACTGAAGGGTGTGCTGCCGGCGGCGCTTCTGTGCGGAGTCGTGTTCGCCGGAGTGCAGTTCCTGGTTTCGAACTTTCTTGGCCCGCAACTGACCGATGTCCTCAGTTCACTCGCCGCCATGGGATCGCTCATCGTTCTGCTCAAGATATGGAAGCCGAAGGATAAGGGCGCGTACGCGGACGAACGGGACATTCACACGGCGACGCGGCACAGCACCGGACAGGTATTCATGGCTTGGCTCCCTTACCTCCTGCTGGTTCTGCTTGTGTTTCTGTGGGGGTTGGACGCGGTAAAAGAGCCGTTGGAGCGTGTGACCATGAAGTTCAATTGGCCAGGGTTGCAGAGCGCCGCGCAAAGTGTCCCGCCGGTGGCACGGGCCTCGTCAAGCTTCGCAGGGGTGTACAAGCTGAATTTTATGACGGCGTCCGGAACCGCGTGCATGTTCGCCATGCTGTTGGCGAGCATCTTCCTCCGCGTAACGCCGAGGCAGTTTGGCAAAGTCACAGCGATCTCGATCCAGCAACTGGCTTTTCCCGTCCTGACCATTGTCTCTGTGCTTTCGTTCGCGTTCCTGATGAACTACAGTGGGGCGACAACCACCCTGGGGCTGGCGTTTGCTTCGACAGGTCGCGCTTTTCCGTTCTTCAGCGCTCTGCTGGGATGGCTGGGGGTTTTCCTGGTTGGCAGCGACACGTCCTCGAATGCCCTCTTTGGCAACCTCCAGGCCGTGACCGCGGGGCGGTTGGGATTGAATCCAATTCTGATGGCGGCGGCCAATTCCAGCGGCGGTGTGATGGGCAAGATGATCAGTCTCTCCAGTATCGCCGTGGCGGTGGCGGCGACGGGCCTGCCCGCCTCCGACGAGGCCAAGCTCTTCCGCTTCACGCTCAAGCATAGCGTGATTTTGACCACCGCGATTGGGCTGGTGGTGGCAATATATGCCTGGCTCGGCCAATAACCGATTCGTTTTCGCTTTGCACCCGGACATTTTTTCAACATAGTAGCGGCATGAAAATATATCGCCACTATCCTGCGCTTGTTCTCCTGAGTTTGCTTTGCGTGCTCAATTATTCACGGGGCGGCGAAGCCGAAAATCCTTTTGTTGGCGGTTGGGCGTTGACAATTCCGGGCGGCCACGCCGGCTGGCTCGGGGTCGAATCGGATGGGAGCCGAATCAACGCTGAAATGCTTTGGGGCTGGGGCAGCGTCTTCAAACTGGATGGAGCCCGTCTTGACGGGGAAAAACTGGTTCTCACATGGCTGCAGCAAGCGGACAGGAAAAAGCCAGACGGCACGACGGCCAAAATTCAACTTGCTGAAACCATCACCGTTACGCGGGACGGTGACGCGCTTAAACTCGTCACCGTCATGCCCAAGGCCGATGGCAACGGCGAGGAGCGCTCCGAATTCACCGGCAAACGCCTGCCGCCAATGCCGCCCGCGCCCGACTTGAGCAAAGTAAAATTCGGCAAGCGTGTGCAATTGTTCAACGGCAGGAACCTCGACGGCTGGCGGGTTGTCGAAACGGACGCGGTCAATGGCTGGAGTGTGCAGAATGGACTTCTCGTCAACAACGTGATCGAGGAAGAAGGCAAGCCGCACAAGGATTATGCAAACCTTCGCACCGTGGCGGAATTTGAGGATTTTATGCTGCACGCTGAAACGCGGGTGCCCAAGGACGGCAACAGTGGCATCTATTTGCGGGGCATCGATGAGGTGCAGGTGTTTGACAGTTATGGCAAGCCGCTTGACTCGCACAACATGGGAGCAATTTACAGCCGCATCAAACCGACCGTCAACGCCGAGAAGGCCGCCGGGGAATGGCAGACGCTGGACATTACTTACGTAGATCGCCACGCCACCGTCGTGCTTAATGGCATCAAGATCATAGACAACCAGCCGGTTCTGGGCCCAACTGGCGGCGCCCTCTGGCCTGAAGTGGACCGCGCCGGCCCGATTTATCTGCAAGGCGACCACACCGGCATCGAATATCGAAACATCTTTTTGCGTCCAGTGGTGAATTGACACATTGGCCGATATTTTTGAAACATGAAGACGACTCCCAAGACGCAGATCACGCGACGGCGATTTCTGCGCGGCGCCGCGCTTTCCACGGCGGCCTTCACGATTGTGCCCGGCGCCGTCCTTGGCCTGCGAGGGGCTACACCCCCGAGCGAGAAGCTCAACCTGGCCGGCATCGGCATCGGAGGGCAGGGGGCCAGCGATCTGGACCAACTGAAGAGCGAGAACATCGTTGCGCTGTGCGATGTTGACAAGTCGTACGCGGCCAAAACATTCAAACAATACCCCGGTGCGCGTCAATTCACCGACTATCGGCAAATGCTCGATGAAGTCAAAGAGATCGATGGGGTGGTCATCGCCACGCCGGACCACCACCACGCTTTCGCCTCGATGGAAGCCATCCGGCGCGGCAAGCACGTCTATTGTGAAAAGCCGCTGACGCACTCGGTGTGGGAAGCCCGGCATCTGGCCGAGGCAGCCCGGGCCGCGAAAGTGGCGACACAGATGGGCAACGGAGGCCAGGCCTCGAGGGAGACTCGCCGTCTTTGCGAGAATGTGTGGGCTGGCGCCATCGGCGAAGTGCGCGAAGTTCATATTTGGACCGATCGCCCTTCCAATGGGCTCTTCGCCGTGTACTGGCCCCAAGGGGTGGCCCGCCCCCAGGACACGCCGCCGGTGCCCGCCACGCTGGACTGGGATTTGTGGATCGGGCCGGCGCCCTCGCGCCCGTTTAATCCAGCTTATCTACCGTTCAAATGGCGCGGTTGGTGGGATTTTGGCACCGGGGCTTTGGGCGATATTGGCTGCCATTCGATGGACCCGGTGTTCCGCGCGCTCAAACTCAGCGCGCCGCTCAGCGTGCAGGCCTCCTCCACGCGCGTCAACGAAGAGACCTTCCCGCTCAGCTCGATCGTCACCTACCAATTCCCGGCCCGCTCCGCCGAGCCTCAAGCCATTAACTGCCACCTGCGCGGATTGAGCGGGGCCGCCGCGGGCGCGTTCGCGATGCCGTCGTGCAAGTTGATTTGGTACGATGGCGGAATTCGTCCGGCGCGACCGGAGGGTTTGCCCGACGGCATAAAAATGGGTGACAACGGACGGCTGCTCATCGGCGACAAAGGGTTTATCTTGAACAACTCGGTTTTTCCCGACGACCGCGCCAAGGCCGTCGCGAATTTGCCGGAGTCCATCCCGCCGTCGCCAGGGCACCATCGCGAATGGGTTGAGGCCTGCAAAGGCGGCAAACCGGCAGGCTCCAACTTTGATTGGGCGGGGCCCCTGGCGGAGTCTGTGCTGGTCGGGAATGTCGCGTTGCGCGTCCAACTTCGCGAAGAGCTGACGCTTTGCCGGCTGAATTGGGATTCCGCGGCGCTGAGGTTCACCAACTTCGATGACGCGAACAAGTTCATTCGCCGCGAGTACCGCCCTGGCTGGACATTGTAAAGCGTCCCCAGCGGTTTGAAAGAGACATTTCCGCCAAAAAAAATGCTCCAAAAGTGTCTTGCGTTCAGCCGCATATTTCTGTAGGGTAATGAAGGGTGGCGTTTTTCGATGGTTGATTATTCAGAGTGCCGAGCTTTTTCAGTGCTGTGAATGTGCCCTGGTTTCAAGGATGGCTCGTTGGAAAGCAAAGGTTGGAGATGAAAACCAGTCTTCGAATCTGCGCGTTGTGCTGTCTCCAATTCGCCGCGATGGCCCACCCGGTCCAAACCCAGTCGCTGTCCGGTCATCGGCCTGCCGCCATCGCCCACTTGGCGCCCGTTGGCCGATTAGAGGCGGCCCGCGAGTTAAAACTGGCCATCGGGTTACCCCTGCGCAATAAAGAAGGGCTGACCAATCTGTTGCAAAGGATTTATGACCCAACCAGCCCTGATTACCATCATTTTTTGACTCCGGCGCAATTTGCGGAAACGTTTGGTCCGACCGCGGAGGATTATCAGGCGGTCACGGCGTTCGCAAAAGCCAACGGCCTTACCGTAACCGCCACCCATTCCAACCGCACCTTGCTTGACGTCACGGGGCCGGTCTCGAACATTGAGAATGCTTTCCACGTCACGATGCGGACGTATCCGCATCCGCGGGAAAACCGGGTGTTTTATGCGGCGGATGCTGAGCCATCGCTGGACTTGGCGACGCCGGTTTTGCACATCAGCGGCCTGGATAATTACATCCAGCCGCGTCCGATGAGCTTAAGAATAACGCCGCTGACCGACGTTGCCGGGGTTATTTCCGCCAGCGGTTCAGGACCTTCGGGGACTTACATGGGCAATGACTTCCGCGCGGCCTACGTTCCCGGTTTGGCGCTGACCGGGGCCGGACAAATGGTCGGTTTGTTGGAATTCGACGGCTATTACCCCAGTGACATCTCCACCTACGCCAGCAAGGCGGGGATAGCCGCCGTCCCGCTCACAAACGTTTACCTGGACGGATTCGACGGGACGCCCGGAGACAACAACAGGGAGGTGGCCTTGGACATCGACTTGGCCGGTTGCATGGCGCCGGGTTTGTCGTCGGTGATTGTGTATGAAGGGGATGTGACCGACGATATTCTGAATCGGATGGCGACCGATGATCTTGCCAACCAACTCAGCTCGTCGTGGAGTTATCCCATCGACGCCGTGTCGGAGCAAATTTTCCAGCAATTTGCGGCGCAGGGACAGTCATTTTTCAATGCCGCCGGGGACGGCGATGCCTGGGTTGGAGAAATCGCCACGCCGTGCGATGACCCGAACCTGACGAGCGTTGGAGGCACAACTTTGACCACCGGTGGTCCGGGTGGCGCGTGGGTATCGGAAACGGCCTGGAATTGGGATGTGGAGTACGGCCCGCAACTCAATGGGGAAGGCGGCGGCGGCGGGATCAGCACCACTTACCCGATCCCGAACTGGCAGTTGGGCATCAGTACGACCGCCAATCAGGGGTCCTCCCTCTTCCGCAACATCCCCGATGTGGCGCTCACGGCGGACAATGTATTTGTCGTCGCCGACGACGGGGAGAGTTTTGATGTTGGCGGCACGAGTTGCGCGACGGTGTTGTGGGCGGCTTTGGTCGCTTTGGCCAATGAGCAGGCAGTGGCCAACGGCCGTCCGCCGCTGGGCTTCATCAATCCGGCTATCTACGCGCTGGGCCAGAGTCCCAGCTACACCAATTGTTTTCACGACATTACCACGGGAAACAACACCTGGAGCGGCAGCCCGACGCTCTTCTACGCCGTGGCGGGCTACGACCTTTGCGCCGGATGGGGCACCCCGGTGGGAAGCAACCTGATCAACGTGCTCGCGCCCCTGGATGCGTTACAAATCTCGCCTCTGGGCGGTTGGTCCTCCAGTGGCGGGGTGGGTGGACCACTGACGCCGGAATCTCAAAACTATGCGTTGACTAATAATGGGAACACGGCGCTTGACTGGGGCGCCGCCGCCACAGTGCCCTGGCTTAGCCTCTCGATTGACGCAGGCACTTTGAATCCCGGTGGCGGGGCGACGGTCGTGGCGAGCTTGAACGGGGCCGCCAGCAATCTGCCTTTGGGAAGTTACAGCGCAACCATCTGGTTCACCAATTTGACGGATGGCGCGATCCAAAGCCGCGCCTTCTCATTAACAATCATCAACCCGCCCGTGATAACGGCCCAGCCAGTGAGTTTGGCGGTGATCGGAGGAACGACGGTGACCTTCACCTCTGGCGCGTTGGGGAGTCAACTGAATTGCCAGTGGCAGTATAATGGGATCAGGGTAACTAATGGGGGGGGAGTCTCCGTCTCCCAAACCACGGAGACCAATGCGGATAACATAGATGTCTCCGTCGCCAGCGCCCTGACGATCAGCAACGTGGCTGCCGCCGATGGCGGCATTTATGCGTTTGTGGCGAGCAATGCCGCGGGAGTCGTCGTCAGTTCGAACGCGGTTTTGACCATCATCCCTTCCGGGCCTGTCATCGTCCAACAACCAATCAGCCAGACGGCGCTCGTCGGCGCAACGGTGCAGTTCTCGGTCGCGGCGGACGGCGACTCGCCACTCACTTGCCAATGGCAGCAAAATGAGACCAATTTGACGGACACGGGGGGTGTTTCAGGGTCCGCCACGCCCACCCTGACGATTACTGGCGCGTCGTCCGCCAGCATAGGAACCTATACGGTCGTCGTTAGCAACGCCATCAGCACGGTGACCAGCACCGGGGCTGTTCTGACGGTGGAGGTGGCCGTACCGGGCCAGCAATTGGTGCAGAACGGCGGTTTTGAAACCGGCAGCTTCTCCTCTTGGAGTGAAACTGGCAATTTTGTCAATTGTTCGGTCAGCAGCAGTCCTCCCGCCGTTCATTCCGGAGTCTATGGCGCGCGGCTGGGGCCGCCAGGCTCGCTCGGCTATCTCTCGCAATCATTGCCGACGGTTGCGGGACAGTTTTACCTTCTCTCTCTGTGGTTGGACAGCCCGGACGGCCTGGCGCCCAATGAATTCCTGGCAGTATGGAATGGGAATGTGATGTTTGATCAAACCAATCTTGGCGCCCTCGGTTGGACCAACCTCCAATTCTATGTGATGGCCACAGACACCAACACCGTCCTGGAATTTGGATTTCGGGATGACCAAAGCTCTCTGGGCTTGGACAACATTCAAGTCATTCCTTTGGCCAGCGCTGACGGCCCGCCCATCATTGCCACCCAACCCTCCAACCAAGTGTCGCTGCAGGGCGGCGCGGCAACTTTCAGCGTTCTTTCGGCGGGACAATTGCCCTTTATCTACCAATGGCAGTTAGATGGGAGCAACCTCGACAACGCCACCAACGCGACGCTGGTCTTGACCAACCTGACCAACAGCCAGGCGGGCGCTTACGACGTAATCGTTTCCAATTCCCTAGGTTCGACGATCAGTTCCAACGCGCTGCTGACTGTCCTGACGGGAAGCTCGGAGTTGATCACTTTTGACGACTTGCCCTACAGATACACACCCGTCCCAGCCGGATACAACAGCCTGATTTGGAGCAATTTCTATTATCTGAACGGCGTTGTTAGTCCGTCGAGCGGCTATAATGCCGGAATGGTGTCGATCCCCAAAGTCGCTTACAACGGCTACGGTACCCCTGCGTCCATTGGCGCGTCCGTGCCGTTCGCCTTTCTTTCCGCCTATCTGACGGCTGCCTGGAACGACAACCTGCAGGTGGAGGTGCAAGGATACAACGGATCGACGTTAAGCTATGATAACACCTATACGTTGAGCGCGACCAGTCCGACGCTAATCGCGTTCAACTACCTGGGAGTCACCTCGGTGCATTTCATCTCCTCCGGCGGCACCCCTCACGCCGGTTACAGAGGTGGCGGGAGCCAGTTCGTGATGGACAACGTGAGCGTGTTTGTGGTACCCGTCCCGCCCGCGCCCATTCCCATGCCCCTGGCTGTATTGTACTTTTTCGGCGGATTCGACGGGGGCAATCCTTCTTCGTCGTTAGTTCAAGGGGCCGACGGAAGTTTGTACGGGACAACAGAATACGGCGGAACATACGGCGACGGCACGGTATTCAGAGTGACGACCAATGGCACACTGGCCACATTGCTCTCCCTCGATGGCTCCAATGCCAACCCCTACGGCGGGCTGGCGTTGGGGGCCGACGGGAACCTGTATGGCACGACGGAATACGGCGGAACGAACAACGACGGCACGGTGTTCAGAATGACACCCGATGGCACACTTTCGACTTTGGCTTCGTTTAAATATGATGTGACTGGCGGTAATCCTTCCGCCGTCCTGACGCAAGGGGCCGACGGGAGTTTCTATGGCACAACGGCGTATGGCGGAGCGAACGACGATGGCACGGTGTTCAGAATGACGCCCGATGGCAAACTGACCACATTGGTTTCCTTCAACAACGCTAATGGCGCTTCCCCGTATGACGGGCTGACGTTGGGCGCCGACGGCAGTTTCTATGGCACGACGTTCTTAGGCGGGACAAACGACGCCGGCACCGCATTCAGAATGACGACCAATGGCACGCTGACCACATTGCTCTCATTCAGTTTTTTTAATGGCTACCCCTACGGCACGCTGGCGCTGGGGACCGACGGGAATTTCTACGGCACCACAGAATACGGCGGAACGAACTACGATGGCTCGGTGTTCAGAATGACAACCAATGGCACGCTCGCCGTTTTGGCTTCGTTTAATTATGATGTGACCGGTGCTTATCCTTCCACCGCCCTGGTGCAAGGAGCCGACGGGAATTTCTACGGCACAACTGCATCTGGAGGACCGTTTGGCACGACATACTACGACGGAACGTACGGAGGGGGCACGATATTCAGCGTGACCACCAACGGTACGCTGACTACGTTGGTCTCCTTCGAGAGCACCAACGGCCTCTCCCCAGAAGCTGCTCTGGTGCAGGGGGCTGATGGCTTTTTTTATGGAACCACATACTACGGCGGGACGGGCTTCAACGGCATTTATAACAGTGGCGATGGGGTTGTCTTTCGGCTAGGAGCGGCTCCCGCGACGACAACGCCGGCGATTGTGGCACAACCGGCCAGCCAGATGGTGCCTGTTAGCGGAGCCGCTGTTTTCAGCGCCAATGCCGGCGGCGCGGCGCCATTGAGATATTTTTGGCGGCGCAACGGCCGTCCGATTGCGGGCGCGACGGGGTCGTGCTACATGATGAACAATGTCCAGTTGAGTGATTCTGGCAGCCGGTTCAGTTGCCTCATCAGCAACGCCTATGGCTCGTGCATAACTTCCAATGCGGCGCTCACCGTCTTCAACGCGTCGGGTCCCTTGTTCTCGTTCAACGGACCCGACGGGGGCCTTTCTTCCGCCGCGCTAACGCAGGGCGCTGATGGCGATTTCTACGGCACAACAGAATACGGCGGAACAAACGGCAATGGCACCGTGTTCAGAATGACGACCAATGGCCTGCTTACCACTTTGGCTTCGTTCAATTATTATGTGACTGGCGGTAATCCTTGGGCCGGACTGGCGCAGGGCGGCGATGGCAATTTCTATGGCACGGCGGCTTTCGGCGGCGCGAACGATTTGGGCACGGTATTCAGAGTGACGACCAATGGCGTGCTGACCGCGCTGGTTTCGTTCGACAGCACCGATGGCGCCGAGCCTTATGGCACGCTGGCGCCGGGCGCTGATGGCGATTTCTATGGCACTACGTACTACGGCGGAATTTACGGCGCCGGCACGGTATTCAGAGTGACGAGCAATGGCACCCTTTCCACCCTGGCTTCATTCAATGGCGGTTATCCTTACACCGGGCTGACGCGGGGGTCTGATGGCAGTTTTTATGGCACCACGGTTTACGGTGGAACCTACAACTACGGCACAATCTTCAGCCTGACGACCAATGGCACGCTGACTACATTGGTTTCCCTCGATAGCATCAACGGCGCTTACCCTTTCGCTGCGCTGGAGCGGGATGCCGACGGCAATTTCTATGGCACGACAACTTACGGCGGCACGCACAACGTGGGCACGGTATTCAGGATGACGACCGATGGCATACTGACAACCTTGGTTTCCTTCAACACTTCGAATGGCGCCTATCCCTATGGCGCGCTGGTCAAGGGCGTCGATGGCGATTTCCACGGCACGACATACTCCGGAGGGACTGGCGGCGTTGGCACGGTTTTCAGCATGACAACCAACGGCATTCTGACCAACATCTTTTCGTTCGACGGCGCGAACGGATCCTCCCCTATCGCCGCTCTGATACAGGGCACGGACGGCAGTTTCTACGGCACGACCAGCTATGGTGGCTCGGGCTTTGACGGCCTTTCCTCGAGCGGTAATGGCACGGTTTTCCGTCTGATGAGTGCTTTCTCAATGGAGGTGCCGCGGATCGTCACCCAACCCGTCAGCCAGACGGTTGCGGCCGGTGTCAATGTAACTTTTACGGCGTCTGTCTTAGGGGCCGGCCCTTTCACCTACCAATGGCAAATTGATGGCGCCAACTATCTAAACCCCGTCACGAGCGGCATGATCACCACGGTGGCAGGCGATGGAACCAATGGCTACTCCGGCGATGGCGGCGCGGCAACAAATGCCGATTTGAGCAACCCTTACGGCGTGGCCGTTGATGCCTGCGGCAACTTGTTCATTGCGGATACTTACAACTTCCGCATCCGGGAGGTTGGAATGAACGGCGTCATTACCACGGTGGCGGGCGATGGAACCAACGGCTACTCCGGCGATGGCGGCGCGGCGACAAATGCCGGTCTGAGTGACCCTTACGGCGTGGCCGTTGACGCCTTCGGCAACTTGTTCATTGCGGATACCTGCAACTTTCGCATTCGGGAGGTTGGAATGGGCGGCGTCATCACCACGGTGGCAGGCGATGGAACCAACGGCTACTCCGGCGATGGCGGCGCGGCGACAAATGCCGGTCTGAGCAAGCCTTGCGGCGTGGCCGTTGACGGCTGGGGCAACTTGTTCATTGCGGATACCTACAACTTCCGCGTCCGGGAGGTTGGAACGAACGGCATCATCACCACGGTGGCAGGCAGCGGAACCAATGGCTACTTTGGCGATGATGGCCCCGCGACCAACGCGAACCTGGATTATCCTCGGAGTGTGGCTGTCGATGCATTCGGCAATCTGTTTATCGCGGACTCGGGCAACAATTGCATTCGAGAGGTGGATACCAACGGTTTCATTACGACGTTGGCGGGCAATGGGATGTCCGGCTGCTCCGGCGACGGTGGGCCGGCCAGCAACGCCGAGTTGAACAACCCCACTGCTGTTTCCGTGGACGCCGCCGGCAACGTCTTCGTTACGGACTCCGGCAACAACCGCATCCGTGAGGTGGATACCAACGGCATCATCACCACGGTAGCGGGCAACGGGAGGTCCGGCTACTCCGGCGATGGTGGCCCGGCCAGCAACGCCGAATTGAACGGTCCCGCCGCCGTTGTCGTGGATGCCACAGGCAATGTTTTTGTTACGGACTCCGGCAACAACCGCATTCGTGAGATTCTCTTTCAGGGGCCAACGCTTGTGCTCACCAATGTAGCCACCAGCGCCGCCGGGAGTTACGACGTGGTGGTCTCAAACGCCTACGGCAGCATTACAAGCGGCGTGGCCACGTTGATGGTGGGACTACCGCCCACGATCACGAGTCAGCCAACTAACCTGGCATTGGAATATGGGGACATCGCCATATTCAGCGTCACGGCCGCCGGTACGAGTCCTTTTTTTTGCCAGTGGCAGTTCAATGGCGTGAATCTTACGGACAATTTCGAGATTACAGGTTCACAAAGCAGTGTCCTCACGCTCACAGGAGTTACTTTGGGCAATGCAGGCACTTACCGGGTTGTCGTGACCAACGTTTATGGTTCAACCAACGCCTCCGCCACCCTGACGGTGCAGGCGGCGACTCCGGTGCTGGTTTGGACGAATCCCGCGCCCATCACTTATGGAGCATCCCTCGATTCCAACCAGTTGAACGCCACGGCGAGTGGGCCCGGCAGCTTCGCCTACATTCCAACAAATGGCAGTGTGTTGGACGCGGGGACCAACACGCTATCGGTGGTTTTCACGCCGGCGGATTCGGTTGATTACAACAGCGCGACCGACGTTGTGAGTCTGGTGGTATCGCCCGCGCCATTGACCGTGACGGCGTCCAATGCGAGTGAGCCGTTTGGCCAAATCGATCTTGCGTTCACGGGCGCCATCACTGGCGTGACGAACGGGGACAACATCACGGCCACATACAGTTGCAGCGCGACCAACGACAGCCCGGTGGGGACGTATCCCATCGTGCCGGCGCTGGTGGACCCGGACAACCGGCAGACCAACTACGCGGTCACGCTGGTCAACGGCACACTGACGATCACAGGCGCCCCGATCCTGACATGGACGCCCGTACCCATCACGTATGGTGCGGCTCTGGGTTCCAACCAGTTGAACGCCACGACGAGTGTGCCCGGCAGTTTTGCCTATATTCCAACGAATGGCACTGTCTTGGACACGGAGACCAACACGCTATCGGTCATTTTCACGCCTGCGGACACGGTTGATTACGGCATCGTGAGCGATAGTGTAAGCTTGGTAGTGTCGCCCGCGCCTTTGACCGTGACGGCGTCCAATGCGAGTGAGCCGTACGGCCAAATCCTGCCGGTATTCACGGGCGCGATCACGGGCGTGACGAACGGGGATAACATCACGGCCGCTTACAGTTGCAGCGCGACCAACGACAGCCCGGTGGGAACTTATCCCATCGTGCCGGCGCTGGTGGACCCGGACGACCGGCAGACCAACTATGTGGTCACCTTGATCAATGGAACGCTGACCATCACCATGGCGAACCCGGTCCTGGGTTGGACGAATCCCGCTCCCATCACTTATGGAGCACCGCTCGATTCCAACCAATTGAACGCCACGGCGAGTGTGCCCGGCACCTTCGACTACATTCCAACGAATGGCACTGTCTTGAACGCGGGAACCAACACGCTATCGGTCATCTTCACGCCGGCGGACATGATTGATTACAACAGCGCGATCGGCAGTGTGAGTTTGGTGGTGTCGCCTGCGCCCTTGAGCGTGACGGCGTCCAATGCGAGTGAGCCGTATGGCGAAATCGACCTTGTGTTCACAGGGGCCATTACTGGTGTGACGAATGGCGACAACATCACGGCCAGTTACAGTTGCAGCGCGACCAACGACAGTCCGGTGGGGACCTATCCCATCGTGCCGGCGCTGGTGGACCCGGCCGACCGGCAGACCAACTATGTGGTCACGCTGGTCAACGGTACACTGACGATCACAGGCGCTCCAGTCCTGACGTGGACACCCGCACCCATCATGTATGGTGCGGCACTGGGTTCCAACCAGTTGAACGCCACGACGAGTGTGCCCGGCAGTTTTGCCTACATTCCAACGAATGGGACTGTCTTGAACGCGGGGACCAACACGCTATCGGTCAGCTTCACGCCGGCGGACACGGTTGATTTCAGCAGCGTGAGCGACGCCGTGAGCCTGGTGGTGTCGCCTGCGCCCTTGAGCGTGACGGCGTCCAATGCGAGTGAGCCGTATGGCGAAATCGACCTTGTGTTCACAGGGGCCATTACTGGCGTGACGAACGGGGACAACATCACGGCCACATACAGTTGCAGCGCGACCAACAACAGCCCGGCGGGAACTTATCCCATCGTGCCGGCGCTGGTGGACCCGTACGACCGGCAGACCAACTACACGGTTACCCTGGTCAACGGCACACTAACCATCGCCATGGCGAACCCGGTCCTGGCTTGGACGAATCCCGCTCCCATCACTTATGGGGCATCCCTCGATTCCAACCAGTTAAACGCCACGGCGAGTGTGCCCGGCACCTTCACCTACATTCCAACGAATGGCACAGTCTTGGACGCGGGGACCAACACGCTATCGGTCATCTTCACGCCGGCGGACATGATTGATTACAACAGCGCGACCGGCGGTGTGAGTTTGGTAGTATCGCCCGCGCCGTTGACCGTGATGGCGTCCAATGCGAGCGAGTTTTATGGCCAAATCGACCTTGTATTCACGGGTTCCATCACTGGTGTGACGAACGGGGACAACATCACGGCCACTTACAGTTGCGGCGCGACCAACAACAGCCCAGTGGGGAGCTATCCCATCGTCCCAGTGCTGGCGGACCCGGACAACCGGCAGACCAACTACACGGTCACCCTGGTCAACGGCACACTAACCATCGCCATGGCGAATCCGGTTCTGGCTTGGACGAATCCCGCCCCCATCACTTATGGGGCACCGCTCGATTCCAACCAGTTAAACGCCACAGCGAGTGTGCCCGGCAGCTTCGCCTATTTTCCAACGAATGGCACTGTCTTGGACACGGGGACCAACACGCTATCGGTCATCTTCACGCCGGCGGACACGATTGATTACAGCAGCGCGGCCGGCAGTGTGAGTCTGATTGTGTCGCCCGCGCCCTTGAGCGTGACGGCATTCAATGCGAGTGAGCCGTATGGCGAAATCGACCTTGTGTTCACAGGCTCTATTACGGGTGTGACGAACGGGGACAATATCACGGCCACATACAGTTGCAGCGCGACCAACGACAGCCCGCTGGGGACCTATCCCATCGTGCCGGCGCTGGTGGACCCGTACGACCGGCAGACCAACTACATGGTCACCCTGGTCAACGGCACACTAACCATCGCCATGGCGAACCCGGTCCTGGATTGGACAAATCCCGCTCCCATCACTTATGGAGCACCGCTCGATTCCAACCAATTGAATGCCGCGGCGAGTGTGCCCGGCACCTTCGCCTACATTCCAACGAATGGCACTATCTTGGACGCGGGGACCAACACACTATCGGTGATTTTCACGCCGGCGGACACGATTGATTACAACAGTGCGAGCGGCAGTGTAAGTTCGGTGGTATTGCCCGCGCCTTTGAACGTGACGGCGTCCGATGCGAGCGAGCCGTATGGCGAAATCGACCTTGTGTTCACAGGCTCCATCACTGGCGTGACAAACGGGGACAACATCACGGCCACATACAGTTGCGGCGCGACCAACGACAGTCCGGTGGGGACCTATCCCATCGTGCCGGCGCTGGTGGACCCGGACAACCGGCAGACCAACTACACAGTCACGCTGGTCAACGGCACGCTGACAATCACGGGCGCCCCGATCCTGACATGGACGCCCGCACCCATCACGTATGGTGCGGCTCTGGGTTCCAACCAGTTAAACGCCACGACGAGTGTGCCCGGCAGCCTTGCCTACATTCCAACGAATGGCACTGTTTTGGACGCGGGGACCAACACGCTCTCGGTGATTTTCACGCCTGCGGACACGAGTGATTTCGGCAGCGCGATCGACGATGTGAGTCTGGTGGTAGCGCCCGCGCCTTTGACCGTGACGGCGTCCAAGGTCAGTGAGCCGTACGGCCAAATACTGCCGGCATTCACAGGCTCCATCACCGGGGTGACAAACGGGGACAACATCACGGCCACTTACAGTTGCGGCGCGACCAATAACAGCGCGGTGGGAACCTATTCCATCGTGCCAGCGCTGGTGGACCCGGAGGACCGGCAGACCAACTATGTGGTCACCTTGATCAATGGAACGCTGACCATCACCATGGCGGAGCCGGTCCTGGGTTGGACGAATCCCGCTTCCATCACTTATGGAGCACCCCTCGATTCCAACCAGTTAAACGCCGCGGCGAGTGTGCCCGGCGGCTTCGCCTACATTCCAACGAATGGCGCTGTCTTGGATGCGGGGACCAACGCGCTATCGGTGATTTTCACGCCTGTGGACACCGTTGATTACGATAGCGCGACTGATAGTGTAAGCTTGGTGGTATCGCCCGCGCCATTGACCGTGACAGCGTCCAATGCGAGTGAGCCGTTCGGCCAGCCCCTGCCAGTGTTCATGGGATCCATAACTGGCGTGACAAACGGGGACAATATCACGGCCACTTACAGTTGCAGTGCGACCAACAACAGCCCGGTGGGGACCTATCCCATCGTGCCGGCGCTTATGGACCCGGACAACCGGCAGACCAACTACACGGTGGCTCTGGTCAACGGCACGTTCACCGTGATTGCGCTGCCCGACATCCAAAGTGTGCGGCAATCCGGCAGTTCGTTTATCTTCACGTGGAACGCGACGACCAACCGAATGTATCAAATCCAGTCCACAACCAACTTGACTCAACCCAATTGGACTGCCGTGGGAGGCACCCTCACGGCGAGCAATTCCACCATGACCATTTCTGAACCCATCGGCGCCAGCGTGCAGCGATTCTACCGCATCGTGCTCTTGCCGTAGCGTTGTTTCCCCGGTTTTTGTTTCTTCTATTCGTTCACGTGAACCACCTTGGCGGGGGCGAAGCCGTTAAACCAAGTGGCGGAGGCGTTGCTATAGGCCCCAATCGCTTCGCAATAAACCAGGTCGTCCAATTGCAGGTCAGGCAAATCCTCGGAGAGCGAGATCGTGTCCAGCGCATCGCAGGTCTGGCCGAAGACGGCGCAGATTTCCGGTTGGCCCCTCTTGAAGGCCTTGAGGTGGTACTGGCAATGATCGAAAATGATTCCCGAGAACGTGTGATAAACCCCGTCGTCAATGTAATAGCAGGTCTTGCCGTCGCGGCGGGCTTTGCCGATGACCTTGGCGATGGAGGTGGCCGCGGAAGCGACCACGAACCGACCCGGTTCGGCGATGATCTCGGTGTCCTTGGAGAAGAGGCGGTCGATCTCCGCGTTGATTTTTCGCGCGAGAACCTCGATGGATTCCACGTCCCGATGGTATGGGGCGGGAAAGCCGCCGCCGATGTCGAGAATCTTGATCTTGTGGCCCCGCGCCTGAGCCTCCTGCATCACGCTGGCCGAGATATTCAGCGCCTGGACGAAATTCTCGAAGTTCATGCACTGGCTGCCGACATGGAAGCTCAGTCCCTCCACCACCAATCCAAGGTCGAATGCCGCCTGAATCAGGGTCACGGCCTCGCTGGGATCGGCCCCGAATTTAGACGATAGTTCGACGACCGACCCGGTGTTTGGCACGCGCACGCGCAGCACGACGCCGGCGTGTGGAGCGAACCGCTTGATTTTCTTCAACTCGTTGAGGTTGTCGAAAGTGACCAGCGGCTTGTATTGATCGAGGGCCTCAAGTGTTTCGCGAGGCTTGATGGGATTGGCGTAAATGATTTTGTCCCAGATGAAATCCTGCTGCTGCTTGGCGGGCAGATCCTTGATGTTCTCGTAAACCAGCCTGAATTCCGCCAGCGAGGCCACATCGAAGCTCGCCCCGATTTTATAGAGGCTGCGGACGATGGCCGGAGCGGGGTTCGCCTTGACGGCGTAGTAGGCCTGGACTCGGGGCAGGTGGCGATGGAACTCCTTGTAGTTGGCGCGGACGACGTTGTGATCGATGACCACGACCGGCGTGCCCTCTTTGCAAGCGATCTCCTGTAAATGCTTCCTGGTCATTCTCCTAGATCGCCGGGTCAGATCCGTCGATCATTTTCACCTTGTTGTGGGCGAAATACTCCTTCGTCAAGGCCTTGAGCAACTGGGGCCGTTTGTCATAGAGGCGCTTGAGGGGGCGTTTGGCGTGACGGGCCAGCGCGTAATGGGTGAGGATCGGCAGGGCGATGCTGGTGTCGGTGTAGCAGACCACGGCATCCGGCAAACGATCCGGGTCCACCTTGCCCCAACTAACCGCCTCGCTGGGCGTGGCGCCGGAGAGGCCGCCAGTGTCCGGCCGGGCGTCGGTGATCTGGAAGAAATAATCCTGGCCGTACTCTCTCATGCGCAGGACTTCCTGGATCTGAGGCTCGGTTTGAAGCATGAAGTTCTTGGGACTGCCGCCGCCCATGAGCATGACGCCGCTCTTGCCGCCGGCCCGCTTGGCGCCCAGGACAATGGCGGTGGTTTCATTGACATCGATGGACGGATTCATCCGCAGTTTGTTGCCGCGCAATTCCACGCCGGCCACATTCATGCCGATGGTCGAATCGCCGGGCGAGGAGGTGTAGCAGGGGACGCCGGCGCGATAGGCGGCCGCCAGCACGGAAACATCCTTAAGGCCGGCCTTGCGCTCCCATTCGACGGCGTAGCGGCCTATGAGGTAATGCAATTCAGCGGTGCCCATTTCCTTTTGGAATTCAGGCTGGATAAGAATGCCGCGGAGGATTTCATCCGTGGCCATCAGGCAGTCGCTGTAGCCCAACAGGACGTCATAGACGCGGACGATGTCGTTGGTGCGCAAATCGGTGTCATCAAAGAGGTGGCTGCCGACGTGGACGGGGTAATTGAGGGCGAAGTGCAGATCGTGGTAAAGAATGGCCCCGGTGCTGACGATCCAGTCCACGAATCCGGCGTTGATCAACGGGACAATGGAGGAACAGCCCAGGCCGGCTGGGGTCAACGCGCCTGACAAGCTCATGCCGAGGGTCACATCCGGTTCGAGCATCCGCTCTGTGTACAGGCGGCACACCTCGCGCAATCGGGCCGAATTGTAGGCCAGGAAGCAATCATCCATCAGGTCGGGGAACTTTTCCTTGCCGGTGATGCCCCTGGGCATGATGCGCTTGCCAGCCAGGTACTTATCCCGATGCGGGCATTTCTTTTTCAGCAGCCAATCCGGCGCCTCGGTTAAATCTTCGCGGTGACGGCTTGTTCTCTTTGTGCTCATAAATTCCAATTCGATCAGTTTCCAAAATGTCGCGCAGAATATACGCGGCCAGCCCGCTTGCCAACCTTTAGTTGCGTATGTTTGCATTGGAGCGCGGCGTTTTTGCCGTTTCACCTCTCGACTGTGCCACCCCGGGTTATCATGGACACTTTGACCGGATAAATTATCCTGCTCCATGATGACTGAGAAAAGATCCACGACTTCACGCACTCCGGCATCCCTCGGATTTGCCATGCCGGCCGAATGGGAGCGGCATGAAGCCACCTGGCTGGGCTGGCCGCACAATCCCACCGACTGGCCTCGCAAACTGAGCACCATTCGCTGGGTTTACGGCGAGATGGTCCGAAAAATCGGCCTGGGCGAAATCGTTCGGCTTTTCGTCAATTCCAAGACCGATGAAACCGCGGCCCGTCGCACGCTGACCCAGGCCCACGCTGATGTCTCTTGCGTCGAATTCATCATCCACCCGACCAACCGCGGCTGGACCCGCGACAGCGGGCCGATCTGTGTCCGGCGCGGCGGAAAGAGCCCGGAAAGCGCGTTTGTTCATTTTCATTTCAATGCCTGGGCCAAATACCCGGATTGGCGCCAAGACCGCAAGGTGCCTGAAATTGCAGCCAGACGCCTGGGCAAACGTCTCTTCAACGCCCGGTACCAAGGCCGGGATTTTGTTCTCGAAGGCGGGGCCATTGATGTCAATGGCCGGGGCACTCTCCTGACGACTGAGGAGTGCCTGCTGGATCAGAAAACCCAGGCGCGCAATCCCGGCCTGGGCCGGAAGGAAACTGAGTTGGTGCTTCAGCGCTATCTCGGTGTCACCCATGTGCTCTGGCTGGGGGGCGGGGTGGTGGGTGACGATACCCACGGCCATGTCGATGACATTTGCCGGTTTGTCAATCCAACCACCGTGGTGCTGGCGCAGGAGAGCAATCCCAAGGACATCAATTACGGGCCGCTGGCCGAAAACCGGGAACGCCTGGAGGGACTGCGATTGGAAGACGGCTCAAAAATCCAAGTGGTGGCGCTGCCCATGCCGGCGCCGATTTTTTACGACGGCTATCGTTTGCCGGCCAGCTACGCCAATTTTTACATCAGCAACGCGGCGGTCATCGTGCCCACCTTCAACGACCCGAACGACCGCATCGCCCTGGGCATCCTGGGCGATTTATTCCAGGACCGTGTGGTGGTGGGGATTCACGCGGTGGATTTGGTGCTGGGCTTTGGCACGCTGCATTGCCTGAGTCAGCAGCAGCCGGCAATTTGATCGCTCGATCCGAATCCCGCGGAGGGATCTAGTTTAGCGCCGCCTCGATTGACTGCACCACCTCCGGCGATTCGGGTTTGACCGACGGCTCGAAGCGTTTGATGACTTGGCCATTGCGATCAATCAGGAATTTCCCAAAGTTCCATTTGATCTCCCCGGGGAAAGGCGAGTCGCTGGCGGTCAGGGCGGCGTAGAGCTCGCACTTCTCTTTGCCCCGCACGTGGACTTTGGCCATCAGCGGGAAGGTCACACCATAGTTCTTTGTGCAGAAAGCTTTGATCTCCTCAGGCGTCCCCGGTTCCTGCCCGGCGAAATCGTTGGAGGGCACGCCGATGATCACAAAGCCCTTTTCTTTGTATTTTTCGTAAAGGGCCTGGAGGCCGGCATATTGCGGGGTGTTCCCGCACTTGGAGGCGACGTTGACCAGCAGAATGACTTTGCCGGCATACGCTTTGAGCGAGGTGTCGTTCCCGTTGATGTCTTTCAAGGGAATGGATTGCAGCGGCGGCTCTTTATCCGCCAGCACGATCTGGGCGGTGAACAGGACAATAAAAAGGATAACAACGATTTTCATAAATCCTAATGTTGTCGCTGTGGGCAGAATTGTCAAAAACTTTTCGCCATGCCCCCGGCTCAAAACAGGCCGGTCGTCTTTTCGGAGCGGGGCCCACTTTTCGTCGCACCGATGTCCCCGCAAATTCGCGGAGTGGATCCAATCACGCCGCGATGGAATTTTCGCCACCCACGGCGGCCGGCAACTCCAGAGTGAAGGTGGCTCCTTTGCCGGAACCTCCGCTGAAGACCGTTAGCGCGCCGCCAAGTTCCGTCGCGGCCAGAGCGCCGCTGTGCAACCCAAATCCGTGCCCGTTCTTGCGCGTCGTGAACCCGTGCGAAAAAATTCGCGTCAGGTTCTCCGGCGGAATCCCGATGCCATTGTCCGCCACCTGGATGCGAACCCCGGCCGATCCAGCCGGGTTGATTCGCACGACGACCTGGCGCGCGCCCGGATCGTTTTGTCCGCAGGCATGGATTGCATTTTGCAAGAGGTTGACCAGAATTTGGATGACCTTGTGCCGATCCACCGTGATGGGCGGCACGGGAGTGAATTCGCGCGTGATCTTCACCGAATGCCGTGCGCCGCCCTCCCGGTTCATGCGCAACGCGTCCTCCACCAGGTCCGCCGGCTGGACGATTTCGGAAACGCCCGACGCAGTGGCGTAGGTCTGCTGCATGGCGACAATTTCGTTGATATGTTCCACATTGCGGGCCAGTTCTTTGATCTCAGCCAGCAAGCCCGTTTGTTCCCTGCCGAGATGCTGTGCGACTTGCTCCAAGTACTCCGGCAACCGGCGTCCTTTTTCGTCGGCCGTGAGGAATCGCCCCAGATCGTTGGAGTGCTCCCGCAGGAGCCGGGCGGCCATGGTGAGATTGGAGATTTGCAGCCGGCGCAGCCGTTCGGAAACGAGAGTCGTGGAGACGTTGACGCTGTTGAGAACATTGCCGACGTTATGCAACACATTGGTCGCCACTTCCGCCATGCCGGCGTGGCGCGAGGCCTCCACCAGCTTCCGGTGCAAGGATTGCGACTCGGCTTCCCATTTCTTGCGCTCGGTAATATCGCGGTTGATTCCCGCCAGGCCGATGATTCTGCCCGCTCTGTCGCGCAAGGGCACTTTGGTCGTGCGCAGCCATCGGGTTTCTCCCGTTCGCATATCAACAGTCTTTTCCTCCGCGTCATACTCCGCGCCGCGCGCGATGAGTTCCTGTTCGGCCGCGTAAAACTTCTGGGCTTGCTCGCGCGGCATGCAGTCGAAATCGGTTTTTCCGACGGCTTCGGCAGGGTCGCGCAAACCCAATACTTGCGCGTGCGCCACATTGTCAATGACGACCCGGCTTTGGGCATCCTTGACAAAGACGCTGTCGGGCAGATGATCGATGAGGGTGCGGAGCAAGTTGCGTTGCTCGGCTAATTCGCCCGTCCTTTCCCGGATTCTCGATTCCAAGACCTCGTTGGCCTGCTGCAGGTTCCGGTGCTTCCGCACCAGCCGTCTGGCCCGCCAAGCGTAGCCGCCCAAAATCGCCCCGATCCCAAGCAAGCCCGAAACCACGTGGAACCACGCGGTTTGGTAATAGTGCGGCGGCAGGTTGATCGCAAACCGCTCATTCGTTTTGCTCCACACACCGTCCACGCTGCAGGCCTGAACGACGAACGTGTATGGTTTTGGTTTCAAGTTCGCGTAAAAGACCGAGCGACGGTTGCCGCCGTCAATCCAATCAGAATCATAGCCCTCCAGCCGGTAGCGAAACCTGATCTTTTGCGGCGCGAGGTAGCTCAGGGCCGTGTATTGGACGACCAACTCGCCCTTGCCCGGGCCGGCGGGTGTCGTGGTGGGGCCGATCTGGTCCGCGCCGTTGACGCGCACTTGGTCGATATGCACCAGCGGCGGGACCGTGTCGGTGGGAATGTGATTGGGATCAATCATCACCGGTCCGGGCGGAGTGGGGAACCAGATTCGTCCGTCCGCGGTCTTACCGGCGCTGTACTCGACATCGGAGGTGTCGATCGTCTTAACCGACTCCAATCCGTCGTAGGCTACGCAGTCAATCTGGTTCGTCTTGCCGTCGGCGAAATCGTTCACGCTTCGGCGGCTGACCCGCAGGAATCCCCGGCTGGAGTACATCCAAAGATCGCCATGATCGTCAGGCACAATGGCGCGGATGGTGTTATCCGCCAAGCCGTTTTTCTGGGTGATATTGCAGATTTGGTTGTTCTTAATGCGCGCCGCTCCTGTTTCCAGCCCCGCCCAAATGGCGCCGTCATCGTCAGCGGATACCCAGAGCACATCGTAATCGGACAACCCTTCGGAAACCGACCAATGCTCGAACGCGCCATCCTTTAATCGAAACACCCCGTTGACGCACGCCACCAGGAGCGAGCCATCCTTGCAACCAAACAAATTGCGCACCCAATTCAATTCCGGGATTTTCCCGTCCCGGTAAGCGTAGGGAACCAATGCGGTCCTGCTGGCTCGGAATAAATCCCCGCCCACCGCCACCACCACTCCCTGAGCATCCTCCCCCATCGCAGTCGGCCAGTTCTGGGTGCGATGGGAGGCGACCATCTTTCCGCCGGACAGCACGCCCACTTCGCGCCCGCCGTCCCGAGTGGCGTTGATGAAATAGACGTCTCCATTTTTGGCTTCGAACACACGTTTGACGTAGGGCTTGACAAGCCCGATTTGCTTGGAAAAGTTAATGAAACGGCGGCCGTCAAACCACGAAAGCCCTTTGGTGTTGGCCGTCCAAATCCCGCCGTTGGCGGAGGCACACAGGCCGTGACAGGAACCGCCGATCATGCCATCTGCGTGCGTGTAAATGGGGAACTTGACGTCGCTGAGCTGGCTCAATCCTTCACGCGTGCCAATCCAAAGGCTGCCCTCGCTGTCTTCCCACAACGCTGTCACGAAATCATCCGCCAAGCCATCGACGCGGCCCAGATAACCCGTGTTGCCCTCTTGGTAACGAACCAACCCATCGCTCGCAGTGCCAATCCACACGACCCCGTGCTGGTCGGCAAGCAGGGCTTTGATATCAATCAAGGTCGGAATCGGTTCGGTGCGCGCGAGATTTGTATCGTAGCAATGCAAATCGGCTTGCGTCCCAACCCACAATCGCCCGTCAAGTCCTGAGGCGAGCGCGAAAATCGCTTTTTTCTTGAGGCTCGCATCGGGGAAGGGCTTGATTTGACCCTGATCCCAGCAGAATAACCCTTCATCAGTCGTTCCAAGCCAAATGCGATGCCGGGCATCCTCGCAGATGGCCGATATGCCGCTCAACTGGCCGAGAAATGCGCTGCCATTTGTGCTCCCCCGAAAACATCGGCCCAGTCCGCTGCCAGCCCCAACCCAGAACGCACCGGAACTGTCTTCCCGCAGGGCGCCGACGCGCATCTGAGGATTGACCCACGGGTATCCGTCCAGCGAGTGAAACCTCGTCCCGTCAAAAAACCCCACGCAGCCGTTTTCAACTCCGAACCACAGCCCGCCATCGCCGGAATTTGCCAGACATGAAACGACACCCGGACGGAACTGGGGTTCATTTGGCAGACTGATGGTTTGAAACTCAATTCCGTCGAAGCGGACCAGTCCCTTTTGGGTGCCCAGCCACAGGTAGCCGTCCTTGGTTTGCGTAATGGCGCGTATGGAATTGACCGGCAGGCCCGACTCCCGCGTCCAAGTTCGGCAGCTATATTGATAAACAGTCCTGGACGGATCCAGGGCAACAAGCTGTGTTGGCGCGAGGAACAGTCCAATCCCGGCAATCATGCTCACCCAGCGCGAATAGTTCCATTTCACGGCGCTATTTATACGTCAGCTTGTTATCGGCGGAATCCGCCCGGAGTTTAGCACTTTTCCGCGCTTTGCCATTGCCGGGCGGTTTTGATGAAACGACTCAGTCGGTTCGATGCCTGTGGATTGGAAACAAACTTCTGCGCCGTGCCGGCCAATTCGCGGCACTCCCCAAGCAACCATCGCTATCGCGGGGTACGGCGTCTGGAACTATCGGCCAATGGCCAGAATATCCAAAAAGCCAGGGCCGCCGCGTCCTCCGCGACGGCCACCAGCAGGTTGATCGCCGGAAGCCGGAGGTGTTGCCGCGGATGCCGTCCCCTCCGCGGGAGCCGGGGCGCGTTCCGTGGCAATGACAATGATCTGATTCTTTTTGGTGTCCAACGAGCAGGTCTTGCCGCCCTGCTTCGTTTCCAGCGTCTGTTCGACCTCAAAGCTGGTAGGGCTGTTTTCCTTGATAAATGTAAGCGTGCCGTTGCCGTGAGAACTGAAGGCCTCCATCGTGTTGGGATTAAACCCGCCGCCGTCCGATCGGCCGGCCAGGGGCAAAGTCGTGATTATTTTCCCGTCGGCGGCGCTGAGGATGACGCACACTGGCGGCTCGTGGCACATGGCGAAAAGAATGTGGTTTTTCGCGTCCAAACCCAAACCGGCCGGTCCGCTGCCTTTGCCTTGCAGCGGATAGTGCGCCGTTACCGTGAGGGTCTTCGCGTCAACCACCGCGATGTTATCCTGGCTCTCCACGTCAATATAGACATGGCCCTGTCCATCGCTGGCCCCCTGTTCGGGCGCTCCGCCCAGGTCAATGGTGCCGGCGATGGAGCCGTCATTGGGATCTATCACCGTGACGTTGGGCGCGCGGTGGCTTAAGACATACACCCTTTCGGTGGCCGGCTCAAAGAGAATGCCGTCCGGCCCGCCTTGCGCCGGGATCTTCTTGATCAGCTCAAGGGTGGTTGTGTCAAACATAGTGATGGGACTGCTGCTGCTGAATCCGTGGCGGGTTTTCGGGTCAACCGCAACACCGTGACCTCCGCTGTTAGTGATGGAACCGACTTGCTTGAGAGTGTCCAGATCAAACACCAGGATCTGGTTGCCGCGGGGAACATAAATGCGCCGGCCTTCGCTGTCCGCATACACATAGTCAATCCCGCCAGTGCCCATGGTTTGAGAGGAGTTGACAATCTTGTAAGGCTCCGCGGCCACGGCGGTCCGGGCCAAACCGCAGGCTAACGTCCCAACGCCTGCCGCAACCAAAGCGCGCAAAAGTATATTCTGAAAGTTCATAGGCTGACGGTGCGCCAATTCGTCATTGGGAATCAACAACGAAATCATGACAATTCTGTAATCCGCTATAATGGCACTGATTATGCCTTTGAGGCTCGATGTCGGTTTTTGAATTTAAAAAGAAAAGAAATGCTCTCTTTTGAGACAGCGGGGAAAGTAGTACTGTCCAGTTGAGCATAGTTAAGCGAGAAATCACCCACCAAAGCTTGTTGAAACCGGATTTTGAGCCAGGAATTTTGAACTTTTATGAAGACCAATGGACGAGGTTTGCGCGCCTTTTGCTTCGCCACTCAGATCATCCTGTCAATTTTGGCCGGCCAAGGCCTGCTGGGGGCCACCTTTGAGGGGACTGCCACCAACGTGCCGGCGTCGGCGAATTCTCAATCCGGCAACGGTTCCCCGTCCTCGATTCCATTTCCTGTCGCCAGCCATCCGCGACTTTGGATCACCACCAACGATTTGCCGCGCCTGGAAAGCTGGGCCACGGCGACGAACCCGATTTATACGGCGCTGCTGACGTTGTTTACCAACTCCATAATCAATTATGACACGCAATACTTTCCCGGCGGCGTGCAGAACACCAACTGGCCGGACTTTGGCGATGCCCAGGGTTACACAGGCTTGATAACCGAGGAGGACGCTTTTATGTTCGCGTTGTTTTCGCTGGTGTCTCCCAACCTCACGCAGCGCCAGGTTTACGCGCAACAGGCGGCCAATCTGATCCGGGTTGCGATGACGCAGGCGGCCCACGGAACATTGTCGGGCGCGCCCTTCCGGGACCCGCTTTTCGCCACCTACAATCGCGCCAATGCCACGCTCGAAACGATGCCGCTGGCGGTGGATTGGGTTTACAACGCCATCGGCACCAACGGCCAGCCGGTTTTCAGCGCGGCGGACAAGCTGACCATTCGCAACGGCTTTTTGACCTGGGCCGAGCAATGCCGCCACGCTTCGACGGCTGGCGGCGACGCCCCGCCGATCAACGTGGTGAATGATCCCTCGCAGTTGTGTCCCAAGAATGCGGCTTACCGCATGGCCGCCAACAATTATTACCTCGGTCACGCCCGGATGCTCTTGTTGATGTCGCTGGCAATCGACCCTGCCGACGATCCGCCGCTTAATCCAAATCTTCCGGTTTCCGCGCCGACCAATTCGTTGCGTTCCTATATTTCCATTGCGACCGGCGCGTGGCTGTTCCAGGAATACGCGATGTTCGGCGAAGGGCCGCAAGTCGCGCAGGATTACGGATTGCCGGGTGACGGGATGAACTTCGGCCTTTGCAATGGCGGCATGCCGCCGGAAGGCATGCTTTATGGGCATTCGCTTGGCTTCCTTCTCAGCCAATTGCTCGCGCTGCAAACGGCGGGGTTCAACGACACCAATTTCTCGGGTCCGCCCTGCAAGCTTATCGGCGCGCCGGTGTGGGACCGGTTTTGCGGCGCCTGGTTGAGCGCCCTCATGCCCTTTCCAGTGGTGATCGAGGATTATCTGCCGCTGGAATATCAAATGATGGGTTACGGCGACATCCTGCGCCTCTATGTGACGCCGGATTTCTCGGCGATGTATTCAGAACTTGCTTTGCTTGACATGCAGACCGGCTGCACCAATCGCGCCGCCAAAACCAGTTGGCTCGCCATCGACGCGCCCGAAGGCGGCTACGCAAACCTGCTCAATCGCGTCAACACGGCGTGGGGCGGTTCGTATGAAAATCAGCCATGCGTGCTTTATTTCCTCACCATCGACCCGGCCACGCTGGCGCCGCCGCCCGACCCGCGCCCGGACTTGCCCACTTTGTTTTACGATGCGTCGCAAAGCACTCTGGTCGGCGAGAGTGACTGGACGACCAACCGTTCCATGCTCCATTGGCGGTGCAGTTGGAACAGCATCAATCATCAGGATGGCGACGGCGGCATGTTCCAGTTCTTCCGCAGGGGCGAGTTTCTGACCAAGGAATACAGCGGCTACGACGCCTATGGCTACGGCCAGGCAAGCTGGTTGCACAACACGCTGGCGTTGCAAAATTACTGCGCCTCCGGCACGCCGCAAAACCTGCAATGGTTCGAAACACCACTTTGGGACACGGGCAGCCAATGGATGCTCGGCGAAAATGCCGGCGATCCGACGGCCTGCGCCAGCGGTGGTTCCAACTTCGTTTTCACCTACGGCGACCTTACGACGCTCTACAATCGGCCTTCGCCCTATACGCCCGCCAACGCCGCGCTGGACATTCTCCACGCAAGCCGTTCGCTGCTGTGGCTCAAGCCGGACCACATCGTCATTTATGACTGCGCGACTTCGCACACCGCCGGTTTGTTCAAGCGGTTCAACCTTTGCCTGCCCGACGCGCCAACCGTGGCCGCGCTCAACGGCGGCGGTTCCTTCCTCACCGAAACCCTCGCTGACGGCCAGCAGTTGTTCATCAATTCTCTGCTGCCCACCAATGGGATTGTGAGCATCTTCTCCCTTTCCAATGTCATCACCACCGTGGCCGAGGGCGAACCCTGCAATTACCGGCTCGCCATCGAGGACACCAACGATCCGGTGAACATCCGTTTCCTGCATGTCCTTCAAGGAGCCGATGCCGGCGTCAAGGCCGATGCCGCGACCTATTGGCAAAGCGTCGCCGGCAATCCGTTTGAAGGCGTGGTCGTGCGCGGCGTGGAGGTTTTGTTTCCCGTCAATGTGTTGAGCAACAATTTCACCAACGTGATCTGCACCGCGCCCGCCGGCGTGACCAATTTTTATGTGGCCGGCCTGTCACCCAACGCGAAGTACTCCGTCGCCTTGCAGACCAACGCGGGACAATTGCAAGTAACCGTGGCGGCCGGCTCGCAGGCGGCAGCGGACAACGCGGGCTTGCTGGCTTTCGATAGTTCGGGCAAATCCCTCAATGACATTACGCCCAGGTGGCTTTCCATCGGTCTTGCCGGCGGCAACGTTCAGCTCACCGGTGCGGGCGGCCTTTTGTTGCCGTATCAAGTCCAAGCCAGCCCAAACCTGGCTGCGCCGAGTTGGACCCCTCTTGGCACCGTGACGGCGGATGCCGGCGGATTCCTTCAATTCACCGACTCTGCCGCCACCAATTCCGGGGCGCGATTCTACCGATTGGCCCGTTAGAGAGCTGGGTTAACGCGCGGCCTTGGAGCGCCTTTGAATCATTGCGGAGTTCGATAAATGGTTGAACGCTTCGCAGGTTTATGCCAATCATCAATGGTGAATCGCAAATCTTTCCCTCGGTATCATGTTTTCCTCCAAGTCATGCCTGCTGCCAGCTATCCCGCGAAAATGGAACAGGGCCTCCTGCCTGAAGATTTCGCTTGGTATTGGCGGAAAGTGGCGTTGACGGTGAGCGTCCTCTTGACATTGACGAGGGCAATCAGTGCGCAAACGCTTGCGGACCTGGGCGCCACCGCCCCAACTCCGGGGGCAAATGATATTGCCCAGTTGAGCACCGCGGGCAACCAAACCTTTCCCGATGGCCTCAATTATTACACCGACAACCAGACCGGCCATGACGCCGGCGAACCGGGTCAAACCTTCACCACGGGGACTAGCTCGGAGGGATACACGCTGACCTCGTTGTCGCTGATGTCCGCCGGGCTTGGTTCCTACAGCGGCATCGACACGCCCCAGCCCTATTACCTCCACATTTATTCCGTGTCCGGCGCCACGGCCACCCTGCTGCAAACTTACACCTCGGCCAATGTCACCTTCAACGACGGCGACTGGCTGCAGTGGAGCGGGCTTTCGCTGGCGCTATCCGCGAACGCAACTTATGCCTGGTCGTTCGGCAAGGCCAGCTCGACCAGCGGGTGGGAGGCGCTCGCAGTCGCCAGCGCCAATCCTTACGCCGGAGGCCAGATCGGGCTTTTTCCTCCCGCCGGCGGACCGATCACCTTCGGCAGCAGTCATGACTTTGACGCGGTCTTCGACTTGGGATTTGCGCCCGCAAAGCTGCCAAGCATAAACCAATTTACGCTCTCGCCGACGAACAATGTGTTTGTCGGGACGCTGGTGACTTTCACGGCCAGCGTGACGGGCGCGCAGCCCCTTTACTTTCAATGGCGGTTCAACAACGGCGGCGGATACGCCACCGTCCCCGGAGCCGGCGCCAACACGCTGGCGCTCAATGCGACGATCACCAATACCGGTTCGTATGAACTTGTGCTGACGAACAGCTATGGCGCGGCGACCAGCGCCCCCATCGCCCTTTCGGTGACGCTCGATACGAACCCGCCGGTGGTTCTGAGGGGCTTCAGCATCGGCACGACCAACGTCGAAGTGGACTTCTCTAAAACGCTCGAGGCCGCCAGCGCCGCCAATCTGGCCAATTACATTTTCAGCGATGGCCTTGCCATCACTGGCGCGTCTCTGACCCCCAACAATTCGTCGGTCGTGCTCACCACCGCGCCCTTGGTTTACGGCAGCAACTACACGCTCATCATCAATGGCGTCCGCGATCAGGCTATTCCGCCCAATACGATTGCCACCAACACGCTGGTCAGTTTCACCGCCTCGCCGCGCGATCACATCTTGCTGGACGCCGGCTGGCGGTTTGAACTGGGTGATCCTGTGGATGTCACCACCAACGTCACCTATTATCCCGAAATTCCCGATCTGGCCAAGCTCGATGCCGACGAAGTAGGCTCGGCGACAAATACCCAGTCCGAAACCTACATGGAAACCATCCGGGTTGATCCCATTGCCACCCATGCCGGCGAGAATGTTTCGTTTGTTCAGACGAACTACGACGACAGCGCCTGGCGCTTATTAAACCTGCCGCATGATTGGGCCGTTGAAATGCCGTTCAGTTCCAGCGCCGACGGCGGACATGGCTACAAATCCGGTTTCACTGGATCGACCAGTCCGAGCACCATTGCCTGGTATCGTCACACGTTCACCCTGCCCGCGAATGATGCCGGTCAGGCGCTGTGGCTGGAATTTGACGGCGTTTATCGCAACTGCCTGGTGTGGTTCAACGGGCACATCCTGGGGCGGAACGTCAGCGGCTACGAAAGCTTTTATTTTGATGTCACGCCTTACGCCAATCCCGGCGGGACCAATGTGCTGGTGGTGCGGGTGGATGCCAGCCGGTTTGAGGGCTGGTTTTATGAAGGCGCCGGCATTTACCGGCATGTCTGGCTGACGACCGAGAATCCGGTGCATGTGGCAGAGTGGGGGACTTATGTGGCGACAACTTCGCTGGTCGGTTCCCATGCCACGGTCACCGTGCAAACCGATGTCACCAACCAAAGCGCGACGGCAACGACCGACGGCAGCATGACTTCAACGATTTTCGACGCCAACAGCAATGTGGTTGCCGCCGTTACTTCGGCGCTGAACATGCCTGCCGGCCAGCATTTGGTCCTGACGCAGACCGTAACGTTGACGGCCAATTTGTGGTCCCCGCAAACGCCCTATATTTACAACATGGTCACAACAGTCAGCAATCAAAACGCGGTCGCGGACATTTACAACACGCCCTTTGGCGTGCGGACAGTTTCGATTGATTCAACCAACGGCGTTTTCATCAATGGCCGGCACGTGGAAATCCAGGGGATGTGCAACCATCAGGACCACGCCGGCGTCGGTTCGGCGCTGCCCGACCGCCTCCAGTATTTCCGCGTTGAAAGGCTCAAGGAAATGGGCGTCACGGGTTGCCGGACTTCGCATAACGAGCCGACCGCGGAATTTCTCGACGCCTGCGACCAGTTGGGAATGTTGGTGCTGGATGAAAATCGCCGCCCCGGCACCAACGCGGAGCCGTTGGGCGAGCTAAGCCGGCAAATCCGGCGTGACCGGAACCATCCTTCAGTGTTTATGTGGTCGCTCGCAAATGAAGAACCTCTCCAGACCACTTCCACGGGCGCCACGATCATACAGGTGATGCAGAACCTGGTCCATTCATTGGATTCAACGCGCTTATGCACCGCCGCTCTGAATGACTGGGGAGTTGGCTTCAGCCTGGTTCTTGATGTCAACGGCTTCAATTATTCGCTGGGCTCCCAGGATTCGTTCCACGCCGGATACCCGGACGAGCCTATCATCGGCACGGAAACCTCCAGCCTGGTTAGCGATCGCGGCATCTATACAAATGACACCGTCAACGGCTACGTCTGGGGTTACGACATCGAGAACCCCGGGGTGGGTTGGGGCGAGCCGGCCGAAACCTGGTGGCCCTATTACGATTCCCGTCCGTGGTCGTCGGGCGGGTTCTCGTGGACGGGCTTTGATTATCGCGGCGAGCCGACGCCCTACGGCTGGCCCTGCATCAACTCGCATTTTGGCACGATGGATACCTGCGGTTTTCCGAAGGACAATTTTTACTATTATCAGGCCAATTGGACGTACAAGCCCGTGTTGCACGTTATCCCGCACTGGAACTGGGGAACACCAGGGCAGCCCATCAACGTCTGGGTTTACGGCAATTGTCAGACTGTGGAATTGTTCACCAACGGCGTTAGTTTGGGACGGCAAACGCTCAATGTTCAGGGCCACGCCGAATGGGACAACGTGCCTTACGCGCCGGGAACGCTCCAGGCCATTGGCTATAACAGTGGCGTGCCCGTCATCACGAACACCACCGTCACCACAGGGGCGCCGGCGGCCATCGCGCTCCGGCCCGACCGCGGCACCATCCTCGCTGATGGCCGGGACGTTTCCGTGGTGACCGTGGCCGTCCTGGATTCCCAAGGCTTGGTTGTGCCCACTGCCACCAATCTCGTCAATTTCATTGTCAGTGGTGGCGCCATCATTGGCGTGGGCAACGGCGATCCCAGTTCTCACGAAGCGGACAAAGGCAGCACTCAGCGCTCCGTCTTCAACGGTTTGGCCGAAGTCATTGTCCAGTCAATCAATCAACCCGGCACAATCGCCTTGACTGCGGCTTCCACGGGTTTGACCTCCGCCAGTATCACCATCAGGGAAGCCGACAACTTGCCGCCTCCCGCCGCTCCCGGCGGAGTGGCAGCCGTCGGAGGCAATGCACAGGTGACGGTCTCTTGGGATGTGGTGCCGGGCGCGACCACCTACAACCTGTGGCGGGCCGCCACCAGCGGCGGTCCCTACTCGCTCATTGCCGGGAACATCGGAAGCGTGAACCTGGGTTACATCGACAACAGCGTCACCAACCTGTCAACGTACTATTATGTTGTCACTGCCAATGGAAACGGCGCCAGTGTCAATTCCGCGGAAGTCAGCGCTACTCCGGCACCCATTGTCACCGGCCTGACAGCGGCCGCCACCAATGGCCAAATCGTGTTGAATTGGAACGCCTCGCCCGGCGCCAGTTACAACGTAAAGCGTTCGACGATCACCGGCGGGCCTTATACCACCATTGCCTCATCCCTCTCCAGCACCAATTACACCGATTCCAAGGTCGCGACGTGCCAGCCTTACTATTATGTGGTCACCATCACCAATGCCGGCAACGAAAGCTTGCCCTCGGACGAGGCCGGCGCCTCGCTGCCGGGCGGCCCTCCGCCATCGCCCTGGCTCAATGCGGACATCGGATCCGTCGGGTTTCCGGGCAGCGTATCCTACTGCGGCGGCCAATTTACCATTTCCGGCTCAGGCGCCGACATCTGGAATACCAGCGACGCGTTTCAGTTCGTTTATGTTTATGTTCCAGACTGCACCAACTGCGACATTCGCGCCTTTGTCGCAAGCGTTGAGGACACCGATTCCAACGCCAAGGCCGCAGTGATGATCCGCGAGTCGCTCGACGCGGATTCCATCCATGCGTTGGTGGACGTGGAGCCTTCGACGACCGCTGGAATCGAGTTGCTATGGCGCTCCACAACCGGCGGGTCGAGCAGCGCTACGAACACTCCCGGCACGGCGCCAAACTGGGTGCGGCTGACGCGCACCAATACCACCTTCCAGGGCTATTGGTCGCCCGATGGCATGACTTGGACCCAGTTCGGAACCGCCAGCATCACCATGTCCAACGGGGCCTACGTCGGCTTGGCCGTATGCGCGCATGACAATTCCGTGCTCAACACCTCGGTGATTGACTATGTCAGCGCGGCGTTCTTGCCGGTCATCACCGCGCCGACGCTGGCGCCGATCGCCAATCAGACCGTCAACGTTGGCCAGACCGTTGCGATCAACGCCAGAGCCACAGACACGAACTCCCCTACGCCGGCACTGACCTTCAGTCTGCTTGCCGCGCCGGCCGGCGCCACGCTTGCTCAAACCAACAACACGAACGCCGCCTTCAGTTGGCGGCCTGCGGTGACCTCCGCAAACACTGTCAACCCGGTGACGCTCAAGGTGGAGGTCAGCGGCTCATCGAGCCTGAGCGCCGCGCAGAGCTTCACGATCACCGTCAATCCTCTGGCGTTGCCCGCAGTGCCGTCGGTCGGCTGGAGCAACGGCCAATTCACGATGCTGGTGACCAACAGCATCCTTGGACCCGACTATGCGGTGCAGGCATCCTCGAACTTGGAGAACTGGAGCACGCTTTTCATCACCAACTCGCCGCTATCGACCTCATTCCAATGGACCGACACCAACTCATTGCTATTGCCCGCGCAGTTTTATCGCATCAAAACAGGCCCGCCGCTGCCATAGACATCTGGCGGCTCTTTATGATCGGATCGCGACACCGACATCATTCAACTCGATGGTGTCACGCCTCATGATGCCTCGCTAATTCGACATTATGTGGTGCGGATCTGCCGCTTCGGCGCTGCCAGCCAAAACGTGCGTCGCGGAGACGATATTGCAAACCGGAGGAACACCGACAGTATTGGCTGTGTAGCTGCTGTCGAAGCTGTTCTGCGGATCACAGGGGCAAGCGGGCAGTTCACCGCTGGCCCCGCGGCCAAGATAAGGTTGCAAATCGCTGTCCCCAGGGCTGGCGTTGTTCTGTTTGCGTTGCTCCAGCGCCCATTGTTGCTTCGAGTCGTCAATGAGTCGCAGGTTGTTGATACAGGCGTTTTGTTGGCTTGTGGTGCGGGCTCTCACGAAGTTGGGGATCGCGATGGCGGCCAACAATCCGATGATGGCGACGACGATCATTATCTCAACAAGCGTGAAACCACCTTTGCGCGCAGTTTCCTCTCGCATGAGTCCTGTCTTTCTTCGCTCTAATGCGGCGTGGACGCGGTAAAAGGCGGTTATTTTATGACTTCATTTTTGTCCACAGACTGCCCTTTGCCAACCGCGAGGTGATTTAAGCATTTATCGTGCTAGACGCAGAAATGAGACTGCCCTAAATCTGATTTGCTAAAACGTTTGCGTGTCAAATACTTACGAAAGATCCGGTCATTACCTTCTTTCCCTCAACAACGTCCCGTTTCCTGGCTTGGATTTTCGCGTGAGAAGATCGCCTAACGCGCAGCCGCGAAATCTTGATCTTGATAAACGACGGGCCGTCGTTTACCATAGGGCAGATTCGTTGAATATGAACCACTTGCGATATTCAAGACAACGTAGATTCGCGATTTCAATAAACGAACCAGCCGTCGTTTAATAAGAGTTCGACCAGAATGGCGCTATGAAGCAGGAATCGACGGAAAAACCCAAGCGATGGGTACAGGCTCCGCAACCCACTGGGCCAGCCTCTCGGAACGAAGCCGTTACCGGCGTCCGGGTCTCTGGGGGAGAGGACGTACAGTGGCTATGGACGCATGTTGGGGGCGGTAGCTATGTCAGCGGGTACACTATCGTAGATAAGAAAGCGCCCAAACGAGGTCACCATTAGGGTCACATCTTAACATTTGATTCTGCTGAAAAACCCCCTGTTTTGAAAATCCACGAAAAAACCGCGAAAATTGTCAAGCAGAGGATTCTCCAGAATCGGTTATAGACGACTCTTCCTGGATGGTTGGAGTGTTTTGGTGGTCCCTGAAATCGCTCCTTTTTGAAAAGCGGGGGTTTTTCAGCAGAATCGACTTATCTCTGAAGGCAATTTGAATTTGAATTGACTTAACCTCACGGTTGCGCGCGAGTTATGTTTGGCTGACGACCCAGTTGCCGCTCACCGCGCGAGGCGCGGGAGGTTGTCCGGTTGCGGCGTAATTTTCTCGACGGCAGCCCGCGCGTTGCCATACTGGCGCGGACATGAGAATTGATCACCGACCGCTGATATGTTTGTTCACCTGCGCCGCGGCCGCGACCGCGTTTGCATGGGGCGACGAAGGCCATCGCACCATCGGGGCCATGGCCGACACCTTGATAGCCGGGACGGAAGCGGCCAAGCATGTCCATCAACTGCTGGGCGATGAAACGCTTTCGACGGCCTCGGTCTGGGCCGACCAGGTCAAAGGCCGAACCGATCAAACGCCGGAGATGCTCCAGTTCAAAGAGGCCAACCCCAACCACGCCGTCTTCCATTACACCGACATCCCGTTCGAGGAGCCGAAGTACCGCGATGATTCAATCGGCGCGACGAATGTAGATGTCGTCCACGCGATCCCGGCGTGCATTTTGATTTTGCAAGGCAAGACGGAGGCGCAAACGATGTTCACCAATGTCAATCAGAAGATCGCCCTGCGACTGTTGGCCCATTACATCGGGGACATTCACCAGCCGCTGCACGTTGGCGCCGGATATCTTGACAACACCAAGTTCATTGACCCCAACGGTTACGCGGGCCATTTTGGGGACGATCAGGGGGCCAATCGCCTGATTTTTGGGGGCACGAACAAACTGCATTTTTACTGGGACGTGACGCTGGTGCAACTGAACATGACGAACGAAAACATCCAGACGCCCCAGGAATATGCCGCCAAGCTGCTGAGCCGGCCGCCGCCCGCCTGGAAAACGCCCGGCCCGCTGCTTGATTGGGACCGGGTCTGGGCCAATGAAAGCCTCGCCCTGTCGGCCAAAGTACACGACGTGCCGGTTTTGGACGAGGACGACAGCCAATTGGACTATCGCACGCAGAAACCGCGCCCGCTCTGGCACATCCAAGACCTGTCCGCCGAATACATCGCCTGGTCGCGCAGAACAGCCGAAGAGCAAATGAGCAAAGCGGGCTACCGTCTGGCGGCGACCCTTCAGGCCATCTGGCCGAAGTAGTCAGTAGTTGGGGAGCTGGCTGCGGTAATCGACGTTGCCGCCGAGACTTTGATATTTCGAATAGAGGAGGTCGAATCGCTGGCGGTCTGCGTTCAACAGCCTTCGCACGCGCTGCAACTCTTCTTCCGCCCTCCTGATCTGCTCGTCGCCTGTACGCCTTACCTCGGGGTCGGCCACACCCTGGTAGCTTCGCTGCAACTCGGCGCGCTGCCGGGTAAGCGAGGCGATGTCCGTGCCAACTTTCGTGATGACTCTGATTTGATTCTGCACCGCCTGTTCGGTCTTGGCCAGGTCGGTCATTTTTTCCCAGGCCTGCGGGTCGGCTTGCACAATTGGCTCTGTCGGCTTGGGCGGTTCTTCGGTGAACTTGTTCCTGACGTAGGCCGCGCCGGCCAGGAGAGCCGCGATAATGAGAAAGGGAACGGCGCACTGGGCGACAATGTTCCAATGCTGGAATTGCCACAGAATCCGCAGCGGCCCGGTGGGCTGCCAACTCCATTTCCGGGGCGACTTTTCCTTGGCGGATTTGATATGCAGGGATGGGCCGCCCTGTCGCGGTGGAACGGCGGGGAAAGTGATGGTATTGCCGCAGATCGGACATCGCATCTGTTTGCCACAATATCCCGCGGTGTACTCAATATGCTGCCCGCAATACGGACAGGAATGCTTGAATGACTCCATACCCGGCCGGCCGCAAATCTAGGGGCCTCCTCGAAAAAAGGCAAGCGCGATAGCAAAATCATCCGGCAGCGGGGCCTCGAAAGCCAGGCGTCGGCCCGTACGCGGGTGGAGCAGCGCCAAGCGCCAGGCATGGAGCAACTGCCGCGGTACGGCGTATCCGGTGGCTTCCTTCAGGCGCGCGTTGGCGGCTCGGCCATAAACCAAGTCCCCGGCCACCGGGAACCCCAGGTGTCCCAGGTGAACGCGGATTTGATGTGTCCGGCCGGTGTGGAGGGAGACTTCGACCAATGTGGCCTCCCGCCATCGCTCCAGCACGCGGAAAGCGCTGCGGGCCTGGCGCGCGGAGGCGCCGGTGACCGCCATTTTTTTGCGTTGGGTAGGATGACGCCCGATGGGGGCGTCAATCAGGCCTGAGGTGCGCGCAATGCGCCCGCAAGCCACGGCGAGATAAGTTTTTTCCACCTGACGCCCGGCGAATTGCGCGGAGAGTTGGAGATGGGCAGCATCATTTTTGGCCACGACAAGGCAGCCGCTGGTGTCTTTGTCCAATCGATGAACGATGCCGGGCCGGGCGATTCCGCCGATGCCGCTGAGGTGACCGGCGCAGTGATGCAGCAAGGCATTGACCAAGGTGTGCTCCTGATGTCCGGCCGCCGGATGGACCACCACGCCGGCGGGTTTGTTCACCACGACCATGTCTTCGTCCTCGAACAGAATCTCCAGCGGCATCGGCTCCGGCAGCGCCTGGGCGGGGCGCGCTTGAGGCCAATGGAAGGTGATCGTTTGGCCCGCACGCGGGTGGTGGGCGGGCTTGACAGTGTTGCCTTCGACGCGGATGTGGCCGTCGGCCAGGAGGCGCTGGATGGCGGCGCGGGAAAGGTGGGGCAGTTTTTTACGCAGGAAGACATCCAGCCGCTCCAAGGGAAGCGACTGGTCAATCACCAAGAAATCCGGGTGCGGATTCAAGTGGACGTCATGCCTGGGCTTTTTGTTCCGCGCGGTCGATCTTGGTTTTTGCGCCCGCCGAATCCTGTTTCCAGGACAGGAAGATCAACAAGGCCACGCCCACGCATATAGCACTGTCGGCAACGTTGAAGGCCGGGAAACCAATCTCCTCGCCGCCGCGGCGGTAGAGATAAAAGCGGAGGAAATCGATGACATGATGGTAGTAGAGGCGGTCGAAGAGGTTGCCCGCGATGCCGCCAAAAATCAGGCCCAGAGAGAACTGACCCGCCGCCGAGTGAACGTAGAAATGGCGGCGCGACAGGAACAGGGCGACCAGGGCCAAGATCGAGACAAGGGCCAGGAGGTCGTTGCGGTCGTGGAACAGGCTCCAGGCGGCGCCGGTGTTGCCCCAGCGGACGAATTTGAAGAAGCCATTGATCACCACCCGCTCCTGCGTCGGGCCCAGAAAGCGGAGCACCAGCAGTTTGGCGCCCTGATCCAGGACGAACACGGCGAAGGCGATCAGCGCCAGGCGTAAATTGGCAGCGCGGTTCATCGGTTGTAAACCACTTTCGTACCGGCCAGCAAATCATGCAACGCCCGTTTTTCCGGGTGAAAGGCGATGAGCAGATAGCCGAAAAACAAGGTCAGGTCACTCAGGCGGGCCGCCAGCCAGCGGAGCAATGCCCGGCGGTAACCGATGGGGGCGCCGTTGAGCATGGTGATGCGCGCCCCAATGGCCATTTTGCCAAAAGTCGCGCCAAAGCGCCCGTTGAGGAGGACACTGTAAATTAGAAAGATTGGATAGAGCACCGGCGAAGCGTGCTGACTCCACGTTTGGAATTGCTTGACGAATTCCCGCGTGGCGGCGTCGGAGGTATTTTGGGGCCATTCAGGCATGGTCCAATGGTGGGAATCGGCGATGGGCGTCCAAACCATAAGAAAAAGGGTGCATAGAATGAAAGAGTCGAGGATATAGGCCGCCAGCCGGGCCCAGAATCCGCAGGGCCGTGCCGCCTGGGCTGACGCCGCCGCGTGAAGGATGGCCAGGTCGGGACGCAACTCAGAATAGCGATCCGCGGGCGTCCAGATAGCCAGGTCGCTGCGCCAGACTTTGGTCATCCCGGCCACGCGGCCGTCGTGAATCCAGTTTTTCAGTTCATCGAGCGTGGCCGGGCCGTATTCGGCGCCGTCGCCTCCGATGATCTTGTATTGCACGTCCATCATGCGATTTGCGCGGCGTAGGATTCGGGGCTGAGCAACCCGTCCAACTCGGCCGGTGTGAAGAGTTTTAATTTGAAGAACCAGCCGGCGCGGTAGGGGTCGGTGTTGACCAGTTCGGGGTGGCGCGCCAATTCGGGGTTGACGGCCACGACCTCTCCGCTCAAGGGCGCGTAAAGGTCGCTGGCGGTCTTGACCGATTCGACCACCGCGCAGGCCTCTCCGGCCTTGAGGGAACGTCCCATGGCGGGCAGTTCGACGAAAACGACGTCAGTCAATTCGTGCTGGGCGTGATCGGTGATGCCGATGGTGGCAGTGGGGCCCTCCAGGCGCACCCACTCGTGGGATTTGGTGTATTTCAGGTCAGCAGGGATGTTCTCTTTCATCGTCGTTGGCGTCAATGATATGCGGTTTGGGGCGCTTGGAAATCTTTTTTCAAAATGAAAGGAAGGCTCTTTTCAACTCCTCCGGTAAATCGGACGGGGCACGGTGATCGCGGCGGCGCGGAGGCCGCGAATCTCGATGGCGATGGCGGTGTTGACTGGCGCCAACTCCGGCGAGACAAAACCCAGGCCAATGCCAATGCCCAACGAGGGGCTTTGCGTGCCGCTGGTCACACGGCCAACCGGGGCCGCGCCGCCAGAGACGCTCCAAATCGGGTAGCCGGGACGCGGCGGAGGGCAGCGCCCGGTCATTTTGAAAGCGGCCAGTTTTTTGGTGACGCCCGCGGCCTTTTGTTGGGCCAATGAGGCGCGGCCGACAAAGTCGCCCTTGCCCAGCGCGACGAAAAAGCCCAGGCCCGCTTCCAGCGGCGTGGTGTCTTCGTCCAATTCGTGTCCGTAGAGCGGATAGGCGGCCTCGGTGCGCAGGGTATCGCGGGCGCCCAATCCGGCTGGTTTCAATCCGAACGGCTTTCCCGCTTCCAGCATGAGGTTCCAAACGGCTTCGATGGCATCGGCCGGAGCGACAATCTCGAATCCGTCTTCCCCGGTGTAACCGGTGCGGGAGACCCACAGCGGCTGACCGGCCAAGGAGACGGGCGTGATTTCATTTTTCCGCAAGGCGGAGGGGGCGCGGCCACCGGTTTGGAAGCCGCAGTCAATAAAATCGACCGCTTTGGGCCCCTGCACCGCGACGGCGCCCCAGGCGTCGGACTGGTTCTTTAACTCGACCGACTGGCGGCGCGGAAAGGCGGCCAACTGGCGGTCCAGCCAGGAGACGTCAGCCTCGATGCGGCTGGCGTTGACCACCAGGAGGAATTCCTCGGCCTGGAGGCGATAGAGGTAGAGATCGTCGATCGCGCCGCCGTGCTGGTTGCAAAGCAAGGTGTATTGGCCCTGGCCGGGCTGCAATTTGGCCAGATCATTGGTCAAGACGGAATTGAGGAAGTCGGCCGCGGCGGGCCCGCGGGCAAAAATATCGCCCATGTGAGAGACGTCAAAAATGCCCGCAGCCGAACGGACCGCCTTGTGTTCGTCAAGAATGCTGGTGTAGCAGAGGGGCATTTCCCAGCCGCCGAATTCAACCAGGCGGGCACCCAGGCGCTGGTGGGCGACAAAGAGCGGAGTTTTTTTGAGCATGGCTGTGGTTCCTATCCCCATTTTTCGACTTTCATTTGCTCCTTGGGCACTTTCAAGTCCTCCAGCACCAGCCTTTCGGTCGCTTCCACCAGCGAATTGGGTCCGCAGGCGTAAAAGACAGTCTTGGGCAACTCGGCGGCGTGTTCGCGCACCCATGCGGCGTCGATTCGCCCGCGTCGTCCGGGCCAGGGGTCCTGGTCTGGCAGGCGGGTGCAGGTGACGTTGAATTTGAAGTTGGGGTTCTGGGCCTCCAGTTGGCGGAATTCGGCGTTGAAGATGATGTCGCAGGGAGTGCGCACGCTGTAGAGGATGGTGATTCTTGAGGGGAGGTTGCGCCGGGTGGCTTCGCGCACAAAGGCGCGAAACGGGGTGACGCCCGAGCCGCCGGCGATGCAGAGCATTTGTTTGTCGTCCTCGAAGGCGGGCAGAAACCGTCCGGCGGGCGGGATGACCCAGAGTTTGTCGCCCGTTTTGGCCCAATCGACCAGGCGGGTGCCCATTTTGCCGTCGCGCTTGACGGTGATTTCGAAGAAGCCGCGGTCCAGAGCCGAGGAGCAGAGGGAATAGGCGCGCTTGTAAGCCGGCGCATCGCCGAAATAAACGGTGATAAACTGGCCGGTTTTGAAATCGACGTCGTAGCCGTCCGGCCACTTGAGTTTCAAAGTTTTGGTGTCCGGCAGTTCCATCGTGGCCGACTCGACCACCATTTCAGTGATCTGTTTGCCCATATCAGCGCGCAATTTGCATCAGCGCACTAAAGGTAAGGCGCGCCGGTGATTGGTAAAGGAATTTTCGGCGAGGGCGGCGCGGAGCACAATGCGTGCCAGAATCGATTACCCGAATTGGTGATCAGCAGGAGATAATTACCCTTGCGGCATCGGGAAAATGGAGGCACGGTAAGGGATGCCCGTTATGTGCCGAGAAACACACTATTGTCGGCGCGAGGGCGACACGGCGCGAACGCCATCGTGCCCGGAGTGTCATGTATTTTATCGACATGACGGCAGCCTAAAGTAACTGCACATTGAATAGAGAACATGAACCCACATACGACGATTCGCAAAGAGCGGCCCTCTGAGAATGGCGCCGGTTTCACCTTGATCGAACTACTGGTGGTCATTGCCATCATTGCCATTTTGGCGGCATTGCTGCTGCCCGCTTTGGCTCTGGCCAAGGACAACGCACAAAGGGCGACCTGCACCAACAACATGAAACAATTGGCCACGGCCAACAACATGTACGCCACGGATAATCTGGACCGCATGGCTTGGCCAAACTGGGACGGCGGCAACACGGCCTCCTACGTTCCCCCTCCCGGTGTTACTGTCCATGGGTGGCTCTACAGCGGCGTATGCCCCAATCCGCAAACGGCGCCATACGGAACAAAAGCAGCCAACAGCCAGCCGCCCTTTCCCAACACGTGCTACCTGCCGACTACCAGTCCTGCGAGCGCGGGCAGCATGTGGTTCAGATATGCGCCCGACCCGGCCAGCTACATTTGTCCCAAAGACGCTCAGGATCCTTATCGGACGCAGAGGAACAACCAACTTTGCAGCTACGTGATGAACGGAGCGGTTGTGGGATATCCCAACGGCACGTATGTCAATCCGTGCAAGGTCACCGATGCGTGGTCGCCTTCGTGCTGGCTGATGTGGGAACCGGACGTCAAACTCGAAGCCGAAAACCTGCCCAATTGCAGTCCATCAACGCATGGGGAGTTTGAATACAATGACGGGTCCAACTATCCGGACGCGCCGCCAAACGGCTGTGAGGGCATCGGCCGGTTGCACAGCCATAATGGCGGCAACATAATGGCCTTGGCCGGCAATGTTCAGATTATCAGCACCAACCAATTCAACGCCGATTCCAATACGCCGGAAGGCAAGGGGCCTCAGCACCCCGGCGGCAAGACGTTCCTGTGGTGGAGCCCGTTCTCGATCAACGGGCACTGATGACAGGCGTCGGCTTTGACTGATCAGATTGCCATTGCCGGTTCGGTGTGTGGGCGCAGTCCGCGAGCACAATTCGTGCCAAGGCGACCTACCCAAAATAGCTATCAACAAAGTGACACTATCCCCTTGCCACAGTGAGACAAGGGGAGCATCATAAGATGTGCCCGTTAACTGCGGAAGGAAATACTCCCGTCGGCATCGGGGCCGACAGGGCGCGAGCGCCATCGTGCCAGGGGGAGGCATTCATTTTACCGACGTGACCGGGGCGCATAGCATAAGCACATTGATTTAAGAATATGAAACAACATACGACGATTCGCAAAGAGCGGCTGCGCGAGGAGGCCGCCGGCTTCACCTTGATCGAACTGCTGGTGGTCATCGCCATCATTGCCATTCTGGCGGCGCTGTTGCTGCCCGCTTTGGCTCTGGCCAAGGACAACGCGCAACGGGCGACCTGCACCAATAACATGAAAGAACTGGCCACGGCCAACAACATGTACTGCACTGATAACCAGGACCGCATGGCTTGGCCGAACTGGGACGGCGGCAACACGGCCAGTGTTGAACCCGGCCTGACTGGATATCTTTACAGCGGCCAGTGCCCCAATCCGCAAGAGGCGCCATACGGAACAAAACTCGCCAACAGCCAGGCGCCGTTCCCGACCCTTTGCTACCAGCCAACCACCAGTCCCCAGAGCGCGGGCAGCATGTGGTATAAGTATGCGCCCAACCCGGGAAGCTTCATTTGTCCCAAAGACGCTCAGGACCCTCACCGGACGACGAGGATCAACCAACTTTGCAGCTACGTGATGGACGGCGCGGTTTGTGGGTTTGACGATAATGGCTACCATCCGCCGTGCAAGATCACCCAGGTCTGGTCCCCTTCGTGCTGGCTGATGTGGGAGCCGGACATCAAACTCAATGCGATACAAAATCCACCGTATGGGGAATTCGATTACAACGACGGGTCCAACTATCCGAGCGCGCCGCCGAGCGGCTACGAGGGCATTGGCCGGTTGCACAGCAACAATGGCGGCAATATCATGGCCCTTGCCGGCAATGTTCAGGTTATCAACACCAACCAATTCAACGCCGATTCCAATATTCCGCTAGGAGAAGGGCCTCAGAAACCTGGCGGCAAGACGCTCCTGTGGTGGAGCCCCTACTCGGTCGACGGGCATTAATTCCAGCCGCCAACCTTGGCGGATAAACAATCCAACTCATAAACAATGATTGGGGCAAGCCCTGACATTGATTGACAGTTTGCCGTCACAATGAAAGCACATTGTTCGCTTCTGCCAAAACCCCGGCGGATGGCCTGCGCCGGTGTGGCACTGTTTGTTCTGGCCGTGATGACCGTTGCCTGCGCCGCGTCCGACACGCCGCCGCGCGAACGGCTGTTGCTGGATTTTGGGTGGAAGTTTCATTTGGGAGATGATTGGGGGCTGGCGGAGCGGCTGGACAAAGCCGGCGTCAGCACCGGCCCTGCGGGCCGATCCTTTGGCGATAATGGCTGGCGCACCGTCAACCTGCCGCACGACTGGGTGCCCGAGCTGCCCTTCGACCGCAATGCCGACGGCAGTCATGGATTCAAGCCTGTCGGCCGCGGCTACCATACCAACAGCGTCGGCTGGTATCGCCGCACCTTTGAACTGCCCGAAACGGACAAGGGCCGGCGGCTGATGCTGGAATTCGATGGCGTGTATCGTGATTGCCGGGTGTTTTTCAACGGGTACTTGATCGGCCATCACGAAAGCGGCTACAGCAGCTTTGGCTACGACATCACCGACATGGCCAATTGCGGCGGAAACAACACGCTGGCCGTGCGTGTGGATGCCTCGGAGTTTGAGGGCTGGTTTTATGAGGGGGCGGGCATTTACCGGCATGTCTGGCTGGTCAAGACCAGTCCGCTGCACGTGGCGGCCGACGGCACGTTTGTCTATAGCCAGTTTCCCGGCAACGTTCCCGAAGGCCCGGCGGCGCTGATCGTCCAGACTCAGTTGCAGAACGACCACAGCAACGAAGCCGACGCCACCATTCAATGTGAAGTGATCGACCCGCAAGGCAAGAGCGCCGCCCAGTTCAAGGAATCCGTCGCGCTGGGGCCGTGGGCGGAAAAGGATTCGGTCCAAAAGAGCAGTGTTTCGGCGCCGGTGCTCTGGTCGCCGGAATCTCCGCAACTTTACAAACTGGTAATCACCGTGCTGTCCGGCGGCGCGGTCGTTGATCGGACGGAAACGGAATTTGGGATTCGCACGGTGGCCTTTGACGCGGACAAGGGATTTCTGCTCAACGGCAAGCATTACGAGGTCAAAGGCACCTGCAATCATCAGGACCACGCCGGAGTTGGCTCCGCCCTGCCGGACCGGTTGCAGTACTTTCGCGTCAGCCGATTAAAGGAAATGGGAGACAACGGGATACGCACCTCGCACAATGCGCCGACGTCCGAGTTGCTGGAGGCCTGCGATCGCCTGGGCATGTTGGTGATGGACGAGAACCGGCTGCTGGGCAGCGACGCACAAAACATGGATTATCTGGCCGGCCAAATCCGCCGCGACCGCAATCATCCCAGCGTCTTTATCTGGTCGTTGTTCAACGAGGAAGACCAGCAAACGACGCCGGCCGCCATGCGCGCCGCGCAAACCATGCAACGGCTGGTCCACCGGCTCGACCCGACCCGGCTTTGCACGGCCGCCGGAAACGTCGGCAACGTGTTTGAGGGCGTCAACAGCATTTTGGATGTGCGGGGCTGGAATTATTATCCCACGGCGGTGGACGGGTATCACAAGGATCACCCCACGCAGCCGGAGATCGGCACCGAACAGGCCAGCACGGTTTCCACACGGGGCATTTACGCCAATGACAAGGAGCGCGGGTACGTCAGCGCCTATGATGAGAACGCCCCGCCGTGGGCCAACACGGCGGAGTATTGGTGGAAGATTTTTGCCGCCCGGCCCTGGCTCTCCGGGGGGTTTGTCTGGACGGGCTTTGATTATCGGGGCGAACCCACGCCCTACGGTTGGCCGTGCATCAATTCCCATTTTGGCATCCTCGATACGTGCGGGTTCGCCAAGGATAATTTTTATTACTACCAATCGTGGTGGAGCGACCGCACGGTCCTGCATCTGCTGCCGCATTGGAATTGGCCCGGCAAGGAGGGAGAGGAGATCAACGTCCGCTGCCTGGGCAACTGCGAGGAGGTCGAACTGTTCCTCAACGACCAAAGTCTGGGCCGCCAGGCGATGCCCCAGAACTCGCATTTGCAATGGAAGGTCAAGTACGCCCCCGGCACCCTCCTTGCCAAAGGCTACAAGGGCGGCCAGGTGGTCGCCGAAACCAAAGTCGAAACGACGGGCGCGCCCGCCGCCATCAAGCTCACGCCCGACCGGGCGTCGATCAACGCCGATGGCGAGGACATCTCCATCCTGACGGTGGCGGTGACGGACAGCGAAGGACGCATCGTGCCTGTGGCGGGCAATATGATTGACTTCAACCTGGCTGGCCCGGGCAAGATCATCGGCGTGGGCAATGGCGATCCCAGTTGCCACGAACCCGACGTTTATTTTGCGAGCGCGCCGAGCCATTCGGTCGCGCTCAAGGATTGGCGAATGAAACGCGTTTCCAGCGCGAGCGACCGGCCGGAAGTGGCGGAGAAATTTGACGACGGGCAATGGGAGAAGGTCGATGTCGCCAGGGACCAAGGCCCGCTTGAGCCGGGTGAATCGGCCATTTACCGCACACGGTTGACGCTGACGCCGGAAGAAGCGAGCGCGCCCGCCGTGGCGGTCAGTTTCGGCATGATCGACGACGACGGGTGGGTGTATGTCAACGGCCAGCGCGCGGGTGAATCTCATGATTGGCAGAGCCAGCCTTCCTTCGACATCGGGAAGTTCCTGCACGAGGGCGAGAACACCATCGCCGTGGCGGTGAAGAATCGCGAGGGACCCGGCGGCGTCAACAAGGGAGTTCAACTGGAAATCCAGGACAAGCCGCTCACCCTGCAATGGAAACGCAGCGTCTTCAACGGGCTGGCCCAGGTGATTGTGCAAGGCGGCAAAGAGCCGGGTGTGCTGAGGCTGGAAGCGCGCGGCGAGGGATTGACCACGGCCTCGGTGAACATCTCCGCCAACGCGGCGGCTGCCCGCCCCGCCATCCCCTGATATGAATTGCGCGGTTCGCTGCTTCGCGCTCACTGTGGCGCTTGCGGCCGTTGCCGCGAAGGGCGATCCGTGGCTGGATGGACGCGCCGCGATTAAAGCGCCTCTGGCCGTGGAACTGCGAGTCCAGGCCTTCCCGCTGGAAGACGTCCGGCTTCTGGACGGCCCATTTCGACGGGCGATGGAATTGGATGAAAACTACCTCCTCTCACTGGACGCCGACCGCCTGCTGCGCAATTTCCGGGCGAACGCCGGGCTGCCGACCGACGCCCGGCCGCTGGGCGGATGGGAAGCCACCAATTGCGAGCTGCGCGGACACTTTACCGGACACTACCTTTCGGCCTGCGCGCAAATGTATGCCAGCACCGGCGAGGCGCCGTTGATATTCAGAGTAAACTATATGGTGGGAGTTCTGGCCGCCTGCCAGGACAAATTGGGCGGGGGCTACCTCAGCGCCTTTCCGCAAAACTTCATCGACCGCGTCGAAGCGGGGCAGCGGGTGTGGGCGCCATATTACACCTTGCACAAAATTCTGGCCGGGTTGGAGGACGCCAGGGTTTATTGCCGCAACGCGCAGGCGCTGACGGTGGCGAAAAAGTTTGGCGATTGGGTCATCGCGCGCAATTCCAAGCTGACCGACGCGCAGATGCAGGCGATGCTCGGCACCGAGCAGGGAGGCATGAACGAAGCCCTGGCCAATCTCTACGCATTGACCGGCGAAAGGAAGTACCTCGATATTTCCCTGCGCTTCAATCATCACCGCGTGCTGGACCCGGCGGCGGAGCAACAGGATGAATTGACCGGCCTTCACGCCAACACGCAGATTCCAAAATTCATCGGCGCGGCCCGGCAATATGAACTGACCGGCGACGATTCGTTGCGGCGCGCGGCGACTTTTTTCTGGAGCACGGTCGTGGCCAATCGTTCTTACGTCATCGGCGGCGACAGCGACGGGGAGATGTTTACCGCGACCAACCGGCTTTCCCAGATGGGGCCGCACACGACGGAAACCTGCAACACGTATAACATGCTCAAACTGACGCGGCATCTGTTCTGCCTGGAACCCAGGGCCGCTTACGGCGATTATTACGAGCGCGCCCTCTACAATCACATCCTCGCCTCGCAGAACCCCGAAACCGGGATGATGTGCTACTACGTCCCTTTGCGATCCGGCTCGCGCAAGGAATTCTGCACGCCGGAAAAATCCTTCTGGTGTTGCACCGGCACGGGGGTCGAGAACCACGCCAAATACGCCGACAGCATCTACTTCCACGATGACAGCGGCCTCTACGTTAATTTGTTCATCCCATCGGTCCTCCACTGGAAGAGCAAGGCGGTGAGCATCCGGCAGGAAACGCGCTTTCCCGACGACCGGGCGGTAAAATTGGTGTTTACGTGCCGCAGGCCGGCTCGTTTGAGCGTCCATCTCCGTCGTCCCGCCTGGGCGGGCGACGGCTTTGGAGTCAGCGTCAATGGCGGCGCTTTCACGGATGGCTCTACGCCGCCATCCGGTTATGTCGTCATCGACCGGGAGTGGAAGACGGGCGACACGATCGACTTGTTCCTGCCCATGCGCCTATGGACGGAAAGTTTTCGGGACGACCCCAATCGCTTTGCCTTTCTGCGCGGTCCGCTGGTGCTGGCCGCGCCGCTGGCGTCGGCGCAAGCCGGCGAAGTCGTGCTGCCCGGATCCGGGGTTTTGGCGGACGCGCTTAATCCGGCGCCGAACTCTGTCAATACGTTTGTTGGCACGTCTGACGTTATTCGTTTCCCGGGGCAGGCGGCGGACGCGGCGACGATTCTGGAGCCGTTTTACAAAATCTACCGCGAGCGGCATCAGGTTTACTGGGACCTCCGATAATCCGGGCGTTTTCGGATGATTTGAAAGAGTGGAAAACGTCTTGCCACGGAGGGCGAACGAACCTACTTTGGAATCCCTTTGGATGCCAGTTTAGCTCAGTCGGTAGAGCAATGCTTTCGTAAAGCATGGGTCCCCGGTTCGAGTCCGGGAACTGGCTCCAGCCTCCGCGCTGGAACGATTCGTCTTTGTTGTCATTCATAGAATTAGGGAAATAAAAAATTTAGTGCTAATAGTTTAATAGGACATCTAATAGTGTTTGTGTGATAAGTGGTTCTAATGTATTTGGAACGAGGCATGGCGTCGGTGCATGGGCGGGCGCTGCGGACAGTGCGGCTGGGACGGTTGTTGCGGTTGGTTCGTAAACGTCCGTTTTGGCCAATGGGCGCGGGAAACGGTCCCACGCGACAGAGATAATCCATGCCTTCACGCGACCGAGTTGATCACATTTCCACGAGGGGAAAAAACCGACTGGGGGAAAAAATGCATTCTCAATGACCAATTTTCAATGTCTCGTTCCTATCCGCGGAAATTGCGCGGCTTCAACAAAGTCTTTCCATCTCAGTTCCCTCTGTTTCCTCCTGTTCAAATTTTCCGCCTTGTCGCGCCTTTCCTTTCGGTCCCTTTCATCCCTTTGGTCCCTTTTCCTGCCCGTCCCCTTTCCCTCTCATAATCTTAATCCTAGCCCAAGATGTTTGAAATTTTGAAGTCGCCGACTCGGAGGCTTCGGGCTGTCGGGAACTTCTTCTGCCGTCGGCGCCTTCAAAATTTCAAACATCTTGTGTTTCTCCCCTTCCGGTTGGACACCTTTGGGAGTTGTGGCGCATGGAGGCCCTCCCTAAAATATGGGTGTTACGACCAATCCCAAGAAAGGCCGTCCATGCAACTGTTTCTTAAGCTTTTTGCGCCGTGTCTGCAATGGTTTTATCATTGCTTTGATCGCATCGTCATCAACGGCTACCTCTCCTTTTTCATCCGCGAGATCAACGTGGACTGGTTCTTCCGCCACGTCTGCCACAAACCCAAACTCACCAAGGAAGTCCTCTTGGAACAATCCCGCGATTACCAGGCGTGGGTCGCTCGTTACGCGCACAACCACCGCCTGCCCTTGGAATGGGCTCAAAAAGCAGAGCGCAAGGAGGACAAGGTCCGGCCACGCCAGCAGCGCATGATCCGCCAAAACCGTTTTGGCGTCTATTATATCCTCAAAAGCAAAGAGCAGGGCTGGACCTTCCGCTTGGTGGCTCCCCGCTACCCGACCCAGGACCCCAACTTGCAGTTCGTCCGCAAGCACCGCAGCCAGTTCACCCATTACTATTTCTATATTTTCGACCCGGTGGCCGGCCCGATGGTCCTGCGGATCGGCTCCTTTCTGCCCTTCCAAGTCACCGCCTACCTCAACGGCCACCATTTCATCGAGCGGGAGTTGCTCCGACGCCACATCGCCTTTGCCAAAGACGACAACCGCTTCACCTCCGTGGCCAATGTGGAAGCCCTCCAAAGTGCGGCCGACGCTCTTGACGGCAAAACCCTCCAAGACGTTGGCGCTCACGGGAATGGAGCCACCTATGCTCACGGAGACGGAGCCATCCGGTGAGAAGTGATTGTTTTCTTTCCAAGGAGCGGTGCGATGTGGTGTGGGCCGCAGATGAAAATCCCCTTGCCCCGCCTCGACAACTTGAGGCTGTTTCGGTAAGGCAAGGGGTGCTTTAACCAACTTTAGTGTCCATAGCCAGGTTTTGGGGTTTTTGCAATCCAGATCCGGCAGCATTTTCAGTTTAGCGCGGATTGGTATCGGCGCGGCCCAGTGGTCGCGCTGATCCTCGCGTATTACGTGCTGCTGCGCTCGATTCTGCGGGCCCAGCCTGAGTTGCGCCGGTACCGGACTCGCTGTCGGCACTGTGGGATCTTCTTTCTTGCCGACCCGCGCAACGCCGGCCGGCGCGATTTGGGCTGTCCGTTCGGATGCCGGGAAGCCCATCGCCGGCGGCAGGCCAGCCGGCGCAGCACCGCTTACTACCAGGATGCAGAGGGCAAGAGGAAGAGACGTCAGCAAAATGCCAGACGACGCAAGCCTCTTCCGACTCCACGACCGGCCTTGTCGCCAGAAGCTTCTTTCCCGTGGCCACGGCCCATTGTGGAGTATGTGCGCATGGTCACCACCCTGATCGAGGGATACCAGGTCAGTTTGGCGGAGGTGGTGGAGATGCTCCGGCGAGTTTTGAGACAACACAGCATAGTCCGAACGCGGCGCATCGATCAAATTATCGCTCAGTTGCATGGACATCCACCTTAAGGAAACGGCGGCGGCGGTAAGGGATCTCGAGTTGTCGGATTTGGACCTGCGTTACCAAGGCCATCGGCTCCAGCAGCCGCGGCTGGAGGAGCAGCTTTTGGCCTCGATCGCCCGCGTGGGCATCCAGGAGCCGCTCCAAGGAGTCCGTCACGAGTCGGGGGCGATCCTGCTCAACGGCTTCAAACGCGCTCGCTGTGCCTGCAAGCTCCACCTCCACCTGGTGCCCTTTGCCTCGTGGGGCGCCGACGAGGTGAGCGGGATTTTGCAGTTGCTGCGCGGCTCTGGCCATCACGGCCTGCACCTGTTGGAGCAAGCCCGGTTTGTCGATGAACTCAAATCCGGGCGCGGGTTGAGCGTCGCCGAGATCGCCGAGCAACTCTCTCGCAGCAAGGCGTGGGTGCAGGTGCGGCTGGGCTTGGTGGCGCAACTCAGTTCCACCGTGCGCGAGGCGCTGTTTGCCGGCGCCTTCCCGGTCTATTGCTACCTTTACTCGTTGCGGCCCTTTAGGCGCCTAAACCCGCCCAGTGACATCGACCAGTTCGTGACGGCGCTGCGTGGCAAAAAGCTCAGCGTGCGGGAGATTGAAGGATTGGCTCAGGGCTTTTTCCGAGGGCCGGAGTCCTTTCGGACGGAGGTGCGCAAAGGCAACTTAAGCCTGGCTCTGCAGCAAATCAGCGCCGCCCCACCGGACCCGGACGGGTGCAGCGAGTTTGAGCGGATCTTTCTACAGGATCTGGAACGAACGCACCAGGGTATGCTCCGGGTGATCGGCAAGAACCAGGACCCGCGGCTGCAGAGCGGTCCCTTCCTGGTGCAATGCAACTTATTGACAGCCGCGATGCTCAGTCGCGGACCAACCTTCCT
>JBEKSF010000007.1:0-73183 GCA_049517295.1 Verrucomicrobiota bacterium
AACCAGTGGGTGCATATCAACGGGTTGGTGGTTTCGTACCAGCCCGGCCAATCGTTAATTGTAAAAGACCCCACCGGTGTCATCCGCGCACAAGTGATCCAATTGACCGAAATCCGCGGCGACGAGCGAGTTGATGTCTGGGGCTTCCTGGAAGCAGGAATAGAGGAGACGTTCCTCAACAACTCGTACTTCGAAGTGGCGCACCCACCGCCTCAAGATGTTTCCGCCGCTCCCCCGCCCGCGCCGCTTTCCAGGGTGGCGCGCCTTCCCGCCGTCCTGACGCAAGTTTCGGACATTTTAAAGTTGCGGCCCGAAGAAGCGGCCCAACATCTGGCCGTGCGATTGCGCGGCGTCATCACTTACGCCGATGCCGAATGGCGCAACGGCTTTCTCCAAGATCGAGGAAACGCGATTTATGTGGACCTGGACCCTGCCCAGAAGCATCTGCAATCTGGTCAATGGGTCGAACTGACCGGCCAAACCAGTCCGGGTGGCTTCGCCCCGGAAGTCCTCAGCTCCAGGATCGACTTATTAGGCCTGACCAACCTGCCCACCCCCGCGCAGGTGGACTTGGAGGACTTGGCCAACGGCCGTTTCGATTCCCACTGGGTCGAGATGGAAGGTTTGGTGCGGCGGGTGGACGAGTTGTCCGGTCACGCCAGTTTGAGCCTGATGACACCCAAAGGCCGCTTCAAAGCCATTATTCCAGGCTTTGAGAACAAACCATTGCCGACCAACCTGATTGACGCCCTGGTCAGTGTGCAAGGAGCTTGCACCTCCGAATTAAACGTCCGCCGCCAACTCAGCGGCATCACCCTCCACGTCCCCAGTCTGGACCATATCAAAATCCTGGAGCCGGCTCCCGCCGATCCTTTCGCCATCGGCACCACGCGCATTGACGCGGTGGCGACCTTTGACCCCGACCGGTTCGCGGGCCGCCGCGTTAAAATCCAGGGCGTGGTCACCCTGCGCATGACCGGACAAGGTTTCATTTTACAGGATGCCTGGAGCGGCATGCGCGTCTTCACCCGCCAGACCAACCAAGTCCAACTGGGTGATTTGGTCGAGGCCATTGGGTTCCCGGCCATTGGCAATTTCTCTCCCTACCTGGAGGAGGCCGCCTTTCGCGTGCTGGGCACCGGCCCATTGCCCTCCGCCAAGCCGGTGACCGCCGAGCAAATCCTGCTCTACGGCACAAATGACGGCCAAATCGTCACCATGGACGCCCGCCTCTTGCAAAGCGTGCCCCGCTCGGCCAACCCTCAACTGGTTTTGCAGGACGGCCCCATTATCTTCACCGCCCAACTGGAACCGCAAACCCGGCGCCAGGAAGTCCCCGATCTGGTGTCGGGCTGCCGATTGCGGCTGACCGGCGTCTGTTCCATTCAAGGTGGCGAAGGCCACGAACCGCAGGCCTTCCGTTTGCTCCTCAGAAATCCCGCCGACGCCCAATTGGTCGAATCGCCCCCCTATTGGACGGCCCGCCGCTCCTTCATCCTGGCAGGAAGCATGATGCTGGCCGTTTCCGCCGCCCTCGGATGGGTGGCCTTGCTCCGCCGCCAGGTCAGGAGCCAGACCCGGCTCATCCGCCAAAAACTGGAGGACGAAGCCGCCCTGGAGGAGCGCTATCGCGAACTCTTCGAGAATGCCACCGACATGCTTTACACTCACGACCGCGAGGGCCTGATCACCTCTGTCAATCAAACCGGTGAACGCCTCCTCCAGCGCTCCCGCCGCGAACTCCTGGGCCGCAACATCCTGGATTTCGTCGCCGAGGAGCAACGCGCCTCCGCCCGCCAATGGCTGGAGCGTTTGCTCACGGGCGCCGCCATGCCCGATATGGAATGGGACGTCGTCGCCGCCTCTGGCGAACGGGTCAAACTGGAGATCAGCGCCCGCTTGATCGACCGCGACGGTCACGAACTGGAAATCGAGGGCATCGCGCGCGACATCACCGAACGCAAACGCCTGGAACGCGAAATTCTTGAAATCAGCAATCGCGAGCAGCGCCGCATCGGCCATGACCTGCATGACGGCGTTTGCCAGCAACTGGCCGGCATCGCCTTCCTGACTTCCTCCCTCGCCGAGGAATTGGCCGACGAGGGCGTTGCCCTCTCTTCCCAGGCCGAGAAGATCGGCGGCATGGTCAACCAAGTCATCGACCAAACCCGCGGCGTCGCCCGCGGCTTGTTTCCGGTCCAATTGGACGAAAAGGGCCTGGTCGCCGCGCTGGAGGAACTGGCCTCCAACGCCCGTGAAGTCTTCAAAATCGATTGCCGCTTCTCCGTCAAAGGCCCGCCCCTCACCGTCGAAAATGAAATTGCCCTCCACCTCTACTATATCGTCCTGGAGGCCCTGGCCAACGCCGCCAAACACAGCGGCGCCGCCCACGTGGACATCTCCCTCCACCCCTCGGGCGACCGCTGGCTGCTCAGTATCCAGGATGACGGCGCCGGGTTCTCGCTCCCGGTTCGCAACCAGGAAGGCATGGGCCTTCGCATCTTGCGCTATCGCGCCCGCGTCATCGGCGCCACTTTGAACTTGCACAGCCGGCCCGGTTCCGGCACCACCGTCTCATGTCTGTTTCTTCCGGTCTCGCGAGAAGTGCCGCGGGGCGGCGCTCCTCAACACCGCCGCGAAGAACCGGGGCGCGCGGAAACGGCCCGCCCCTGATCACCCATGAGGAAACCCCCGCCAGTGAAGAGCCGAATCCTTATTGTTGACGATCATCCCGTCTTCTGCGAGGGCCTCCGCCGCATGCTCGACCGCCACCCCTCCCTCGTTGTTTGCGGCCAGGTCCCCGACGCCGCCTCCGCCATGAAAGCCGTCGCCGAACTGAAGCCGGACCTCGCCCTGGTGGACATCTCGCTGGAGGGGACCAATGGCATCGACCTCATCAAGAGCCTCAAAGCCAAACACGAGGACTTGCCCATCCTGGTCGTCTCCATGCACGACGAATCGCTCTATGCCGAGCGCGCCCTGCGCGCCGGCGCTCAGGGTTACATCATGAAAAACCAGCCCATTCAAATCGTGCGCGCCGCCATTTTCAAGGTGCTCGGCGGCGATGTTTTCCTGAGCGACAAAATGTCCACCGCCGTTCTGGCCAGGCTCTTGCTCGGCAGAAAAGACCAGCCCGCCTCCCCGCTGGAGCAACTGAGCGACCGCGAACTGGAGGTCTTCCAGATGCTGGGCGAGGGCAAATCCTCGCGCCAGATTGCCGAAGACCTGGACTTGACCATTCCCACCATCCATTCCTTCCGCAACCGCATCAAGGAGAAGCTCCAATACAAGAACTCCACCGAACTGGTCCTCCACGCCATGCAATGGGTCCGCGAACGCGACGGCGGCTCCTGATCCCTTGTTTTTCTTCAACAATGGTCAAATATGGGGTGGCCAAAAGCCGTCCTCTTGCGCTCCCATTTACATGGTTGGCTAGATGATAGTTATGGCTGGGATTCAGCAATATTTGCCTTGAGAGCTTGCAGCACAGCAGCTTCATGCGCTGGAAATGCCGCTGCATCCTGCTGAAACGCCTCCCACGCCTGAGCCACTGCGCCAACCACGATAGCACTCCCAGATTGGTGTTGGGAGAACCGTCGGAAGCCCAAGCCGGTGCATGCCTGATAAACGCACTGGGCCACTTGCTCCAACAGTTGGGCGGGATATCGCTTGGTGTATCCACCCGGTTGGACTGAAGGCGAAAGCCGCTTTAAATCCTGCCACATCCGATCAATCCCGCTGGCTGCCCCGCCCTCACCCGCCAGCTTCAGAATGCACTCAATGCCAACCCTTCGTGCATCGTCAGCGGGATGAGTTCCGCTGTCCTGGTATGGATCACCACGCGTCGCGCTGAGCCGCAAATTGGCCAAGCCGTAGGCCGGACCACACCAGTAGGTCGCTACCATGTCGCAGGCAAATTCCACGTGCCAGAGCGACGTCCACAGCGTTAAATTCTTCGCGATAGCATCCAACGTGGCCTGCGGCGATCCCTGCTGGCGTCCTTTCCGAACCGCGTCAGCAAAATACTTATGGATAATCGCGAGCACCGGTACCTCAAGCACTGGCCGCTCTCGATAGACAACAAAGTGAGCAAGCTCGTGGTAAAGATCCGGCAGTGCCAGCAACTCCGACGCTTGGCCCTGCGGGGTCATTATGATGTCCGTCTCCATGAGTGCCTGGAAATACTGGAAGCTCAACGCGCCGCATAGCGGCGGTGTATCCTTATATCCAACTTCCCGGCAAATCTGCGCAAGCAGTGAGGTTAAAAACTGATCCTCCTGCGAACACCGTTTGAGTATCAGAAGCGACGTATCCTCGATGCTCACAATCAACTCGGAAATACGCTTGAACTCCCTGAAGAAATTCGGCTCCAGCTTCGGGTCGCCCAGGTCTGGGTCGTGCAGCGTGTGTTCAATCCAGGTGGCTGCCCGCGACACCCGCCTTGCCGCGTCTCTCCGATGCGTTTCGAAGTCGCCGGGCAGCGTCTCCTCCAAAGCAGCCAACTCGCCCAGGATCCAATTCGCCCGGCGTTTCAGGTCCAACAACAGCTTTTGCAGCAGACTTGTCATCAGATCCGGCGTAGCCGTCGAAAAGCCGCGGACGCGGTTTCGTCTGCCGCTTCGCACACAATGTCCAGGGCCTTGAATGCGGGCTCGCGAAGGGCTACGTCCTTGCCCAGATCATCCACCACTCCCCGGATCTCCGTAACCGTTTCCTCTAGAGCACCCTTCACGCGCTTGCGCAGCCGCTCCAGCAGGTCTGCCGGCACCTGCGCTTGGTCTTCAGTCCACGGCTTGCCCTCGTCCTCGATGGCCGCAACCAGCGAACTCAACAGGACTTTCAGGTCCTGCCGGGCTTGCTTGACTGTCTCCTCGGTCTCTCCGTTGCCCACCCGGCCCAATAAATAGCGCCGCTTCAGTACTAATACAGCGTCATTGAATTTCCGCGCATAATCCGCGTTAAGAGCGTAATCGTGCGCAATAATTGATAGCTCGCTCATATACTAATTCCTATTTGGCTGGTCTTCCATAACTTTTCTCCTACAGGAACGACGGCTGGACCACCGGCCGACCCCGCTTCTTCCTCCCTGCTGCTTCCTGCGCAACCTCAGGGCGCGAAGAGGACACCGAGGCCCTCTCCACGCAAAGACGCTGGAACACGCAGTACTCACAATTGTTCGGATTGTCCGTGAAAGCAAAATCCTCAAGCTTGGCCTCCGTCAGCTTCTTAGAACGGCAAAGTGAAGAGATCCTGTGCATGCTCCGATAGAGTTGGTCCTCCAGCTCGTCAAAAATCTCCCGCGAACATTCATGCTCAATGATAACCCCATCCTGCACCTGGCACTCCAGCAACTGGATGTCTTCCGGTGCCCGCACCGTGTAGAACTTGGACTGCCATAAGGCCCAGCCGTACAGCACCATTTGCAGCCTCGCGCCCGTGTCCCCACCAATTTCGTAGGACTTCCAATCGATAATTGTAGGGTGGTCCAGCGAACGCTCGAACAGCAAATCGAGCTGAACCATGATCCGCACGTTTTCGAAGCTCACCCAGAATTGTTTCTCAGCGTGGCAATCGTGCCGCCCCTGCAGTTCCCCCCACAATTTCGGGATCTCCGACAGCCGTTTATACGCGGCCCGGATTTCGCAGCAGACCTCATCAAATTCCTTCTTCGAAACGCCTTTGCCGTTTTCATGGGGAACCAAAGCGCAGAAATCTTCGTGCTCGCCCTTGACCATCCCATCCTCCCGGTACCGCCGATTCGCTGAGAATTCCAACTGTTCCTTGGCGCGCTGAACATTCAATTCTGCCAGATCATCCCAGTTCAGATGTGCTCCCTTCTTCAGAGCGGGAACCACGTAATGCTGGACGCCCTCGTGGATAAGCGTGCCGCGCCACAGTTCCAGGGTCTTCAACTGCTTCAGGGTAAATGCCTCCCGCCGCCAGTCCTTTGCTGCATGGCTTGCCGCTATCTCTCGGAAGAAGAACTGCCTCTGGCACCGCCGGAACAGCCTGTCGGTCGAGATGGACCATTGAAAGCTCATTCGTTTCCCTTCTTTGTTCCACGGGAGCGCTCTGTTTGCCTTTTTTCTAGCACGTCGAGTAAAGCATCCCAGTCCTTTGGGGAAGCAATTTCCTGAGCCCTTTGGAAGAAGCGCCTAGCGTTTGCACTGCCGGCCAGTTTAGCCAGTTCAGGAGGTAGTTTATTGGCGAGTTGGAGCAGCCCGATGGCGTCAATGTCCAACGCTTGTGCCAAATCACGAATCGTTTCGGCTCCGGGCAAATAGTCGAGACGGTCGTTTTCGATTTTAGAAAGGTAAGTGAAGTCCACGCCTGCTGCTTCGGCCAGCGACCGAAGTGTCATGCCCTTTTTCTGCCGCAGTTCGCGTAGTTTTGCGCCAAATCCAGTTTGCATCGTGGTTGAAATATAGCGAATGTTGAGTTGAAGTCAACATCTGTTTTCTTTTTTTGGCGCCCGGTTCTCGGCATCGGAACACGCTCAACGCGCGACATGGCTGGCGTTTCCCCCAATGGCATATTGGCCCCGTCGCTTGCTCCATCAGCAATGCTGAACGCAGAGTCGATTCACCAGGCTATGTGGAACTTTCGGCCCCTTCGCCGGAGTCGGGGCGTGCGCCTTGCCTCCGGCTAATATGAACCGATCTGATTCCCGGATGAACCTCAGTTGGTTCTTCTTGTCGTTGAACGAACCTACCCGATCGGCTCCCGTAGTGTACGCTTCGACGGCCTCCAGTCGCTTTGAGCCAACGGGGTCTCCATCTTCGTAGAGCGTGACTTTGCCCATCCAGTACTCAGGGCAATGCACGGCAAGTCATGCACCACCAGCGGGACGGTCCCGCGTTACCTGCTGTTGGGCCGACTTGAGACGGGAAAGGCCGCTTTGGAACCAAGGGCCAGCTGCCTCGGGCACCTCGGTCAACCGCGCTGGGCTTCCCGCGGCAAATCCAAAAAAAATCCTCAAAAAGAGCTTGCAAGTCCCACTATTATATGGGAAATTGAAGAATGGCAGGCCGCTCCGCCTGCCCCGCCAAGGCTTTAGCCAGGGTGGGTTCTTTGACATATCGGCAAACGCCTTCCGCTCCCGCCATCCGCGAGCGATCCGAAAGCATTCAAACACCAAAAACTGAGGATGCTACGTTAACGTTAAAGTAAATCACAAATTCAAACCGCCTCCCCTGCCAGACTCGAACCGGAATGGCCCCGCGACCGTCCAAACCTCAGCCGCGTTCGGGTCAAAAATCGTCAAAAATGCCAGCAATTGCTGCTATTTGCGACGGGCTCCAAGCGGATCATTCGCGAGCTTTACGGCCTCTCGCTCGACGACTGGAAACATCTCACCGCCACATTCACCTTCGGCAGCGGCCCCACCAAAGAGCAGTTGGACGAAATCATCCGCCAGTCGCTCGCGCTCTGGAAATAAGAGGGATAGGCGGCTTTTCCTGACCTTTTGCCATGAGCAGGCATACAGCTATTGCGAATCTTCATGCAAGGCTGGCCAGCAGGGTTTCCAGTTCTTGACGGCGCGGTTCCAGGCTCTTGCGAACCGCGTGCTGATTCAATCGATAAATGCCCCAATAAAGCACGACGACGAGCAGCGCATAAACGCACAACCCCCCAATTGCCAATGCAATGTGTCGTGAGCGCCAAACGGCGGCGGCGATGAAAATCGCCAAAGACGCTGCAATCGGCAGCAAATACCACCAAAAAACATTCTTCAGCAGCCAAATCTGATGATTGACCTGCAACAATGAACTCTCAATGCAGGCCTTGAGGGAGTTGTTTGAGATCGGTTGTTTCCTCCGTTGCAGCAGCCGGTCCGCCAACATGAATGTGCCAACGCCGAAACAGGCGAAGGCCGGCAAATACAAGGACCATTCCCGGTCACGAAGGGCCCAATGCAAAAACAGCCAGGTCATCCAGGCCGCCACGCCCACTTCCCGCGCATCGCGCCAGATAATAGTCGCCCGGAAATGCCGTTGATTGCGCCGGACTTCCTTCAACAACGCTTCGGCGTCAATGGTTATTTTCCCGTGGGCGTCGTCGGATTGCCACGCTTTCTGCAATTGTTCAAAGTTCATCGGTTGCTCCTTTTAGTTGATCCGCCAGTCGTTTGCGGATGCGATTCAGTTTCACGCCAATATAGTTTTCCGAAATGCCCAGCACCTCAGCCATCTCCTGGTAGCTGACTCCGTCCAGGTGCATGAGCGCCAATGAAGCGTCCACCTTGGGCAGTTGGCGGATGGCGGCGTAAAGCCGTTCCACAATCTCCTGTTCCGGCGGCGAATCCGCGGGGCTTGGTTGAGCCTGGGGTGACACGTCAAATTTCAAAAACCTCTCATACCCTTCCCGCCGCCGGCGCTCGACGCGTCGCCAGGCCAGCGCCGTGTTGAAAGCCACGCGATAAATCCAGGTCGATTCCTTGGCCTCTCCGCGAAAGGACGGAATGGATGACCACGTATGCAAAAGAACATCTTGAAGCAAATCGTCCTGGTCTTGCGGTGTCGCGGCGCAACCACGAACCACTTTCAAGATAAGCCCAATGTGCGCCTCCAGCCATCGCCGGAAAATGGCCTCTTGCTCTTGAGCGGTCATTGAATGTAAACGCATTCAGTTAATCAGTGACTGAACCCCTCCTTTTCTTACAAACAAAATTTTCGCCTGACTTTCCACGCCGCTTCCATTACAATCCGGCTTCGATGCAACGCGACACCATTACCGTGGAGAGATTTTATACCGAGCAAGCGCCCCGGCTGCCCCTCAAATTGGTCGCCGGAGCCACGGGGCTCAGGCGGATCATTCGCGAGCCGACGGTCAATCGCCCGGGACTGGCCCTGGCCGGGTTCACCCGTTATTTTGCCAACAAACGCCTCCAGGTCATCGGCAATGCCGAGGCCTGGTTTCTCAAAACCCTCTCCCCGGACGAGCGCAAGGCGCGCTACGCCAATCTGTTCACTTACAAAATCCCCGGCGTGGTTTTCTCCCGCGAATTGCAGCCCGACAAAATCTTCCTTCAGGCCGCCGAAAAAGCGCAGGTGCCCATCTTTGTCACCCCGCTCATTACCATGAAGTTCATCAACCTGGCCACACTCGCCCTGGAAATGCTCTTCGCCCCGCGCGGCAGCGAAATCGGCAGCATGGTCGATATCCTCGGCGTCGGCGTCATCATCCGCGGCGAAAGCGGCATCGGCAAAAGCGAAAGCGTCCTGGCCCTCATCGAACGCGGCTACAGCCTGGTCTCCGATGACGTCACCCGCGTCACCCTCATTGACAACCGGGAAGTCGTCGGCACCAGCGCCGGACTGACCCGCAATCATATGGAGGTCCGCGGCATCGGCATCATCAATGTGGCTGAAATGTTCGGCGTCCGCAGCATCCGCAGCGAAAAGGTCGTGGACCTGGTCATCACCATCAAGCCGTGGGAAGAGGTGCCCGACGTGGACCGTTTGGGCATGGAACAGGAGTTCGTCAAGATTCTGGGAGTGTCCATTCCCCACATCACCATCCCCGTGCGGCCGGGACGCGACCTGGCCCGGCTGATCGAGGTGGCGGCCTTTCACATCAAATTGAAGTCCGCCGGCCGCAATCCGGCCAAGGAATTCAACGACCGCCTGATCGCCCAGATGACCGGAAACAGTCAGATATGATTTTCATGGCAAAATCTTCGTCCCGCGTTCAACATGGCCCAGCATGAGCAGCGCTAAGAAGCCATCTGCAAAACAATCCAGCCACCGCGAGCTTGTTGTCATCAACAAGCTCGGCATCCACGCCAGGCCCGCCGCCATGTTTGTCAAGGTCGCCAACCGCTTCGCCTGCAACATCCTGGTCGAAAAGGACGGCGAACAAGTCAACGGCAAGAGCATCATGGGCCTGATGATGCTCGCCGCCGGCCCGGGCACAAGGCTCACCGTCACCTGCGAAGGAGACGACTGTATCGCCGCGCTGGACGCGATCGAGGAACTGGTCCAACGCAAATTCGACGAAGCCTGACCGCCATGCCCGCCAATTTCGATGTCAAATATGTGGCGCATCTGGCGCGCATCGCCCTCTCGCCCGCGGAAGAGGAAAAATTTGGCGCCCAACTCTCCAACATTCTCGGCTACATCGAAAAACTCAACCAGCTCGACGTCAGCCAGATCGAACCCACCGCGCACGCTGTCCCGCTGGTCAACGTCTTCCGGGCCGACGAAATCCGCCCCTCGCTGCCCACCGAGGAGGCCTTGCGCAACGCCCCCGCCAAGGCCAACGGCTTGTTCATCGTTCCCAAAATCGTCGAGTAACCGCCCATGCTCCATCAGCGCACCATCTGGCAATTGGCCGCCCTTCTCGACCGCCGCGAAGTTACCGCGCGCCAGATCATGCAAGCCTGCCTGGATCAGATCCAGCACGTCGATGGCCGCATCCATGCCTTCATCAGTTACGATGCCGCCGACGCGCTGGCGCAAGCGGCGGCCGCCGACCACGCCCTTTCCAGCGGAATCTCCCGCCGCCAGCGGCCGCTTCTCGGCATCCCCATCGGCATCAAGGACGTCATCGCCGTCCGCAATCAACCCCTTAACTGCGGCTCCAAAATCCTCGGCCGCTTTATCTCGCCCTACAGCGCCACCGTCATCGAGAAACTTCAACGCGCCGGCGCGATTGTTTTTGGCCGCCTCAATATGGATGAATTCGCCATGGGCAGTTCGACCGAGAACTCCTCCTTCGGCCCCACTCATAATCCGTGGGACCTGACCCGGATTCCCGGCGGTTCCTCAGGCGGCTCCGCAGCCGCCGTCGCCGCCGACGAGTGCGTCGCCGCCCTCGGCTCCGACACGGGCGGTTCGATTCGCCAGCCCGCCGCGCTGTGCGGATGCGTCGGGTTAAAACCGAGCTATGGCCGCGTCTCACGCTACGGTCTGGTGGCGTTTGCCTCCTCGCTCGATCAAATCGGCCCCTTGGCCAAGGACGTGCGCGACGCCGCGTTGGTGCTGGGCGCCATCAGCGGCCAGGACCAACGCGACTCCACCAGCGTCCCGGCGCCAGTGCCCGACTACGCCGCCGCCCTGGATGGCCGCGTCAAGGGCCTTAAACTGGGCCTGGCCAAAGAATACATGATCGGAGGTCTGGACGCCGAAGTCAGCGCCGCTGTCCAGGCGGCGGTGCGGCAATTCGAGAAACTCGGCGCCGAAATCGTGGAGGTCTCCCTGCCCCACACCGAGTTCGCCGTGGCGGCCTACTACATTATCGCCACCGCCGAGGCCAGCGCCAACCTGGCCCGTTTCGACGGCATCCGTTACGGCGCGCGGGTCGAAGGGACCGACCCGATTGATCTTTACTGCAAGACGCGCGGGGCGGGCTTCGGCGCCGAAGTCAAGCGCCGCGTCATTCTTGGCGCCTACGTCTTGAGCAGCGGCTACTACGACGCCTATTACTTGCGCGCCCAAAAAGTCCGCACCCTGATCCGGCGGGATTTCCTGGAGGCCTTCGAGAAAGTCGATGCCATCATCACGCCCACTTCCCCCACGGCGGCGTTCAAGCTGGGCGAAAAGGCCGACGACCCGTTGCGGATGTATCTTTCGGACATCTTCACCATCTCCTGCAATCTGGCGGGAATCTGCGGCGTGAGCCTTCCCTGCGGTTTCACCGCCAGCCCGAAACTGCCCATTGGCCTGCAATTGCTTGGCAAGCCCTTCGGCGAGGAGACGCTGCTCAAAGTGGCCCACGCCTACGAGCAATGCACCCCCTGGCATGGCGAAAAGCCCCCGCTCGAAATCCGCAATCCTTAACTCCGTCGTATTGACAGGACTGGAGTTCGACCTGGCCGAGCTTCAAGTATAAAGCGGCCCTCCTGAACAGTTACGGCGCGAGAACGATCCGGTAGAACTGCTGGGATGCGGACCCGATGGCGTAGGAAGCGCTCAAGCTGGAATTGGTGGCCGTGATCGCGCCGCCCGCATTGACCCAATTTGCCGCCGCCAGGTTGGTCGTGGATTGCGCCTGGTATGTTTGACCCGGCGTCGTGCTCCAGTTCAGCGTCAGTTCTCCGCCGGCCAGCGCCGCCAATTGGATGACCGGCGGCGTCTCCACCGTCAGGACCGCGCCCGCGCTGGTGACGGCCCCAAGGGCGTTGCTCACGATGACGGAATAGGTTCCGGCGTCGTTCACGGTTATGTTGTTGACTCTGAGGATGCGCGCTGCGGACCCGGAGATGTTGCCGCCGCCGGCCAAATTGCTTCCGTTCTCCTGCCATTGATAGCCCAGGGGTGAAGCGCCGAAAACCGCCACGCTGAACGCCACGCTGGCCCCCGCCATCGCCGTCTGATTGGCCGGCTGGGTGGTGATTTGCGGGGCGGACGTGACGCTCATGCGGAAGATGGAACCCTTGCCGTAGGGACCGCCGGCGGTTGTCGTGCCATAAAAGTTGCCGTCCGCGTCCTGCACCAGCGCGGCTTCGGGTTTCGCGCCATCATCGGCGCCGTTGAATGAAACCAGGGTGGTGAGCGTGCCGCCGGCCGTGATTCTAAATACCGTGCCATTGTTGGCGGAGCCGCCCAGGTAGGTCGTTCCATAGAAATTGCCGTCAGCGGCCTGAATCAATCCCGCGAAAGGATAAGCGCCGTCGCCGCTCACCCCCGGATTGAGCGCATACAACGTGGTCAGCGCGCCCCCAGTGGAGACCTTGAAGATTGTGCCGTAGAACGTATAGCCGCGTATGACGTTGCGCTTGGTCACGCCGTAAAAGTTGCCATCCGTGCCCTGGACCAGCGCGCCCGCGGGGTTATAGCCGTCGGTGCCGCCAGTAAACGAATAGAAATTAGTCAGCGCGCCGCCTGGGGTCATCTTGAAAACGCCCCCGTGGCCGTAAGCGCCTCCGCCCGAAGTCATGCCATAAAAATCGCCGTCCGCCCCTTGAACCAACGCGCCCACCGGAGCATTGCCATCCAGCCCGCCGGTAAATGAGTAGATTATATTAAGCGCCCCACCCGGCGTCATCTCGAAGATGTTCCCATTGCCGACCGTGTAAGCGTTCCCTGTCGCGCCATAAAAATTGCCATTGGAACCTTGCGTCAGCGCCGTGTACGGATTGACGCTGGCCGGATTGGTAAAGACATCGAGCACGGTGAGCGCGCCGCCGGGTGTCATCGTGAAGACGGTTCCCCCGGCGTTGGTTCCGCCGTCCTCGGTGGTGCCGTAAAAATTGCCATCGGAGCCGGGCGCCAGCGCCGCCTCGGGGTCCGAGCCGTTTGTCAAGTTGAAAGACACCAGGGTGCTCAAAACGCCGTATGTCGTAATGCTGAAGACGGTCCCATCGTGGTCCGCGCCGCCCGCCTGTGTGGTGCCGTAGAGCAGCCCGTTGGCGCCCAGCGTCAATCCGTTCGGGGTGCTCCCGTCGTTGCCGCCGGTGAACCAGTAGAGCGAGGCCACCTGGATGGACGCCGCGCTGACGGGAAAGACGCTCAGCACGGCCTCCGCGCTCGCCGCGCCGATGGCGTTGCTCACGATCACCGTGTAGGTCGCGTCGCTCCTTTGGGTCAATCCGGACAAGGTCAGCGAACTGGCCGTGGCGCCGGCGACATTGCCGCCATTGGTCAAGTCGATTTGATTGCTTTGCCATTGGTAAAACAACGGCAGATCGCCGATGGCCCCGACACTGAACACGGCGGTCCCCGCCACCGACGCCGTCTGGCTGGCCGGCGGGGTGATGATTTGTGGCGGCGAGACAATAACTTCCAGAAAAGCCTCATCGCTCGGTGCCGCCCCGCTCGCATTGCTGACCACGACAGAATAGAAGGCGGCATCGGACACGCTCACGTTGCTGACGGTCAGCACGCGGTTGGTGGAACCGGAAATGTTGCCGGCATCCGTTAAATTGGTCCCGCTTCTCAGCCATTGATAGGACAGCGGCGGGTTGCCCACGGTGGCGACACTAAAAACCGCATCGGCCCCGATGAAAGCGCCCTGGCTGGCGGGCTGGCCGGTGATTTGCAGGGAGGGAGAATTGATGTTGACACGGAAGATGACGCCATTGCCGTCCGCGCCGCCGTTTTGGGTCGTCCCATAAAAACTGCCATCGGTTCCCTGCACCAGCGGAGCCTGGGGATTTGCGCCATCGTAACCGTCGAACGACACCAGGGTGACCGGCGCGCCGCCGGGCGCCATTCTGAAAACAGTCCCATCATCGTAAGCGCCTCCATAGACCGTTGTCCCATAGAAATTCCCGTCGTCGGCCAGGAGCAGTTCGGCGGCGGAATGACCGCCGTCGTTTCCGCCAGTGAACGAATAGACGTTGCTCACCGCGCCCGACGGCGGCATCACGAACACTGTTCCGTAGCCAAACTGCCCGCCTTCGTAGGTGGTCCCGTAGAAAGCGCCGCCCGGAACCTCGGTCAGGCTCGCCAGCGGAAGAAACCCGCCGTTGGTGTAGGTAAACGAAAGCAGGCTGGTCAGCGCGCCATTGGTGGTCGCTTTGAAAATGCTGCCGTCCCCATTGCTTCCGCCGTCGAACGTTGTGCCGTAAAGGTTGCCGTCAGCGCCTTGAACAAGCTTGCTCGGATTGAGGCCATTGACGTCGTTGAATGAGGCCACCACATTCAGCGCTCCGTTGATCGTCACGCGGAACACCTCGCCATCGCCGTTGGCCCCGCCGTCAAACGTCGTCCCGTAGAAATTGCCGTCCGTCCCCAGCGTCATGGTCCGGGCGGGAGCGCCGCCGTCTCCGCCCATGAACGTTGCCACCGTCGTCAGCACCCCATTGGTGGTGATGTTGAAGATTGTTCCCCAGCCGTTTGCGCCGCCGTCCTCGGTGGTCCCATATAAACTGCCGTCCGGGCCTTGCGCCGGCGCGGCGGCTGGGAAATACCCGCCAGTGCCGGCGTCGCTGAACAAATACAACGTGGTCACCGCGCCGGCCGGTGTCATTTGAAAAACCGTCCCCGACGAATCAATGCCGCCACTTTGCGTCGTGCCATAAAAGTTGCCGTTGGTTTCCTGCATCAACCCGTTGGGATTGCCGCCGTCCCCTGCCCCGGTGAATGAATAGAGCGTGGAAAAAGTCACTCCTGGAGCGGCGACAGACGCCACCGTCAGCACGGCCCCGGTGCTGGAGACCCAACCCGTGGAGTTGCTCACGATGACGGCATAAGTTCCGGCGGCGGCCGATGAAACATTGTTGACTGTCAAAGTGCCGGTGGCGGACCCGGAGATGTTGCCGGCGTCTGATAAATTAGTGGCGTTCTGCTGCCATTGATAAAACAAGGGTGCGTTCCCGGCGGCGGTCACGGTGAATACAGCCGATGCGCCGGGCGGCGCCGTCTGGCTGGCGGGCTGGCTGAGGATCACGGGCACGGACGAGGTAACGGCGGCGTTGAGGATCACCTGCCGGCTTTGGGCCAGTCCGTCGTTCAGGTTGGTGAAGGAGACCGTCGCGTTGTATGCGCCTGGCGGCAGGTTGCTGGCGGCGGAGTTCAGGCCCAGCGTCACCACCGCCGCGGGGCCGTCTGGCTTCAGCGCGCCGGTGTCCGGGGCAACGTTCAGCCACGGAGCCGTGGTGGCGGCCGCCCATGTGAGGGAACTGGCTCCGATGTTAGTCAACACCATGTTTTGCGACGCGGGGCTGAACGGACCTCCCGTTCCGCCGCTCACCGTCACGGCCGTCAGCGGCATGATTTGCAGCGCGTCCGGCGGCCAGACCAGCGCGTTGAGCAAGTTGCTCCCGGCTGGCGTGCCCCAGCCGGTGCAAAGATCGTAGCCCGCCGCTGCAAAATAGTTGGTCGGGCTGGCGCTGTTGGTGTTATTGCCGGTGGTGACGTCATGAAAGGCCGTTATGTAAACCGCGCTCCGGCCTATGGCATAGAGGGTGGGGTTGAGGAAACCGAGGGCCGGCTTGCCTTCCGCGGCCGCCTGCTCGTTGGCCAGGGCGGCAAAACCGGCCCACAACGGCGTCGCCGCGCTGGTGCCGCCAATGCCTCCTTGCTCGCCATCAAAGGCAACAAGCCAAATGCTGACATCGGCCAGCGCCGCAACGTCAGGTATGTTGCGAAAGCTCCCCGATCCCTGGTTGGCCGCCGTGCTCAAGCCCTGCTGCCACGTTGGAAGTGGGAAGTTGGTGCTGCTGCCCCCGCCGCTGCCAGACCACGCTGTCTCCGCCAGCCACGGCCCCCCTGGACCGCCGGTCGTCAACAAGGTGCCGCCGACCACCGTGACGTTCGTGTCATCCGACGGCGGATAAACCCCGCCTGAGTAGGCCCCATCGTCGCCGGATGCTTGGAACATCGTCTGCCCTTGGGCGGCGAACTGTTCAAAAACCTGTTCGCGCGTCGCGTCGATTGCCGGACCAAAGCCCCACGAACAACTGAGCTGCCTGGCGCGGCCGTCCGTCGCCATCCGGTTCAAAATGTCGTCCGGCATTGAGCCTTCATACACGATCACTTCCGCAAGGCCCGGCGCCATGCAAATCGACATGTCGATGTCCAGCGCCACTTCGACATTGTTCTTGCCGGGGACGCCGTTAAAGCCGTCCAGCAGAACATTGGTCAGAGTAACGTCCGGCAATTGGGCCAGGCTCTCATACTCGGCAATATCCGAGGCGTAATAGCCGTCCAACTCGAACAACCCCACCGCTTGTCCCGCCCCGGTAAGCACGACGCCCGGCGCGTAGGCCGCCCGAAAATCCTTCCCCAGAAAATACCCCAGCGGGCCGGAACCGGTCACATAATCCGGCGCGTTGGTGGTGCCAAATGCCATTTGGAGATTCATCGGACGCGGCAAAATAAAGTTGTCAAGACCGATAACGGCCAGGATCGGAACGCCCAGATCAACCGACGGCTCGGCATCCGGCGCATAAAACGTTCGGGCTTCAGTGGGATGTTGATAGACTTCCATCTTCACGTGGAGCGCTCTCTCGATCGCCGCCACAGGCCCGCTCACATCGAGCAATGTCCGGTTGGCGTGGGTGCCGGTGACGCTCAGGCCATGCGACGCCGCGAACTGGATGACTTGCTGATAATCCTGCTCGCTTGGGCCAAATCGCTCCGCGAACTGGTCAGGTGTGAGGTAGTGGTGAAAGCGCGGACTGGCCGGGTCGTAGAGATCATGCAGCAAACTGGCCAGCGCCGCCCGGTTGCGCAACGGAAGCCCCACCGCAAAATCCAGATTGGCCGCCGACGCATAGCGCGCCAGCGGCTGCAACCGGGCGGCCGCCGCCGGCCTTTGTCCCTCAATCGTCTGCAACCGGCTTTGCGACGGCGCCTGACCCAAAGCGGCCGCCGACACTACACACCATGCCAGGAAAACCAGCGCAAACCTTGGCTCTTGAGCACTCACCAGAATGGGAGCATGGCCGATTTCAACTTATCGGAAAAGTGGATCACGGTTTGTCGCGTTCGCCCAACGTGCGAATCCAGATGTTGCGAAAGCGAACCGGGTTGTTGTGGTCCTGCAATTCGACGAATACTTCGGGCGGATGGGGCGGCGGATACTTCGAGAGCGATTTCCAGGGTAAGAGGCTGTTGATGCCGTCGGTCATGCCGATCAGTTCGTAATGATTCTGCACCACCACGCCATTATGAAGGACGGTGATGATGGCTTTCTTGATCAGCTCGCCGCTCTCGTTCCAGCGCGGTGAGTCGAAAATGATGTCGTAGGTCTGCCATTGGCCCGGCGGCTTGCTCGCATTGACCAGCGGCGGCGATTGGCCGTAGATGGCGGCGCATTGTCCGTCGGGATAGGTCTTGGCTTGATAAGAGTCGAGCACCTGAACTTCGTACATATTGTTGATGAGGATGCCGCTGTTGCCGCGGCCCTGGCTTGTGCCCACAGGCGGATTCGGTTCGGAGAACTCGACATGCAGTTGAAAATCCGACCACTTCCCGCGCGTGCGGATACCACCCCCGCGCTGGGTCTCCACGTAACCGTTCTCAACGTTCCACTTCGCCTCCTGTCCGCCTGCCGTTTGCCATTTCGACAAATCTTTCCCGTCAAAAAGCATTTCCGCGTCCGATGGCGCCGGAGCGTTTTGGCTGAACGTTGCCCCCGGCGTGATGACCGGCGGTTGCGGACGATCCGGATCATGCACGTGCCATTTTCCGCCCGGCAGCATCGCCGTGTCCCGGAATCCGTCAATCGGTTCGCTCGGGCTGGTTGTGTTATCGTCGGCAAAGGCGTACGGGCCGGCCGCAAGCGCCGCCAGGCCGACGATGAGTTGGATGGTCAGTGATTTGTTTTTCATAGGTCAATGAGTAGTAGTTAATTGATTGGTTTGCGCTCCCACTTTGGCCAAGCCCAGCGCACACGCGATAGCGCAAATCAAATTGAATCTCTTGAGGGCGGCCTTGTTCGTCGAATCATGGCTGTCTTTGAGTGACGCGGATTGGGCGCTCTCCATGCCCGGATTCAACCAAAAGTGGGCGGATAGCACAAGCTTTGAAGAAAAGCGCCCCTCCTGCCGCCTGCCCTATGAGTGGCCCTTGATCTCCAGAAGCAGCCGCTGGGCGTCGCGATAACGGGGGGCTTCCTCCAAGGCCTGGAGAACCTGCCGCTTGGCCTCGCTTTCCGAATCGCCCCGCGCGTGCAGCAATCGGGCCAGTTGAAAATGCGCCTCCGCCGGATCGGGCGGTTCCAGCAACAGCAATTTGCGGTAAGCATCGATGGCCTGGTCGTTCTTTCCGGCGGCTGCTCCCGCCTCGGCCAACGCGGCGTAAGGAGTGGGGATGAGCGGATTGATGGCCAGCAACTTCTCCGCGTATGTTGTCTCGGCCTGCCAATCCTTTCGCCCCCGGCTCATCTCGATGAGCCGCGCATACAGGTCCGCAAAGTCGGATTCCTGCGCCGCCAATTTCTGGAGCGCCGCCCATTCGCCGTCGCTGTTGGTCAAATTCCGCTCCGTCTCCGCCAGCAGCCAGAGCGGATTGTCGCCGCGGCGTTCGCCGTGGTAAGTCTGCGCGATGGTTTGGAGCAGCGCGTTGGCTTGCGCCCACTGCCGCCCGTCCATCTTTTGGCGCGCCTGCTCCATTTGCCGGTAATAATTATGCGGATGAGACTTCTCCCAGGCCGCGTCGGCGTCCGCGGGCGGTTTGTCGAGGTCCGCCCCCGGGGCCAGGCCGGCGGCTTTGGCCTTGGCGAAGGCGGCGAATTGCTTCTCCAATTCCGGCATCGGCGCGGTGCGGGCGGAGATCGCCTTGTTGACGTCTTGCCCGTCACGCAAATCCCGCAGGATGGATCTGAGGGTGTCCAGCCCGTGCCGCTGGACCAGGAATTCCACCACGAGCGAGGACTCATAATAGGCGAAAAGAAGCGAGCGCGAGTTCTTCGGAGTAAGAAACGCGCCGCTCAATTGGCCCAACGGCGTCAGATCCCCATTGAGAATGAAATCGCGGTAAGCCAGGTTCATTGATTCGCCCCACGTCGGATCGGCCTGCCGCTCTTCATAAACGGAAATCCCCTCGCTCAGCCAGCGGGGCATCCGATTGCGGGTCGCATTGAGAGTGACGACATGACAAAACTCGTGCCAGAGGACATCCTGCCAATTGGCCGGATTAGGCGCTTGGGAGGCCGGGCTGTTGGCGGTGATGACAGACCCAAAACAAACCCCCAGATAGCCGGGATTGCCCGGCAGCCCGAACGTCCGCACCGCGAAATCCTTCGGGTCGGGAAAAATGTCCACCGTGGTCCGCTGTGGCAGATCGACGCCGTACTTGCTGCACAACGCCGCCTTGGCGCGGCCCAGCAAATCCAGCACCCGGTCGCCATACAATTGCGCTTCGCGCGGCGCCATCTCCACAATGAAATCCGCGTTGGAAAGGGTCTCAAACTTCGCCATCTCTTCGTGGAGGGTGACCAGATTGTAACTGGTCACGTCGTAATCATCCTGGGTGTGGACTTGCCGGGCCAGCCGCCACCCCTCCTCCTCCTGTCCCAGCCGCAACAAGTCCTCCGCCAATTCGCGGCGGGCCGGCAGATAGGTGGGGTCAAAGTCCAGCGCCCGCTTTTGCGCCGCCGCCCCTTCCGCAAACCGGTACTTCTGCGCCAGTTTAAGGCCGATGAGATAATCGACCTGCGGGTTGTCGGGCCAGCTCTTCAACGCTTCCGCCCGCCATTGTTGCTCGGCCTGCGGGTCGTTGCGCAAGTGCGCCAGCACGGCCCGATAGGCCAGCGCCTCCGGACGGGACGGATTGACTTTGAGCGCCAGCGCAAGCTGCTCTTCGGCCGCGTCATATTCCTCCCCGTTAATCAAATAATCCGCCAGCAGCAGCAAACTGGGGATGTGACGCGGATTCAGAGCCAGCGCGGCCCGGATGGCCTTCAGCATCTCGTCGCTGTCGCTGGGCGCGAATGCCTGGGCCAACCCCCCTTCCATATCCGCATCGTTAAGCTTCTTCAGTCCCGCGCGAAACGTCTCCGCTGCCAGTGTGAAATCATGTTTATCCAGCGCCAACTGGCCCGCCGCCAGAAAAGCCTCCCGCTGGGGCGGGTCCATCGTCTCGGCGCGGCGGAAGCAATTCTCCAGCACCAGGCGCGGCTCCAGTCCCAGCAGCAGCAGCGCCTGCCCCAGCGCCGCGGCGTCCTCGCTCGGAAACGCCCCTTGGCGCCGCTCGATCAGCAGCTTCATCTCCAGCAACTGGCGGCGCGCCCCTGCCGAATCTCCCTGAAACAGCGCCGCTTGCCGCGCCAGCAAGTGCATCTCCAGGCCGCCGGAATAATCGTTCAGCCCGGCCAGCGCGTTGCTGTAAGCCTCTCCGTAGCGCCCCACCGTCAACAACGATTTTATCAGGAGGCTGCGCCAGTCCCCGCGGTAATCGCCGCCATCGACCTTCTTTCCGGCCGTTTTGATGACGCTCTCGTAATGGCCTCGCAATAAATCCTGCCCTGTTTCCTCCAGGCTCTGCGCGGACGCGCCGCCCGGCACCGTCAGCCAAAGGGCGGCGGCCAAAAACAACACGAAACCCAACGAGGTTGTTGTGTGGTGTGGCATACCGGGTTAATTAATACTGCCGCCGGCCGCCCGGCGCAATGCGGAATTGCGTAATAAACTTTCTTGCCAAACGGGCCGGCAATCGCTTATATGCAAACACCGACAGTTCTTATGAAAATGCCCAAACACGCCAGTCGTGCCTCTGCCCTGCCCGGATCGGTATTTGTCGTCGATGACAACGCGACCTTGGGCGAGTTGACCGCGGCCGTGCTGGAAGCCGCCGGATACCAAGTCCGGCACTTTTCGGACCCCAAAGCCGTGTTGCAGGCCCTCGGGGAAGCCGGTCCAAAGCCCGCGTTGCTGGTGACCGATTACGACATGGGAGAGATGAACGGGCTGGACTTGATCCAGTCCTCGCGCAAGCTGCACCCCTCCCTCAAAACGCTCCTTATGAGCGGGACGGTCGATGGCTCGATTGCTTTGATGGGCCCGGCCAAAGTCAACCGGTTTTTGGGCAAGCCCTACGATCCGGCGCAATTGAGGAAAACGGTCGCCGAACTCCTGCGCGCTTGAGAAGCGAACTTGACCTGGCTGGCGGGAAAAACTATCTTACCCGGCGGCTGGTGGCTATAGCTCAATTGGTAGAGTCCAAGCTTGTGGAGCTTGTTGTTGCGGGTTCGAATCCCGTTGGCCACCCCACTTCTTTTGCAACGCCATTGTGTGGTGCATCACGATTTCTGGCACGAAACAATGTTTTTCGCTGTGTTGTGGCCAAAACCGTCTCTTCACATTTTGGCACAAAAGTGGCAATTTTTCATATTCGTGCCAAAGCTATTTGCCTCAATGCTGGCACAAATACGCCAATGCTTCCCTTCCGAGCGGCGCCGGACTCTTAGAATGGGCGCGACGGCCAGGATTGTTTCGGTGGTGCCCGGTTTACGAAGTTGACAAAGTGGAGCCGAGAGGGCACACTGCTGATGCATGGCAAACACTGCTACAGTCGATGCTCCCATTCAAGAACGCAAGGACGCCGAAGATCGGATTGTGAAGAATATACGTTCCGCTTTGCGGCGGAGCGCGGTGGAGTCGGATCCCGTGATCGCGGCTCCATCGAATATGATCAAATTGGCCGAAATTGCTCTTTGTCGGGAATACCCCGTCGCCAAGGCTGATAATCGTCTGGTCAATGCCATGGCCCGCGGAATCACCGCGCGCCGAAAGCTCATGGAAGCAGAAGGGGGGAGCCTGTCGGCACAGGAAGCTGCTCAAGAGCTTGGCATTTCCAAGGCCGCTATTTTGAAACGGTATCACAAGGGACAGATTATTGCCTGGCGCGAGGAACGGCAGAATGCGGCGCGCTTTCCCGTGTGGCAATTCAAAGATCACAAGGTGCTCGAAGGCTTGGAGGAGGTTCTCAAAATCCTCAAGGCAGGCAGCCGGTTGGATGATTTCGGCCGCATGCTCTTCTTCCTTTCCAACAGGGGCTTCCTTGGGAAAAAAAGACCCGTGGACTGCTTGCGGGCGGGAGAGGTGAACAAGGTTTTGCAGGCGGCCAGGGGCTATGGCGGGTAATCCAGCCATTCGTCCCATTAGATTGCCCCCGCCGGACTTGGGAACGCAAAAACTTCCCTGCACACGGCAGATCGCTCGAACTTGGTTTAGGGTGCATCCTCGCGTTCGTAGTGCGATTCTCTTCAACCTCAATTTGACGCATCGTTACTCGCATCCAAAGTGCCCCTCCCCGATTCTGTATGTGGCAATTGATCCGGAAACCTCTCTCTGGGAAGTTTTCGGTGATGCACTTTTCGATAACGGGCACGCCCTGCCTCAAACTCAGTGGGATGACCTGTTGATCTCGACGATCGATGTGCCCAATCTCCACCTTTGCGATCTGTCCAAAACGACCACGCGCGGCGCCTTGACCGTTGATCTTGCCGCTCTGATGAACGAGGATCTTAGTGTCCCCCAACAATGGGGCCTGGCGATTCAGTTGCATCCCTCGCAAGTGCCGGCTATCAAATTCAAGAGCAGGTTTACCGGCAATGCATGCCTCGCAATCTTCGACCGCGGAGGAATTCGCCCGCAACTCCGGCAAACTTTCGTGAGTCCATTAAGCCAGTTCGACCCGGCGTTGACCTGGCTTACCAGGCACCAAGTGGCGTTGGTGTGACCGGTCCCGCCATTCCGACAACGATCTTTGGGTGGCGCGACCGTCCCGGTCGCCGTGGCTGGCGTCTCGCCGGCCACATCTCGGCCCCATGTATTTGCATTCCCACGGTGGTCGTTTCGAGATGCGCCTATTCGCCCATTCGGTTCCTTACGGCCGCGAATTGCCGGGGTCCACGATAGCACCCAGGAACAGTACGCTGCCAGTTGCGTTGTCGCAGATGGCGACGAGGAAGGGATGGTCCACAATCATCTCGAAAGGGGGTGGTTCCTTTTTGGGGTCGTGAATACCCGCTGTCAACGTGAGTACGGTCGCTGCGCCCGCCATTGTGCCCTGCTCGTTCACTTCGACGAATGTCTTTTGCACGACACTGCTGACGTACAAGCTCTGGTCAGAAATCCCGCTGAAATCGGCTTCGGGAGTAAAAGCGCGGCGTATCCCCAAAGCGGCCAACGAGCCGTCCAATCCGTAGCTATTCTCCAATTTCATGTGCGGCAATTCCACTGAGCCGGCCCGGCCGGTCATTTGGGCAGTCCATTTCTTCCAGTTGTCCGGTGTCAACTGGTTCACCAAAGTGCTCAACGAGGACTTTGGCAGGATGACATACATCGCGACATGGTAAGAGTAGGGCAGCGCGATGGCTTGCAGTTGTCGGTTTTCAAAATACTGAAACCTGCCGGTCTGATACATTCTTGGATACTTTGGCGTCTTGCCGTCTCCTAGCTTGAAAGGCTTGTCACTGGTCAGCTTGGGATCGAATTGGAACAACCAATCGCTCTTAAAGTAAATGGCATCGAGCACGATCACCTGCGTCAACGGATCCAGCGGTGGCGCCAGGATTTGCGGGATTGTTCCGTGAGTGTGCTCGCTCACCCAGGCGTTGATCAGCGGCACAGTAGCGGGGGCGCTGAAATCCGCGCCCGAAACCTGCGCCTTAAATGACTCCTGGTTGACGGAAAGGAAAGAGGGCTTTATCGGGAAGCCCTTGTTGATCCACAAACTATTGGCAATCTCCAATTGAGTTTTCGTCCCCTGCCCGTCTCCGTGGTTGAGATTCTGCAGGCATTGGAGCAAAGAGGCGGTGGCAGCAATTGCCTCCGGCGCGCCCATGCGGTCGATCTGCAACGCCTGTCGGATTTCTTCCCCGGTCTGGCCACCGGCCCCATTTTGCACCATGGCCAAGGCAAAACCCGCCCCGACTGGACTAATGAAAATATTCTTGTCGGGAAGAGACCTCCGCATTTGTGCCAGCAGGTTGAACCCAAAAGCATTATACGCCCCTGCCACGTTCCGCGCGGCGCGCCAATCGACGCTTTGGGCGTGCGCGGGCAAAGGCTCCGATAGCGTGCAGAGGATCAGGAGAATCAGCGAATCGAACGTAAGGGGAGAGAGATTCGATTTCACGGAGTGATTTTACCGGAGAGCCGCTTATGGAACAAGGACTATAGCGATAGCAGAGGGCTTCCGAGCGGAGGTGGCAACAGCGTTCATTGTCGGCCCAAATTGCTTACACAAGCAAGTTCTCGAACGGGAGGAGAAAATCGAAATAGTCAGACGGCTGGATCTCTGGGTGCAGTTCCCCTTGATAGATCAACCCGGTTCGCACGGACAGGGAACGAGGAACTTTAAGCCGTTCAACTTTCTCGCGCACCTCGGAGACAATCGCCTTGCCGATTTGCCGCCGGAATTTGACCTCGAATACGTAGAGAGATTGGCGGGTCCGAATGAGTAGGTCAACCTGGCAACCTTCCTGACGGTGAGCGGGACGCCGGCAATAGGGGCCGGCATTAAGAATCGGCACATTCGCCAGGCCGGTCTTGCCAAATACTGTCGCCAAATTGCCCAGCACCAGGTTCTCGAATTGCAGCCCCATCAAGGTGTCCCAGCCGGGCAGTGACCCCATCGACGTCCATCTAAATAGCCCTTTCTCGACGGCCCCGCGAACCGGCTCCACACAGCGCAGGTAGAATCGGATGTAATTGTCGCAAAGACGGTAGCGCACTCCGTAGGGATGCGTCCGTCCGGTCACCGGATCAAAGGAGGCATCGCGACTGATAAATCCTGCCGCCGCCAAGTCTTCTGCGACGGCACTCAACGTCCCGCCTCGCTCTTGGCCCAACGCGGCGCTGATTTCCGAAACGGCTTTGGGTCCTTCCGCCAGCGCGGCTGCCACTTTTCGATAGGCCTCGGCGCGGCGCGAAAAAATGTCGTGAAAAATTTGGTCGAATTCGCGGAAAAGCAATCCGCCGGGATGAAAACAGAGCCTTTTAATATTCTGTTCCGCACTTTGCGCGGGGTCGATTTCTTCGAGATAACGAGGCACGCCCCCGGTGATCGACAGGACCTTCAGCTTCTCCGAGGCGCTGATTTCCTTGCCGCGCCAAAAGAGATTGCACGATGGCAGGGACAGCGGCGGCAGGCGAAATTGCCACGAACATCTTCCGACGAAGCCGGTCTGATTTAAGATGTTTTCCTGAATCCATGAGGTCACTGAGCCGCACAGGACCAGGACCAGCCGATCGCGCCGGGAAAACAGATTGTCCCATGCCACCTTCAAATGGCCGGCGAAGTCAGGCTCACCCACAGCCATCCAGGAAATCTCGTCCAACAGCAACACCGTCCGTCCAGTGGCCGGCAGAAGGCTGGCCAGAAGTTGAAACGCCTGCGGCCAGTTCTCCAGCGCAACCTTGGGCGCTTTGGTTTGATCAGACAGACGTTGCGTGAAGATATCCAATTGCTCCTTCCGCCCAATGTTTGGCCGCGGTGGCAGTCCTTCAAAGGATAGAAAGTGGTCCGCCTCTCGGGCGCACTCCCGGACAAATGTGCTCTTCCCGATGCGGCGGCGCCCCTCGCAGACTACCAGCGATGCGGTTTTCTTGCGGAAAAGCTGCCGAAATTCCGCCTGCTCAGTCTCACGTCCAACAAATAGAGCCATATCATTTTGTGCCGCTCTCTGGCGGCTGATGTCTGGCACAAAACAACGCTTTTGTCGATTTTGTGCCAAAACCTTATGCTCACATTTTGGCACAAAATCGCCAATTCGTCAATTTCGTGCCAAAGTTATTTGCCTCAATCCTGCCACGATGCCCCCGCTGCTTGGAGTTTGACGAAAAAAGTGAAGCGGGACAGACTGCGGCCCGTCAAACGCGACAGGATGAAAACCTTAGGTTTTGCCAGGCTTGTCTGTTCCCTCCCCCCCGCCTGCCGGGCCGGAGCGGATGCGGACAAGCTCCAAGCCCGCGCTCCGGCAACGTCGTGCGCATGAACACTCCCCTTTCGACAGCTTCTTCCTCGCGCCCCGTGGTCAGCGGGAAGTTCTTTCGCGTCGGCGCCCACAAGTTCTATCCCAAGGGCGTCACTTATGGGCCGTTCCGGCCCGGCGCGGCCGGCGAGCCGTTTCTGAGCCGGGGCGACACGGAGCGGGATATGGAACTCATTGGCCGGCTGGGGGCCAACCTGATGCGCGTTTATCACGTGCCGCCCCGCTGGCTGCTGGACCTGGCCGAGCAACACGGATTGAAGCTGCTCATTGACATTCCCTGGAACAAGCATCTGTGCTTCCTGGATTCTCCGGCCCTTCAGGACGAGGCCCGCAACGCCGTCCGCGCCGCCGTCCAATCCTGCGCGCGGCATCCGGCCGTTTTCGCGTACAGCGTTGTCAACGAATTGCCGCCCGACATCGTGCGCTGGAGCGGGGCGGCCGCGGTGGAAAACTTTCTTGACGAGCTGGCGCAGGCGGCCAAATGGGTCGATCCGGAGTGCCTCTGCACCTTTGGCAATTATCCGCCGACGGAATTCTTGCGGCCGCAGAACATGGATTTCGCCTGCTTCAATGTCTATCTTCACCAGCAGCGGCCCTTCGAGAATTACCTGGCGCGCTTGCAGATGATAGCCGATGCCAGGCCGCTGATGCTGGGGGAACTGGGCATGGACAGCCTGCGGGAAGGCGAGGCCCAAAAATGCGAGACGCTCCAGTGGCAGATCGAGTCCGCCTTCCGCGCGGGGCTGGCAGGGGCTGTCATATATAGTTTTACCGATGAGTGGCACAAGGACGGGCGCGACGTGCCGGACTGGCAGTTTGGGTTGACGACCCGCGAACGGGCGCCGAAGGCCTCGTTCGAGGCGGTGGCGGCCAAATTTGCGCAGGCCCCCTATTTCCCGCTGCATCGCTACCCCAAAGTAAGTGTCGTGGTCGCGTGCTACAACGGCGGGCGCACCTTGCAGCCGTGCCTGGATTCTCTGGGCCGGCTCAATTACCCGTCCTACGAGGTCATCGTGGTCGATGACGGATCGAGCGACATCACCCCGCAGGTGGCGTCGCTCTACAAGAAGTTCCGCTGCCTGCGCCAGGAGCACCAAGGATTGGCGGTCGCGCGCAACGCCGGCATTTTTGCCGCCGAGGGTGAGGTCGTGGCGTTCACCGACGCCGACTGCCGTCCGGATGAGGATTGGCTTTACTACCTGGCGGGGGACTTGCTCAAGGGGGCATTCGTCGGGGTGGGAGGCCATAATTTCCTGCCGCCGGACGACTCGGCGGTCGCGGCGGCGGTGATGGTCTCGCCGGGCGGTCCGGCGCACGTCATGCTCAGCGACCGCCAGGCGGAGCACGTCCCCGGCTGCAACATGGCGTTCTACAAATGGGCGCTGACGGAGATTGGCGGGTTTGACCCGATCTTTCAGCGGGCCGGCGACGACGTGGACGTGTGCTGGCGGTTGCAGCAGCGGGGCTATCGCATTGGATTCAGTCCGCCGGCATTCGTCTGGCATTACCGGCGCTCGACCGTGGGAGCGTATCTCCTCCAGCAAAGCGGCTACGGGGAAGCCGAGGCGATGCTCGTGCGGCGGCATCCGGAGTATTTCAACACCTTCGGCGGCAGCGTCTGGCAGGGGCGGATCTACACCACGTCCAAATTCGGGCTGATGCTGCGGCGTCCGATGATATACCGCGGGCTGTTTGGAACGGGTTTCTTCCAAAGCCTCTATCAATCCGAACCGGCGACGGTGCTGATGCTCTGCACCAGCCTGGAATACCACGCGCTGGTGAATCTGCCGTTGCTGGCGCTCTCGGTTCCGTTCCGGATATTGCTGCCGCTGGCGCTGGCCAGCGTCACCTTTTCACTGGCGGTATGCGTGGCGGCGGGGGTCCAGGCCGCGCTCCCGCGCAACAAACGGCGCTTCTGGTCGCGTCCCCTGGTCGCGCTGCTTTTTTTCCTCCAACCCATTGTGCGCGGATGGGCGCGCTACCAGGGACGCCTCAGTTTCGGACCAACGCCGAGAAAGGCGATCGAATCGCTGGAGTCCCTGGCCCTCAGGGACCGGCCCGCCGCGATGGAGCAGGTGGAGTATTGGTCGGAAAGCCGGCTGGACCGGCTGGATTTCGTGCGCCACATCATCCAACGGCTGGACGAGCAAGGGTGGGAGATCAAGGCCGACGCGGGTTGGAGCGATTTCGACGTGGAGATATTTGGCAGCCGATGGGCGCACCTGCAACTGGCCACCGTGGAGGAGGCCCACGCCGGGGGCCGGCAACGGCTGCGCTGCCGCCTGCGCACCGCCTGGTCGCTCTCGGCCAAGGTCGCCCTGTGCTCCATGCTGGGTTTCGAGTTGGTGGTCATTGGGTTTGTCTGGCACTCGCTGTGGCAGATTTGGTTCTTGCTTCTCACCGTCCCGGCCTTCGCCTGGTATGTCACCCGCGAGCAAAGCGAATTGCAGCGCCTGATCTCGGTTGTCCTCGACGACATCGCGCGCAAAAGCGGCATGATCAAATTGGAAGAGGGGAAGTTGCATCCGCCGCCTGTCTCCGCATAATGCGCGCATGAAAGTAACACAGGTTGCCATCTGTCCCAGCGAGGCCTCGCGCAACGCCGGGCGGCCCGCCCTGACGCCCGAGTTGCTGGCGGCCAGCGGCGCCCGCTATTCCCGCAATAACGAGGGACTGGAGGCCATCCTCTCAAAAATCGATCCGGCCCATCTGGAAAAGTCGGTCGATTCCATTTTTCGCATGGTCGATTACGGCCACCAGTCCATCGCCGACATGGTTCCGGTGGCGATGTTCATCGACGGGATTTCCATCTGGCTGGCCTATTATATCTGGACGCTGTGCCCGACGGCGGGAGGGCAGGAGTCTTCCACCCGCTACATTAAAATTTCCGCCGAGGGCCTGATCGCACCGGAGCATCTGGGCATTGCGGAGGAGGAGACAGGCGAGTGGCGCGCGCTCATGAGCGGTTGTTTCGACGCTTATCAAGCCGCGCTGGAGATATGGGACCAAGTGGCCGCCGGCAACCCGGCGTTGATGGGCATCCCGCGATCCTTGCTGGATGACGGCTCCGATGCCGCACGCAAAAAGGTGATGCGGATGCGGCGCAATTACGCCTTCGACCGCGCCCGGTATTTTCTGCCCGCAAGCGCGGCGACCAATGTGATGCTGATCATGTCGGCCCGCGGCTGGGTCAACCTCTGCCAGTATCTGCTGGCCCAGCCGTTGCCAGAGGCCGTGCGCCTGGGAGAATCGGTGCGCGCGGAACTGGAAATCCCCGCCCCGCGCATGATCAAACACGCGCGCCGGACCGACGCGGTGGCGGGGGCGATTGCCGATGAGTTTGCAAAACTGGCTCGACGGGCCAGAAGAGAGCCGCTGACCGCTGGCGAGGAAGGCTTGGCGGTGCCTTACCTGTCCGTCATGCCGCCGGAAGGAATCTCAGACGAAGATTTCGCCGCCGACCTGGCGCACCACGCCCACCGTTATGCGCCCATCGGGAGCACCTTGCCGAGAACCAGCGTGCGGTTCGGGTGGTCGGCCATTGGATTTGCCGAGATTCGGGATTTGAACCGGCATCGCACGGGAGCCAAGTATTGCCCGCAGATTCCCAAGGGATTTTACTTCGCGGCCGATCAAATGCCAGCCGCGGACATGGAGAAGCGGACGCGCCTGGACGGCCTGGCGGCCATTGGGCGTCAGGCCACCGCCGCGGCCGCCCGGCGCCTGGCCGAATCCAGCCCGGCTTACATTTACTGGACATTGTTGGGAACGGAGTTTCCGTTCGAGCATGTCACCACGGCGGACAAATTCATATACGAGGCCGAGTTAAGGACGGGGCTGGGCGCGCATTTCCGCTACGCCAAACACTTGCGCGACGCGCTGGCGCTCTTTTACGAGCGGTTTCCGTCAACAAGAGGACTCATCCTCGAAGGGGCGGCGGAGCCGGAATAGAAGCTTACTTGAGGGTGAGGGTCTTGCGCAGGTTCTGATGCTCGAGCGTGACGGACGAGCGGTTGATTGCCAGCACCCGGCAAGCCGCGATTTCCTCGTTCACGTGTAGGGTCCGATTGTTGATCATGGCGCAGGGATGATCGGAAAAAAATATCGCCTGAAGTTTGATGCCGTTGAACGCCAGTTCCTCCGGAGGCGGACGAGGGCCCGGCGGCGGAACAGTCGGTGGCGCAACATTATGGGCAACAGTCACGGCGGCAATTTCGCTGTGATTGGTTTGAGCAGGCGCGGCTGGAATTGGGGCCGGCGCCGGAGTCGGGGTTGGGGCGGCCGCCACAGGTGTCGGCTTTGGATCGGCTGTCGCGACGCTGGCCAGGGATTGCCGGCGTGCCTCTTTTGCCGAAACCTGTTCGAGCCGGACGAACTCCAATCCACACAGCAACACCACCACTGCGGCCACACCCAGACCGGCATAGAGCCATTGGCGCAAGCCCCACGGCTCGGATGGGGCCGCTTGAACGGCGGCGATTGTTTGCGGTTTGGGCGCGCGAATGGGAGCGGAACGAGCGGCGGGGACGTGTGCCGCCGCTGCGGCCGAGTCGGGGTTGCGCACGGTCTCACGCCACAAGGGAACGCGATCCGCCAGACCGATTTCCCGCAAATAGTCCAGGTCCATCGCCGGCAGCGGCAAGCCGTCGGTGGGGGGATTGCTTTCATACTCCAGGACGTTGGCCAGATGCACCACCGTCAACGGGCTGAATGTCTTGTTGCCGGCGTGCGAGGGATCGTGGTGGTGCGCGGCCGCCTCGATGACATTGGGCGGCATTCCCCACAGGCCGAAGAGATAAGCACCTATTTCGCCGTGCGTCGCTCCGAAAATGTCCTTCTCGACTTCCCACAATGGAATCTGCTGCTTGTGCGCCAGCGCATGGGCGCCGTTGTATTGCTCGTCAAAGTTGGCCGCAAGGATGACCTTGCCAAGGTCGTGCATCAACCCGGCGGTGTAGGCGGCGCCGGCCAGCGCGCTGTCGCTGGTTTCCCGCATCGCCATTTCCCGGGCCGTCCGCGCGACGTTGGTGCTGTGCCGCCACACCGCGTCGATTGAGAAATATACCGGCTTGACTTTATCGTATTGACTTAAAAGTTTGATGGTCATCACCAGCGATTTCACCGTTTCAAATCCGAGCAGGCCCACGGCTTCGCCGGGGTCGGTAATCGACCGCGGCAGGCTGAACCAGGCCGAATTGAGCACTTGCAGCAGCTTGGTGGTGATGGCCATGTCTTTGGCGACAATGGCGCCGATCTCCTCGGTCGTGGCGTCGGGATTGTTCAATGCGTTGAGGACCTCCAGGTAAACCGAGGGGATGCTGGGGAAGGTGCGGATGCGCCCGATCAACTGGCGCATGTTATTGCTCAGCACCCCGGTCGTGGCGGTCAGAGAGCGTTCAACGATGGTTTTGAGCGCGGTCCTATCGAATGGCCGGGCCAGGAATTGATGGCCGCCCACAACCTGGTTCATTACCCGGTCCCGTTGTGCGTCGGAGGCGACAATGAAGCGGACGGTATTGGGATGGGCGACACGGACGTGATTGAGCAATTCGGCGCCGTCCAATTCTGGCAGATCGAGGTTGGCGACGACCGCGGCGTAGGATTCGCGCTGGATAATGCTGAAGGCGCTCATGCCGCTGGTCACGCCGGTGATGCTCCAGTCGGTGCCTAGAGCTTTGGAGAACTCCTCCATCGCCCGCGGATCCGCGTCCGCAAACAAAATGCGTTTTTCGTCCATAGTGTGTCCGCCCCGTGCTTGAACGAGGAGGCACGTACGACTTGGTATCGGCGGATTGCGCGATGGACTTAACCCTCAATTCGCTTTTTCTTATTTACGGCTGGCGAAAGTCAGTGGGCGGCCTTCAGCTTGATCCCTTCGCTGATGCGCTTGCATTGGCCGGGAATGATCCGCCCCTCGTGGTCGTAGCGCAGTTCGATCACCCAATCAAACACATCGTCCGGCCATTTCCCGCCGGGCAGAAGCGCGGCCGGATCGGCGCCCAGGTCATGCGCCAGTTCGGGCAGCCGGGCGTGGCGCCAGCAGATTAAAATGTTGGTCCCGTGCGCCTTGGATTCCAGTTCGCGCGCCAGCGTCTCCGGTTCCTTGTCCTTGAAGCGGGTGTCGAGCCGAATATGCAGTGCGCGGCTCAATGGTTCCAGCGTCAGCCGCGGCCGAACGCTGTTTTCGGTGTCGCTGGCCGCGAAGAGGCTGTCCAGTTTCACCGGCCTGCCATCGGCCTGGAAGGTCTCAAAATAACCGACGTACGCATTGGCCCGCTCAAAGCCGGCGGGCGACAACTCCTTGCCGCTCTCCGGCTTCTCGGCGTGACGGATGATCAGGATGACGGCGTCTTTGAGGCCGGGAGCGGCTTCACCCGCCACCAGGCGGGCCAGCCCCATGACTAAGACACCGAGCGCGAACAGCTTTTTCATGCCGGGGGCGCCGGCCGCGACTTTGGGTTGACCTCGATGTCTCATGCTATTTCAACTTCCTCTCCAGGATTTGGCCGGCAAGATTCGGATTGGCTCTGCCTTTGCTCAACTTCATGACCTGGCCCTTGAGAAAATTCAGCGCCGCGGCTTTGCCCGCCTTGTAGTCGGCTGCCGGCCCGGGATGGGCCGCAATGGCCTGCTCGCACAGGGCTTCAATGGCCCCGCTGTCGCTGACTTGCGCCAGGCCTTCTTTCTCCACGATGGCAAGCGGCGCCTCCCCGCTGTCGAACATCCTTCCAAAAACTTGCTGCGCGGCCGAACTGCTGATTTTTTTGCCTTCAACCAGTTCCACAAGGTCAAGTATATATTCCGGTTTGAACTTCAAGTCCGCCAGCGCCGTTTTCGTTTCGGCCAGCTTGCCGCGCAGGTTGTTGATGATCCAATTGGCCGCCGCCTTGGGGTTCTTTGCCTTCCGGGCCAGGGTCTCGAAGTAATCGGCCAGCGGCCGGTCCCACACGAACGTCTGGGCGTCGGAGGCCGGCAATTGGTACTGGCGCATCAGTCGCTGCTTTTTGGCCAGCGGCAATTCCACCACCCGCCGCTGGACTTCCGCCAGCCAAGCCTCCGTCGGCTGGAACGGCATCAGGTCCGGCTCGGGGAAATAGCGGTAATCATGCGCCATTTCCTTGCTCCGCATCGTTTCGGTCACCCCGCCCGCATCGTCCCAGCGGCGGGTTTCCTGCGCCAGCTCTCCCCCGCTGTCGAGAACGTGGATTTGACGGGGAATCTCGTGCTCCAGCGCGCGGCGCACCGCGCTGAAGCTGTTCATGTTTTTGATTTCGACCTTCTTGCCCAACTCCCTCGCGCCGACCGGTCGAACGCTCACGTTCACGTCGCATCGGACCTCCCCTTTCTCCATATCGCAATCGCTGATGCCCCCATGGCGGAGGACCTGCACCAGCGCGTTCAGATACTCGTAAGCCATCAGCGGGCCGGTGATTTCCGGCTCGGATACGATCTCCAGCAGCGGCACGCCCGCGCGGTTGAAATCCACCCCGCTGTTGCGCTCGAAATGGATGTTCTTGCCCACGTCCTCCTCCAGATGGGCGCGGGTGATGCGCACACGCGAGATGCCGCCATCGAACTCGAAGTCAAGAAAGCCGTTGACGGTGGACGGCTTGTCGTATTGGGTGATTTGATAATTCTTGGGCATGTCCGGATAGAAATAATTCTTCCGGTCGAACTTGGCCAGCCCCGGCAGCCCGCACCGCAGCAGCAGGCCCGTCAGCGCAGTCAAGCGCAGCGCCTCCTCGTTGGCGACCGGCAGGACGCCCGGCAGGCCCAGGCACACGGGGCAGACGTTGGAATTGGGGGGCGCGCCGAATTCATTGGCGCAGCCGCACCACATTTTGGTGCGGGTCTTGAGCTGGACGTGTGTTTCCAGTCCGATGACAGCCTCGTAATTCACGACTCTTCGACGGTAAAACTTCCCCTCGGCGGGGGCAATCTATTTTCGCGCCCTGTCTGAATAAAAGGCGGCGCGGCGCTCTCAAAGTTTTCCCGCCACTCGGCGGAAATGGTAGCCCAGGATGGCCAGTTCCATGGCTTTCGGAAACTGACGCGGACGCCTGAAAAGCGTGCTCCAGAACAGCCGCCAATATCCGGCGCGGCCACGGTGCCATATCCCCAGCGCCCAGCACGATTTCAAAAAGGCCATCAAATCGGCCCGCGACAGTCGGCGGCGCGGTCCGGTCGGGCGATGGCTCGTGAGAAAAGTCCGGATGCGCTGGTAATAGTTTCGCGGCTCGTAAAGGCGCTTCATCAGTTCACGATAACCCCTTTGCAGTGACTCCCGGTTCATCCTCGGCTGAAAATTCAGCGCCGCGTCAGTGTTGTTGCCGGAGCTTTCGCTCACCAGCCGCCCCTCCCTTTTGAGCCGGTGCCACAACCGCGTCTGCGGCAGCGCCGTCAGCAGTCCCACCATCGCCGTGACCACCCCGGAGCGTTGGATGAATTCAAACTGCCTCTTGAAAATGTCGCTCTTGTCGCTGTCGAACCCGACGATAAATCCGCCCATGACCTCCATGCCGGCGCGTTGCAGGGTTTGGACGGAGGCGACCAGGTTGCGGTTGCGGTTTTGGAGCTTGTGACATTCGGTCAGCGCCTCGATCGAAGGCGTCTCAATGCCGACAAAGACCTTTCTGAAACCGGCCTGCACCATCAATGCGCACAACTCCGCGTCATCGGCCAGGTTCATTGATGCCTCGGTGAGAAACCCCATCCCGGTCCGCGTGCGCGAACGCCATTCGACCAGCGCGCGCAGCAGCTCCTTGGTCCGCTCTTTGTTGCCGATGAAATTGTCATCGACGATGAAAACCATTTCATTCCATCCGCGTTGCCGCAAGCCCTCCAGTTCGGCGATCAATTGCGCCGGCGTTTTGGTGCGCGGCGCCCGTCCGTTCATCACCGTGATGTCGCAAAACTCGCAATCGAACGGGCACCCGCGCGAGAACTGCACCGACATGGTCACATAATGGCGGAATTTGATGAGGTCCCACCGCGGTGCGGGCGAACGGGTGATGTCGGGCCGGTTCTCGGCGCGGTAAAGGGGTTGCAAGTTGCCGCGCCGCAAATCTTCCACCACCTGCGGCATGACCTCCTCGGCCTCGCCCAGAACGAAGTGGTGGAGGTCGGGGAAGTCTTCGTGCCCGGTGGTGAACAGAGGGCCGCCGGCAATGACCGTTTTCCCCGCCGCCGCGCACCGCGCCGCTATTTCGCGGGCAGATTCCTTCTGCACGATCATGGCGCCCAGCAGCACGAAGTCCGCCCAACGCAGGTCTTGCTCCTTGAGCCGCCTCACGTTCAGGTCCACCAGCTTGAGTTCCCAATCCGACGGGAGCGTCGCCGCGACCGTCAACAAACCCAGCGGCGCCATGCAGGCCCTGCGGGAAACGAAATGCAGGGCGTGCTTGAAGCTCCAAAACGTGTCGGGTGTTCTTGGGCTGACCAGAAGTATCTTCATATTGCAGAAAACCAACCAATGTGGCTCCACTGCCACAGTGCGCCTCTTTGCCCCCTTTTGCAAGGCGTGTTCGGATTTGTTTCAATGTTCAATCCCGGCGCCATAAACGCCGCCTCTTTGCACAAACCAGACTAAACATCATTCTCAATGCTGAATCCCAGCGCGGTAGGCGCGGTATCTTTGTAGAACTCGAACCCAAACAAATTCTAAGCCCCGTAGGGGCGCCAGATTCGGGAATTTGCGCGCAGGCGTTTGCCATGCCCGGGAGATGCCGCTTCCTGACATTGATTAAGTAGATGCTCCCTTACTCCGCCTTGAGCAGTGGGCCAAGCGTTTTTGCGACTATTTCCGCCTGCCGCGTGAACCCCAAATCCGTCGGGTGCGACCCATCCACGCTGCCTTCCCCGTCGTCGCCGAACAGATGCTCGCCTTCGATGTAATACAATTCCTTGACGCCCTCCCGCCGCAACCGCTCGTATGCCGCCTTCAAGGCCGCGCGGTCCTTCAAGTGGTAATACTCCATCCGCCCGGAAATCAGATAGGAGTCCTGTATCGTCCGGTCTTCGACCAGAACGATCGGCGTCGCCGGATGCGCGTCGCGCAATTTGCGCACGCACGGCTCCATCCGCGCGGTGATTTCTTCCGCCACCATGTTCGGCAGACAGTCAAGCACATAGACCGACGGGTCCAACTCCGCCAGCAAGTCCGCCATCTCCGGCTCCAGTCTCCCGTTGCCGGAAAATCCAAGGTTGATCGTCGGCCAGTTGTACCGCCGTCCAAGGATCGCGCTATACACCATGCCGGGCCGCGACGCCGACAGCCCTTGCAAAATCGACGTGCCGTAAAACACGACGGGTTTCCTCACCCCGGGACCCCACGGCCCCGCCTCTTCCACCGCCGCGCCGGCCGGAAATCCCAGTTCGACAACCTGCACGCCGTTATAGAGCGGCAGATACAACAAGTATTGGCGCTTGCCGGGTATCAGTTTGTCCGCCAGCGTCACCTCGTTGGTTTGCGCCGTCGGCTGCCCCACCGCCAGCCAGCGCCAGCCGCTGTCCGTCTTCACGTAAAGGTCCAGGCCGCTCTTTCCAATCGCCGTCATGTTGGCCAGGTAAAGCCAGCTTTCCGTCAACACCCACCGCGCCTGAAGTGTCGTCGCGTCGGTGACGAATCGCACGCACATCCCGGAGCTGTTGCGGCTCAGGTCCCAGACCGGCGGACGCACCCTCCCTTCCGCCTTGGCCGGCAGGCGGTCGTAGAAGCTCTTGGTGTCATTCCACCCGCGGCCCTCCACGCCGAACTGGCGGGCGTCAAACCACAAGGTCGTGTCATTGGTGCGCAAGGGCGCCGGCGCGGCCGCCAGCATCATCGGCTTGGCCAGCAAAACGGATGCCCCCAGGGTCCAAAGCAAATTTGGAACTGTCATGCCACGAACTTACTGGCCAATACTCTTCCGTGGACAGAAAAAAAACAGGGACGCGCCATCGCGCGGTGCAGCTCTTTTTTGGGTGCCTCTTTTGTGGAGTGCGGTGGCAAAGCGTAGCGGCGACACCGCTTTTGACTTTACAGAGGCGCGTGGAACTTCCGAGGCGGCGGAAATCGCCTCGCATCAAAGTGGCGTCGCGCCCTCCCTCTTGCCGCCGCGGTCCATATCAAATCGCCCCTGGCGGCAGCAAGTCGAATGCGCCTGCCATCGCGCGATGACTCCCCGCCTTCCCTCTCCAAGCGTCCTCAATCGCCCATGCTGATACCCAGCGAACGGGCCGCATCGATCACACCGCCTTTCGGCGGCACCGTGCGCAGATGCCCGATCGCCTCCGCCAGCGGCACGCTCTCGACCGAAGTCCCGGTGTGGGCGGCCATCTGTCCGAATTTGCCCTCCGCAATCAGGTCCACCGCCTTGGCCCCGAACAGCGTGCAGATCGTCCGGTCCATCGTCGTCGGACTTCCCCCGCGCTGAAGGTGCCCCAGGACCACCACCCGCGTTTCCTTGCCCGTTCGGCGCGCCACCTCCGCCGCAACCACCGCGCCAATCCCGCCCAGCCGCGCCTCGCGATTCTCCTCCTGCGCGCCGCTGGTCACAAAGCCGCCGCCCATTGGCCGCGCGCCTTCCGCCGCAATCACCAGCGTGAAATGCTTGCCCAGCTTTTCGCGCTCCGCCACCGCCCGGCAAATGCTCTCGTAGCTAAAGGGAATCTCGGGGATGAGGATCACGTCCGCGCCGCCCGACACTCCCGCATAGAGCGCGATCCAGCCCGCATAGCGGCCCATGACCTCCAGCACCAGCACGCGATTGTGGCTTTCCGCCGTCGTATGCAACCGGTCCAGCGCGTCCGTCGCGCACGCCACCGCCGAGTCGAACCCAAAAGTGACCGTCGTCGCCGCCAGGTCATTGTCGATGGTCTTGGGCACGCCGACCACTGCGATGCCGTGCTGATGCATCTGGTATGCAATGGCCAAAGTGCCGTCGCCTCCCACGCAGACCAGCGCCGCCAGGCCCAGTTGTTCCATCCCCTGCCGCGTTTCATCCATCAATTCGGCGGGCAGTTGACGGGTTTCGCCGTGCCCCACCTTGGCCGAAAAACGGCCGCGATTGGCCGTGCCGAGGATGGTGCCCCCGCGCACCAGCAGGCCGTCCAGCGCCTTGTAGTCCAGCACTCGGAAATTCCGCGGGGGCAGCAACCCCTCGAAACCGCCGATGATCCCCAGTGTTTCCCACCCGCGTTTGGTGGCCGCTTTGGCCACGGCGCGAATGACCGCGTTGAGTCCGGGGCAATCGCCGCCGCCGGTGACAATCCCAATCTTCACGCACGCCATCTTCCAGAACAAGCCCCGCCCGCGCAAGCCCGATCTGTTGGAAAATCTCTTGACACCGCCACACCGTGCCCGTCCCCCGGTTTCGGTAGCGCGACCGTCCCGGTCGCCGTGGCTGGCGTCTCGCCAGCCACATTGCCTTCGTCCCTTCTCCCCAACGGGTTCGGCTGCGTCTGGGAGCGACAATGCCCTTGCCCTGGATTGCCAAGCGATTTACCATGTCCGCTGCGGGTTCCGCGGATGCGTGGATATCCACGCACTTGAAAGGAATAGCAAAATGACATTTCTCGGCGATGCTCTTTTGTTCCTCGGTGTAATCGTCTGTCTATATGGGGAAGTCAGATTCCTGGTGGTGCCCTACAATCGTAATCTGTGGTGGTTCTTCGGCTGCCTCTTTGTGCCGCCCGTGGCTTGGATTTTCTTCTTTCTGAATTTGAAGGCCACAATCAGACCCTTCGCCATTTCGATCGGCGGCTTGATCATGGCTGGCCTTGGCGCTTGGATGTCAGGAGTTGTGTGGCCGCCGTAATTACAAAAGGAACAAGGGCTAGTAGAATTATGACACCTTGGAATTTGACGAAAATGGGATGCTTGGATTAGCCTGAGAGAAACGAAAACTGTCACAATTACAGGACTGACCGGAATGGCGCTTAGAGAAACTGGCGGAGGATCATTGTAACGGTAATGACGACTTGAAATCCTGTCGCTGCTCTTGATCACCCGAGTGGCTGTGGAGAGAAATGCATATTGACAAAACAATTCGAGTTGGCCTCATCAGCAAACTCTTCATTCTTCTGATTCGATTTATCGATCTGATGCAAGGGAGCATCTTGAAGAACTATGCTGTGTTTTCTCTTATCGTCCGTCACGCTCCGCAAAAGCTCGGCGCGGACGCCTGCTATTACAGGGCTTTCAAAGAGTTCCTGATTGCTTGTCACCGCGTTCCCGCTTACAGCGATTTCCTGCGGAAGCGCGGTTGGTCCTGCGCATCCTCCGACCCGAAAGAGATTCTCAGGTCCCTGCCTCTCACCGATAAATCGGATTACATCTTGGCTTACAGCACTGAGGAAAGATGCCTCAACGGGAGTTTCTTCCTCAAAGGTGTTGTCGTTGATGAGTCCTCCGGCGCCACCGGGATTCCCTATAATTGGGTGCGGAGCGAAACCGAGCGCGAAATCGTCAAGAACCTGATCGGAGTTTACTTGAGGTATTGTTTCGGCGACAAAAGGTTCATCGTGCTGAACATGTTCAGCATGGGAGCCTGGGCGACGGGTTTCAACATGGCGTTGGCGGCCCAATCCTTGGGCGTCGTCAAATCCACGGGTCCTGATGTGGACAAAATCCTCCGAACCCTTGAGTTTCTCGGAAACAATTACCCATACATTCTCAACGGTTATCCGCCCTTTTTGAAATACCTCTTCGATGAAGGAGAGCGCAGAGGGTTCAATTGGCAGGCATACACCATCCATGGTCTCGTCGGCGGCGAAGGTATGTCAGAAGGACTGCGCGATTATCTGCTCAAGTACGCCAAAACCGTTTACTCCGGTTATGGCGCTTCGGATTTGGAAATTGGCATGGCGGGCGAGAATCCCTTGACGGTGATGATCCGAAAACTCTGTTTCAAGGACCTGGCCTTGAGAAAGACTATCTTCGGAGACGAACATCGCTTGCCGATGCTCTTTCAATATAATCCACTGGACCATCTGGTCGAAATCATCGACCACGAGGTGGTTGTGACCATCAGCAAGCCTTGGACTCTTTCCCCGCGGATCCGGTATAACATCAAGGACGAAGGCGGCATGCTCACTTTTGATGAGATGAAACAAAAGCTTGGGTTGCACGGCATTAATTTGGAGGAATTGGAACGAAAATGTGCCTACCCCCGCTGGTATCTTCCGTTTCTTTTTATCTACGGTAGGAAAGACAGCACGGTGTCGGTTATGGGAGCAAACATTTACCCCGAAGATGTGGAAAGCATCATTTATTCCATTCCTCTTTTGGCAAGCAGTATCAATGGTTTCGCCATCTCGCTGGAGGAAGACGCGGGGGGCAATCCTCGTCCATGCTTTGAATTTGAGCTGTTGGATTTGCGTCCGAAGCTCGAAGTTGAAGCGATGTTGCGCCTGATCCTATCCCCCGAACTGGCGAAACTGAGCCTGGATTACAAGAAGGCCAGGGAAGAATACCCCCAAGCGGTTGAACCGATCGTGAGGACTTTCGGTATGCACGAAGGCCCTTTCAAAGCGAACCTCAGTCGCATTAAGCGACGGTATGTCAAAAATCCAGAAGGGCAAGGAGAGTCTGCCGCCAAATAGCTTGGAGTCGAAGGCCGCGGGAACCTAGTGAGAAAAACAAAACGTGTCGCACTTATATGATTGACCCCTGGGTCCTTTTATATGCGCGGGCAAACCTTCGCTTGCCAACATCAGCGCAAGAAATGGTTATTGACAGCCCAAGCCCGGCCCGCCACAATCGAAGTCGCGTGGTGAACACAACACCCGCGCGGCGGACGGTACAGATGCGCGCAAAAGACAATTTCGTTTCCGCAAGAAAAGGAGCCGCATGAATTATCCCGTGTGGGAGGTCCCCTTTGGCGCCGGATTGCTCATCGCCGCGGTGGCGATACTGCACGTGTTCGTGTCCCACTTTGCGGTCGGAGGCGGGCTTTTTCTAGTGTTGACCGAACGGAAGGCCCGGCGGAACAACGACCCGGAGCTTCTCGGCTGGTTGAAGGCGCATACCAAGTTCTTTGTGCTGGTGACGGTCGTGTTTGGCGCCATCAGCGGCGTGGGTATTTGGTTCACCATCGGGTTGATCGCCCCGACGGCCACCAGCAACCTCATCCATGCTTACGTCTGGGGATGGGCCATCGAGTGGGTGTTTTTCTTTGTCGAGATCACCGCCGCTCTGCTTTATCTCTACGGTTGGGACAAACAGGAGGCGCGGCTGCATGAGTGGTATGGGTGGATTTACTTTATTGCCGCTTTCGCAAGCATGGTCGTGATCAACGGCATTATCACCTTCATGCTCACCTCCGGAAACTGGGTGAAAGACCACCAGTTCTGGAGCGGCTTTTTCAATCCCACCTTCTTTCCATCGCTGGCTTTTCGCTTCGCCATAGCCCTCGCGCTGGCCGGCATCTACGCGTTGATTACCGCCAGCGTGCGGAAAGAGGCGGCCTTGAAAGAGCGCCTGGTGCGTTGGAGCGCGTGGTGGATTGTGCCTTCCCTGGCGGTTTTGCCGGCGTTGGCCTGGTGCTACATCCGCCGGATTCCGCCCGATGTCTGGTCCAGCGCCCGCGGCCCAATGCCCACCGCCACGCACTTCGCCCTCTTCGCCGTCATTTTGCTCGCCGTGGCGTTTGCGCTGGCTCTGTTGACACTGGTCAAGCCGGGGCGGATGCACCTGGCGTTCAGCCTGATCGTCGCGCTGGTTGCGCTCGGCGCGATGGGTTCATTCGAGTTGGTCCGCGAAGCCATCCGCAAGCCTTATGTGATCTCCAACTACTTATACGCTAACTCGCTCTATTCGGCCAAGGTCCCGGGGGACGGCGGATTTAGCGTCAGTGAAGTTACCGCCACCGGCGTTATACTGTCCGCGAAGTGGATAGACCCGAGTGTCCTCGCCACGAACGATCCGGCCGCGGAGGGCCGTGAGATCTTTCGCCTCGAATGCGAGAGCTGCCACACGATAGACGCCTATCGGGGGGTCAAACATTACCTGGCCTTGCGTCAATGGGATCAGAACAAGATTCAAGTCATGCTCGGAGTCATTGAGTTGATGCACAATGGCGCGATGCCGCCGTTCGCCGGGACCGCTGGGGAGCGCGGCGCGCTCGCCGCGTTTCTGAGCACCGTCCAGCCCGTGTCCGCATCCGCGCCTGAGGCCGGCGATGGCAAGACAGTTTACGATCAGAACTGCGCCATGTGCCATCCGTCAAGCGCCGGCAGCGCCGTCTTTAACAGTCTGCCGCAAGACCAAAATGCCGCCGTCAAAGCCCTCAAGGATTTAACAAGCGTCTTTGTCGTCATGCCGGACCTGAAGCTCTCGGAACAGCAGCGTATCGTGCTGGTCCAGTGGATGAATGCGCGGCGCGGTCCGAAGGGTTCGGGCAAGGCCGCGCAAGGAGGAACTTAAATGCCGCCTAACGTGATTCCCACCCTCGACCCGAACCCGTTGCCGGCGCCGTTTTGGGTCTTCAAATTGCTGCTCATTGTCACGTTTTTCCTTCACATTGTTGCGATGAATTCAGTGCTCGGCGGCGGTGTCCTTGCGCTCGTGGCGAAGTGGGGTTCGAGGAATCGCGAGATCGGCAATCGCATCTTTGTCGATGTTGCCAAAAAGCTGCCCGTTCTATTGCCCGCAACCATCACTCTTGGTATCGCGCCGCTGCTCTTCGTGCAGGTTCTCTATGGGCAGTTTCTCTACACGTCTTCGATTGTGATGGGCTGGCCCTGGTTTCTGGTGCTGGTCTTCCTGGTGATCGCTTACTACGGTTTCTATTACGTTTCCTACCGATGCGGCCGGCCCGGCGGAAAAGTGGTCGGGGTGATGCAATTGAGCATGATCCTGATCTTCCTGATTGGCTTCCTGTTCAGCAATAATCTTACCCTGAGCCAGAATCCCTCGCGCTGGGCCGGGAAGTACTTCGCCGACCCTCGCGGTTGGAACCTTAACCTGACGGAGCCAACGCTTATCCCCCGCTTTCTGCACTTCTTCACCGCGGCGGTGGCGGTCGGGGGGCTGCTTCTGGTATTTCTGGCCTTGGCCAACTGGAAACGGGACTCTGAGTACGCCCGTCATCTCCTGCGTTTTGGCGGAAACGCATTCATGTACGCCACCATGGCGCAATTCATCGTGGGCATCCTGTTCCTGGTCAGCCTTCCGCGCGACCTGCGAATGTTGTTTATGGGTGACAGTTCCCTGGCGACCATTCTGCTTCTAATTGGCATCACTGGCGGCATTGCATCGATCTTCCTTATGTCCGACGCCCTGCGGAAAGAAAACATTCGCACGGCCGCTTTCTACGTGCCGGTCATCCTAATCGTCGTCATCGCCTCCATGTCCGTCATGAGAGACCTCCTGCGCGATGCATATCTCAAACCGTATTTTCACCCCGGGCAATTCGCCGTAAGTACGCAATGGTCCGTGTTTCCGTTGTTTCTCGTGTTTTTCGTAGCCGGCGTGGCTCTTTGGCTCGTAATGCTCAGGCGGCACGGACTATTTGGCGGCAAGTAAGGACAGTTGATTGAGCTTTCGCATCGTATGCGGCTGAGGGGCCACATGGACAAGGAGGGTCGAACTAAGCCAATTCGCTGCGTAACCAATGGTGTTCTCCCCTCCGCGAGTCCGTTTAGTTCAACGACGACGACTCCTCTATCGCTCGAACTCAAAAACTCACGAACAGTCAGCGGAGCGAGACGTGGGCTGCAATGATAATGTGGAAGTCGGCCGGCTTTTCACTACCCACCACAAAACCCTTCCAGCCGCCACCGCGAGCAGGAGGATTGCCAGCAGAGAGGTGGATTGCCTCGGCCCCTGGTGGCCAATTTTGGCTTCCAGGTAGGTCTGGTAAGTGAGGCCTTGGCCAGTCAGCAGTCCGAGCGTGGATTCGTCAGCGGGGGCGATGAAGTCGGGAGAGCGAAGATCGGAGATCCACAGTTTTCTGGAGCCATCCGGATATTCAAATACTTCGAATCGGGCATTTCTGTGCTGAGCGATAATGCCTGGGACCTGGTCAGCGGCGACCCGGCGAACCTTCCAGTCGGTGGTCAGGCTCAGGAAAACGGCCACGACAACCATCCCGCACGCAACCAATGCGGCAAAGGCTTTGTCCACACGGCGTTCGTTTCTTGCGGCAGCGATAAGGCGCGCCTCGGATGGCTGATTGTTGCGTCTGCGCATTAAAGTCACCGCGCCCGCAACGACGATGAAGAAACAGAAGGGAACCATCAACGACAACAGCGCCCATCTGCGCAACCACAACACGGCCTGGCTGGCAAGGCTAAAGTCCCGATTGTTAACGATCGTTTTATACCTGATGCCTTTCTCCGTCAGTAGCGCCAATGTGCTATTCTCTGCCGGTGCGTCAAAGCAGTAAGAAGGGAACGTGCTAACCGGCGTGGCGTCTTCGCGCACCTCGCCATCGAGGAAGCAGAACCCTTTTTGACATTGATTAAGGAAGAATCTGATGTCGCGTCCCTTGGAGTTGGCGATCAGGTTTTGAACTTCAGCGGTGGACAGGAACTGGGTTTTGGGTAGGCGTAGGCGGGACTCCGTACGGTAGGTCCAGATGGCAGATGCCAGGCAAACGAGAGCCCCTGTCATTGCCAGCACCACCCAAAGGATAACGTGTTTTCCACCCGGACTGGAGATTTGCGCGCCGCTATCCGTCTCAGGACCGATTCGCCGCCGCCGCTGCCAAGTCCAAATGACCAGAGACAAGGGTGCCACTCCATAGATGAAGACTGGAATCAAGAAGTCACAATAAAACCGCGCGAAGGGTATTATTCTTGCGCCCATGCGATGTTCCAACAAGGACAGGAGTAGCGCAGGCAGAATGACAAGGACGAGCATGCTGGCTCCCATGTTCCGCCAAAAAGTGGCTACAGACCGGCGCGCCCGTTCACTGTTCTGACGGTCGCCTCCCATCTTGTACCCGATGTACCCGCCCAATGATAAAGCCGCAGCAACCCAGTAAACCATTCCCATAATAAAATTGGCAATCGCTTGCAAATATCCGACGGAGCCTGTTGTCTTGGCAGCCACGCTGCCGTGCTTCGCGAGCACTGTCCCGACCGTCGCCGCCTTGGCCGTTGTGGCCAGCAGCGGCAGCCCGGCAATCACGCCCAGCGTGAAGGCCTTGCCCGGACTGGTTTGCTTCAGCGCGCCGGCGACAAAGGCGAGGAATCTCTCCTGCAGCAGTTTCCGCCCGCGCGACAGTCGTTGCTTCACAGCATCTTCACTGAGACCTAAATCCTGCGCGACCGCCTCAACGGATTGGTGTTCGCGATAAAACAACACCAGCGGCTCGCGATAGATTTCCGGGATGCGTTCGAGCGAGCGCCAGAGAATCGCCTTTTCCTCGTCGCTGATGACTTGGTCCGGAGGCAGCGGTTCTGGTGAAACCCACTCGTCCAGCGCCTCCAGCGATTCGGCGGCATGATCCGGCTCACGTCCCTGCCGCCGGAACTCATTGGTAATGAGAGAACGGGCGATGCTGCACAGCCAGGGGCGCAACTTCGCTGGTTCGCGCAGTTCGGCCAACTGCTTCCAGGCGTTGAAGAAAGTCTGCTGCCCCAGATCCTCGCTCTGACTGACGTTGCCAGTGGCGCAATACGCCAGCGACGCGATCAAGGTCTGATACCGCTCCACAATCCGGCCAAAGGCGTCCCGATTGCCGCTCAGGCTTTCTGCCACCAAATCGGCATCGCTGAGTTCTGCCGCATGCATCGCGTCATTTTTCATCGTATCATCATATAAGAAACCGGGAAGCCCAAAGAGGTGACAGAAAATCTATCGGTACCGATCCAGACGCCGCCCGTTGCCGATGCCAGGGTGTTGGGGGAACGCATGTTCAAACTACAGACACAACTCGCTCCCGTGTCAGGGCCGGTTTTCAAACAAGCTCTTAAAAAAGTGTCCCTTTTTCTCGTTGGCGGGAATTACTAATTAAATGACACTGCGCGCTATGAGCGATTGGGAGTTGCTTCAGGCCTACGCGATGAACCGGTCGGAAACGGCGTTTGCCGAACTGGTCAGACTTCACGTTGACTGGGTTCACTCCGTGGCCCTCCGCCACGTGGGCGATCCGCATCTGGCTGAAGATGTGGTCCAGTCAGTGTTCGTGCTGCTGGCCCGCAAGGCCCGCGATCTCCGCCCCGGCACCGTTCTGGGCGGTTGGCTCTTTCGCACGACCTGCCACGTGGCCGCCCATGCCCGGCGCGCGGAACAACGGCGCAAAAGCCGCGAAGCCACTGCCTGCACTATGAGCCATGATACCAATTCTCCAGACAGCAGCGAGATTCTCTGGCAACAACTCGCCCCTCACCTTGATCTGGCCGTTTCCGCCCTCTCGGAAAGCGACCGCTCCGCTATTCTGTTGCGCTTTTATGAAAAAGCACCCATGAGCAAAGTCGGCGAGCGCCTGGGCGTCAGTGAAGATGCGGCCAAAAAGCGCGTCAGCCGGGCTGTGGAAAGGATGAGGGACTTCCTGGCTGAACGGGGTGTAAAAATTGGAGGCGTCGTGCTCGCTGGGATGTTGGCCGAGAAAACGGTCCAGGCGGCTCCGGCAGCGATGGCGGCGGCGGTTGCAAAGATTGCGATGGCGGCAACAGCCGCATCGTCTTCCGTGATGCTGCCGCCATTGGCACAGGAGACTCTCCGCGCCTGGCATTGGGCAAAGGCCAAGCTGGTTGCGGGTCTGGCGGTTTCTTCGATGGCTTTGATTCTTGTCATCGCGGGCATGAGTGCTGTGCTCGGATCTCATTCGGTGTCACCATCAATGGCCGCCAATGGCTCCCACGGCGGGGACGCTGCCAGGCAAGACCGGCGCCCAAGCGCACAGGGAAAAACGGGTGCGGTTGCGGCCCGGCTGCCGCACGACTCCGTTCTTTCCCCGGATGACACTGACAACCTGTCCTTCACAGGAAGGGTCATTGATAAATTCACCGGGGAACCCGTCCAGGGAGCAACGGTGCGGGTGAGACGCGAAATCTCCTCTTCCACCGACCACCGGGTGCTTGAGGAAACCGAACATCTGACCGACGCGAATGGCCAGTTTACGTTCGGTTTGACGCCCGAGCAGTCCACTAATCGCTCAACCTACTTGAATTTTGAGGTCGTGCATCCCAACTACGCTCGCAGGCCCTGGGACGGTTATGCCTTGACCATGATTCGCACGAACGAATCCCTCGGTGAGCGTCCCTTTTTCGAGCATCTCGACTTGGCTCCCGCCGAAGGCATCAGCGGAACATTACTCCGCCCGGATGGCGCGCCCGCGGCCGGCGTTAAAGTGCTGACCTATTCCAAAGCCGTTAAAACAGACATGTCTGACTATGGTTCTTTCGCCGAAACCAATACCGACGTATCGGGAACATTCCATATCAACGTTGTCAAAGGCGGCGAAGCAGTGCTCTGGCTGCTGCCTCAGGATTTCGTGCCCTCGACGCACCTGATCCACCAGCAACGCGGGGATCTCGGCCAATTTGCCCTCGAAGACGGAGTCCGGCTCACCGGCCAAGTGTTCGATAGCGACGGCTTGCCCGTGAGCCATGTCTGGGTCAACGCCGAACTCTCCGGCGGACCTGCCAAGAAGCCAATCGGCATGCCGGTGGCCGACGCGCTTTCACGTTCCGCCCTGACCGATGAGCAAGGTCAGTTCGCCACCGGACCGCTTCCGGTCGGCGACTATTATGTATTGATCAGCGAGTATCCGCGGGACAATCTTGCCCAGGACCGCACTCGTTATCCTGTGTCCGACGTGTTTATGCATCAAAGGGTGCGGATTGAAGGGGGGCAAGCCACTCAATCGATGGAGATTCGTGCGGTTCCTCATGTCGTTCTCGGCATTCAGCAACTGGATGGGCAGGGCAATCCGCACAAGACCCACGAGGTAAATGTTTCAGGGCGCTTAGGCGATACAGGCTGGTGGGGTGAGGGGCGTCCCGATCAAGACGGCAGGATTGCGGTGAAGGTCCCGCAAGGCCTTGCCGACGTCCGAATCGGGCTTTTAGTCAATGAGCATCAATCGACGCGCTATCGCTGGTCTAACGATTCTCCCTGGCGCAACGAAAATGAGATCACTGCCGCGATTCTCGATCATGACACCAACGAAATCTCCGTTATGTATTACACCGCGCCGATTCTCCTTGTCCGGGCAACGGCGGAGGATGGCAGCGCCATTCCGGCTTTCAAGTGCCAGGTAACTTATGCGAATGACAGAAAACCATACACGCAGCCGCCGCACTGGATTAACGGCGACTCTGGCGACGTGAATTTCGAAAAGCAACAAGATGGGCGCTGGCGTTCGCAGTCTCTGTTGCCCAATGAAGACCTGTCTCTCACGGTCGAGGCCGAAGGCTTCCAAACTTGGTCCCAGTCAATCAACCTTGCTGAAGGGGCCAGCCAGGAAATAGAAGCAAAGCTGGTATCGAAGTGACCCGCGACATCACCATCAACCCTTTCCCGCTTCCCCCGATCTGTGTCAATCCACTTAATCTGTGGCTGAAATAAATCTTCGGAAAAAGTGCGCTTTTTCCCCCAGTCGGTTTTTCCCCCTCGTGGAAATGTGATCAACTCCTGCGCGTGAGCACGAATATGCCTGCCCACCGTAGCTTCAGCGTAGGTGGGTCCATCGCCCGGCGCCCTTCGCCGGGCCGCCACGGACGCCCTACCGGCGCCCGATCCCCCGTCCCATCCCTTCCCCCTCCTAATCATAATCCTAATCTTAATCTTAATCGTTACTGCTTATATGCGCTCCCCTTGTGTCCCCCTTTCCCCATTCCTGCTCCTCCCGGCGCCCTTAAGCGATTCGCTCTATTTCCATCTTTTTCAACTCTATTTCCCGATGATCACCACTCGCTCCATAACGCCCAAGCCATTGCGCCAGAGCCGCTTGCAACCACAATGACGGCCCTTCCATTAGCAAAACTTTTCAACTATTAACACTATTTTGAATTTTTTGCTGTTTTATGAACGACAAGCACCCATCTCCCGTCCTTCCACCGCTGAACGATCCATCCTCCGCCCCCTGCCCTCCCGGCTCGCGTCGCCCTTTTCACCGCGCCCAAAAATCCTCAAAAATGCCAATGATTGCTGCTATTTGCTGCCGATTGCAGCCGGTTGCGCGAGCCTGGCCTCCTGCCCGCCAATGGCCTCGGAGCGTTCCTCGGCAGTGCGGCGGCGGCCGCGGGCGCCACTCGCCAACTCAGTGCGGCGGGGACAGGATTAACTCCCGCAGCTTGGCCAGAGACTGGCCGGAATCGATTAACTCCGCCGCCAATTCCCAACCACCGTCGAGGCTGCGGGTTTTTTCAGCCACGAACAGGGCCGCGGCGGCGTTCAATAAAACAGCGTCGCGCCGGGGGCCGCGGTCTTCGCCGCGCAACAGGCGCCGCACGATCTCCGCGTTGGTCTGCCGGTCGCCCCCCGCCAAATCGGCCAGCGTGGCGGATTGAATGGGGAAATGGACCGGCAGCAACGAGGAAACGGCTACGCCCCTGGGTTGGTAAAACTCGGCGACCGTGTTCGGGCCGAGAGTCGAAAGCTCGTCCAGGTGGCGCACGGCCTCGCCGCCCGGGACCGAGCCGGACACCACCATCGCGCGGCGCACTCCCAGCGATTGCAGCACGGTTGCAATGGGCAGGCACAAATCGGAATGCGGCACCCCTACGAGTTGAACGGCCGGCCGGGCCGGATTCAGGAGCGGGCCGAGGTAATTGAAAATGGTCTTTTGGCCGCGCTCCCCGCACAGCCGCCGGGCGGGCGCAATGTGCTTGAAGGCGGGGTGGTAGTTGGGCGCGAAAAAAAAGGCGAAATGCCGCTCGCGCAACGAGCGGGCGGCCTCTTCGGGCGTCAAATCTATTTTTACGCCCAGGGCCTCCAGGACGTCCGCGCTCCCCGCCTGCGAGGTCACCGCCCGGTTGCCGTGCTTGGCCACGGGCGCGCCGGCCGAGGCGGCCACCAGCGCCACCACCGTCGAAATGTTGAACGTGTTCAGGCGGTCGCCGCCCGTTCCGCAAACGTCCAGGATTTGCCGCGCCCGCGTTTGGGCATCGACCGGCGGCTGGACGGCGCGCAGGCGCAGTTCGCGGGCGAAGGCGGCGATTTCCGCCGTGGTCTCCCCTTTGCGGGCCAGGGCGGCGAGGAAGTCCGCCTTCCGACCGATGGGAGCGGTGGCCGTGGTGAGTTCCTCGACCGCGGCGGCTATTTGCCGCTCGGTCAGCGATTCGTTTTCGGCCAATTGTCGGATCAACGCGTCCAGCACGTGGAAAGTGTAGGAAGAGAAGCGGAACTTTGCTAGTGTTCAGTTTTGCCGCCGGCTATGCCGGCATTGAATCTTAATCTGAATCCTAATCTTAATCATTAGGACTGGATGGATAACAAAATGACATGCTCCGGATGAAAACCGAATTGCTCCCGACCCATACGCCCGCGTTGTTTGAGACGGCGGTGGCGCGCGCGGTCGAATTGCTGCGGGCCGGGCAGGTGGTGGCCCTGCCGACCGAAACGGTCTATGGCCTGGCGGCCAACGCCTGGGACGCCGCGGCGGTGCGGCGCATTTTCGAGGTGAAGGGGCGTCCGCCGGACAATCCGATCATTGTGCATGTGGCCGGCTTGGAGTTGGCGCGGCGCTGTGTCTCGGATTGGCCGCCGCTGGCGGCAAAGCTGGCCGCGGCGTTCTGGCCGGGGCCGCTGACGCTGGTGCTGCCGCGGGCCAATGAGATTCCACCCATCGTCACGGCGGGAGGGCCGACAGTTGGGGTGCGCTGGCCGAGCCATCCGTTTATACAGGCGGTGATCCGGGCGTGCGGCTTTCCGCTGGCGGCCCCCAGCGCCAATCCATCCAATCAACTCTCCCCCACCAACGCCGCGCACGTGCGCAAGTATCTCGGAGAACGAATCCCGTTGATTATCGACGGCGGCCAGGCGCAAGTCGGCATCGAGTCGTCGGTCCTGGACCTGGTTTGTGCGCCGCCCCAATTGTTGCGGCCGGGTATGATCCATGCCCAATCGCTTCTGGCGGTGATGGGAGGCGACTCGCTGGAAATGGGGCATGGAGGCACGGCGGCGCGGCGCAGCCCCGGCCTGTTGCGAAAACATTACTCGCCCAGAGCCAGGCTGGTGATCCTGCGCTGGCGCGACGAGGCGGAGTTGGCGGAACAGGTTGACCGCCTGGGGGTGCCGCGCGAGAAGGTCCATATACTGGCGCACAGCGGGATTCCATTGCGGCAAAGCTTCGGGCGGGTGGCGGTGATACCGCATGAGGCGCAGGCCTACGCGCGGGCACTTTACGCCGAACTGCACCAGTGCGATGAGGGCGGGGCGGCAGTGATCGTGGTGGAAGCGCCGCCACAGGACGAGGCCTGGCGCGGGATTGCCGACCGTCTGGGGCGCGCCCGTTGAGAGCCGGTGCCCCCTCTTACTTATTGACAGGAAGGTTGACGGCCGGCGGTTCCAGCTTCGAATTGTAGCTGTTTGTGGCGCGGGTCAGCGTCATAAAGAGAAGGATCAGCACCAGCACCAAAAGCCCCCCCAAAATGGCCTGCCATATTATGAGCTTTTTGTCTTCCCGGTGCCGGCGGCGGTGCCGCTTCCTCCGTTTTCTATGGACTTCCACCTGACCGGCGGCCGGAGCACCCGCGGCCACGTTGGTGGCGCCGGCAGCCGCTTTCGGAGCGGAGGCAGGCAGGGGCGCGGAAACCCGCGCCGTCGCCGCGGCACGCCTCGCTACGGGCGGCTCCACCGGGACGGTGCGCGAGGGGGCATCCGGCGTCTCCCAGGAAACCGGCAACACGCCAAAATCAACCCGCCGATGCGGCCGCTCTTGGCCGGCGGGGGCGAGGAGCGCCCAGGTGGATTGCGCGCGGATTTCGCGCACCGATTCGCGATGCTCGTCAATCCGCTCCGCCGGAACGGCATCGGCCAGGGTCGAGAGTGTCGATTTGACAGTCCAGGAACCGACGAGGGTTGTGCGCTGGCGGGTGAATCGAAGCCAGGGGGTTTCGATGACCCGCTCCTGCACAATGGCCGGCGGCAGCGCCACGCAGTAAACCTCAAAAATATGCACGACGTTGCAGGGGTGGGGTAGCGCAAATGGCGCGCGCCGGGCGCCTGAATCGGGCATCGTTAGGAGGTTGGCGATAAAGTCATCGACGATCTCAAGTTTATACCAGCCCGATTTGGCGTCGGCCTTGAGGAAATCCTTGATTTCATAAGTCTCGGCCAGAAGGAATTCGTTGGCGGCTCGGTCATCACGGTAGGCCAGCGCCTCCATTCTTTCGGCATGGCCGAAGCGGTCATTGTAAAACTGCGACCGCCGGCGGGCGATCGCCTCCCCGCCCAGGCTCTCGAATTCGCGGCGCATCTCCTCCGCGTGGCTGCCCCGCGCGCTGACGACCACCGCCAGAAGCGACGTTGTTCCCGACGTGTCGAGCAGGACAGTCTCCTTGATTTCATAAACGCTGGCGGGCGCCGCGCCGGCCGGCGGCTCCAGCAGATGGGCCGAGGACCGGGCCACGGGCAGGCCCACTCCGTAATCGCGGATGACCCGGTTCAACGAACCGCCGCCCTGCCGTTTCATGGTGACATCAACCCACCGCGTCTCGCCGCGCACCTGATATTCGACGACCACGTGATTGAATAGGGAGGGCATGGGCAACAGGTCCGCCAGCGACTTGCGCAGGTCGGAATTGACCAGGATCAACCGGGCGCCGGTCCCCAGCCGTTTGAGCAGATGCACCAGCAAAAACGAAAGGTCCTTGCAATCGCCGAACCGGCGTCGTGCCACCACGGCCGGGGCCGCGGGCGCCGAGCCGTCCAGTTCTCCATCCGTTGCCAGGCAGCGATACTCGTCCTGCACCAACTGGATCGCCTTCTCCGTTTGCGCCAGGATCCCGGGCTGCGCGGCGGCGATTTCCCGCGCCATCGCTTCGACGCCGGCGTCGGCGGGGTCTTCCGGCCACAATTCGGCAAAGGCGGCGGCGACGGTCTGCCAGTCCGGACAGTCCGAAACCTGGATCCAAGGATAAGCAATGTGCCAGTCCGGCGTGTTTTCCTCCGGGCGCAATCCGGGGAGATTCTCGCGCGCCCAAACCCATTTGATTTCGACATTGTCGCGGGTTTCCACTGGGGCGAGGTCCGGGGCGGAAGACTTCCATTGCATCTGGCGGCCGTCGCCGAAGCGGACGGAGAAGAACAGCCTTCCCAGCGCCGCGCCAGCCGGCAACGGGAAAAGGCAGGCGCACTGGTCCGGCAACAGGAGAGGATTAGTGTCGATTGTGTAGCACCATTCCACGATGTCGCCGGGCCGCACGTCCTCCAACATCAGCGAGAGAGTCACGCGTCCGTTGTGGGCCGATGCCCCGCTGTCCGCTTGCGCGGTGCGAATCTGTTCCAATTTGGTGTGATCGAATTGGTCCACGCCCCGGTGCGTTTTGATCCAATGGAGGATGACGCGCTGGCGGCGCGGATCAAATTCCAGCCGCCATTGGGATTGGCTCTGGACCGCTTCGATGGATTCCAAGCGGATGGCGGCATGGACGAATTCCTGGTGTTGTTCGGCGTGGAGCTGCTTGCTGGATAACAAAAAAGTGACATGCCCGGGTTGCTTTGGCTTGAAATCAGACCGAAACGAACACGGCACAACCCAGGCCGGCAGAGGCCCAAGATGGACCTGTTCCGCGGCGGCGCCCAAGGCATTTCCCGGCTGCGGAACAGTGCTGTCGGCGAGCATGGAAAGGTCATTATCAGGAAATACCCGCCAAATCAATCTAATTTTGCAAAACCATGACATTTCCGCCGATTGGTTCCATTATGGTGGCGCGGCACAATGAAAACGAACCGGCGCCAGCCAAATTTCCTCTGGCAGGGAGTGTTGATTCTGCTTCCGGTGGCGCTGATGGCGGCATTCGGTTTCTGGGCCATCCTCCGGGAGCGCAACGCGGTGGAACAGGAGGCCCGCCAACGGGCAAAGGAGATTCTTCAGTCGCTTCCGAACGATTTTGGACGACTCGCCGCCATTGAGTTGACACAATATGACGGCCCAAAAGGCGGCTGGTTCGATTACCTGCGATTTGGATCGGCCGCGTGGCCGGAAAACAAACTGCGGAAACAGTTACTTTCGAATACCAACGAACTTATCGCCATAACCAATGATCTGGCCGATTTAAGACGGGCGTTTCCTGATTGGAATGACGGGCCGCCTCCAATTGTGAGCTTTGTGTTGGACATCAATGGCCAAATCGACGGATCGCGCCCAATGCCGCCCTGCCCGCCGGCGTGGTTGCAGGCCCTGTCCGCCAAGCAGTATGAGGCATGGACGGCTTTGGTGGCGGCACAATACACCCCGGCATCACTGCTCGAACTGGCGCGGCGGGCCACCGCATTTGCGGATTCTCAACCGCCGCCGCACGCGCGCGCCTGCGCCGAATTCATCATGTTGCGCGCCGAACTCCAAAGCCAACCCGCGACCAACGCGGTGGAACGGTTAATGCGCTTCGCGAGAAGCTGTGACGCTATCGAAACCGAGAGCGGCGTGCCGCTGACAACCTTGGCTCTGGCCGAAGCCCTGAAGCGGGCGCAGGGATGCGGGCCAACCGCCGCGCTCTGGGACGGGTTGGAGGCGGAAGTCGCCTCGCCGGGCGCCCTGACTCCGGGCCTTCTGGACGAAGCGGCGCCTTTGGCGGCCAAGAATCCACAATTATCGGAAGCGATCAAAGCATTGTGGATTCTATTGGCGGATAAGCTGGCACAACGCGATTTAGCGGACGCCATCCGACAGAGCAGCAGACTAAACGGCGTCACGACCACCAATCTTTGGGCTGACGCCAGAGGCGGGCGTTGGTTCTGCATTTTGCAACCGGGGGACACCCAGATCGGGGCAATCATCTCCAATCACCCGGCTTGGACCACCAATATCCATGCCCAGGTTCGGTGCTATCCCAAATCCCTTGTTGCGCGCAGCTTCGCCGAGGCGCTCGGCACTACAATGGTCGCGTTGCCTGGGTACTTCGGCATATCCGCGGAACTGGAAGGAGAGGTCGTCCCCTTGCCGGCGTTTGGGAACAACTCGGGTGACGTGCTTGCTGAAGAACAAAGCCGCATGTGGCTGCCCGCCATACTGAGACGCGACCTCGATAACGGCCAGCGGACGGAAACGCCGTTTGAATCCATGCCCAGCCATCCGCGTTTCACGTTGAGAATCCGCCTTGCCGACCGCAACCTGCTTTACGCTAAACAACGCCAGCTTCAGCTTATTTTTGGTTCGCTCATTGCGCTTTCGACGCTGGCGGCAATCAGCGGTTTCGTCGCCGCCTATCGTGCGTTTCAACGGCAACAACAACTCAGCGAAATGAAATCCAATTTTGTCTCCAGCGTTTCCCATGAATTGCGCGCGCCCATCGCCTCGGTGCGGCTGATGGCTGAGAACCTGGAGCGCGGCAGCGTGGCGGAACCGCGCAAACAAAATGAGTATTTCGGCTTTATAGCCCAGGAATGCCGGCGATTGTCCTCGCTCATTGAAAACATCCTGGACTTCTCGCGCATCGAGCAGGGCCGCAAACAATACGAATTTGAGCCGGTGAACCTGGCGGCGATGGCGCGGCAAACGATCCAGTTGATGGAACCCCGCGCCGCGGACAGGCAGGTTCAATTGGAATCCGCTATCCCCGATAACGCCGAATCCGCCGAGGCCGACGGGAAAGCCATCCAGCAAGCGCTCGTCAACCTGATTGACAACGCCATCAAACATTCCCCGAAAGGCGCTTGCGTGCGGGTGGGATTGGATTGCGCCCCCGACTGGTTTCAGCTTTGGGTCGAAGACAAGGGCGACGGCATCCCCGCCGCCGAGCACGACAAGATATTCGAGCGCTTTTACCGGCGCGGCTCCGAATTGCGCCGCGAAACGCAAGGGGTCGGGATCGGTTTGAGCATTGTCAAACATATCGTCGAAGCGCACGCCGGGAAGATTCTCGTCCGCAGCCAGCCCGGCCGGGGCAGCCGGTTCACGATTTCATTGCCGGCCAAAAGGTAATCATGCAACGAATTCTCATCGTCGAAGACGAAACGCCCATGCGAACGGCGCTGGCCGATTTGCTGGCGGCGGAAGGCTACCGCATCTTGACCGCCACCGATGGCGAAAACGGCCTCCAACGCGCCCTGGCCGAAAAGCCCGACCTCATCCTGCTGGACGTCATGATGCCCCGGCTCGACGGCTTCGCGCTGTGCGCGGAACTGCGCCGCCTCGGCCATGCCATGCCGGTGCTGATGCTCACGGCCAAAGGCCAGGTGGAAGACAGGGTGACGGGATTGGATGCCGGGGCGGACGATTATTTGGTCAAACCGTTCAGCACCGACGAACTGCTGGCCCGCGTGCGCGCCCTGCTGCGCCGCGTCGAACGCAAAACCAAATCGGCTGTGAGATTAAAGCTGGGCGACGTGGAAATCGACCTGGCCCGGCAGACGGCGCTGCGGGGCAAACGTCCGGTTCACCTGACGGCCAAGGAATTCGCCATGCTGCGCTTGATGGCCGAGGCGGAAGGCGCGCCGGTGACGCGCGAGAATTTTCTCGACGCGGTCTGGGGTTACACCGCCTTTCCGACCACGCGCACGGTGGACAACCACATCGCCAGCCTGCGCGCCAAGCTGGAGAAAAACCCCGACGACCCGCGCTGGCTCAAGACCGTGCATGGTGTGGGCTACAAACTGGAGCAGGCGGATTTTGCAAAACCATGACAATTGGAGCCGGCCAGATTTGGCAACGTCTCCTCATGAAACTTATGAAAACAAGATTGTGCGTATGTATTCTCCTGCTGGCAGCGGCGGCGCGGGCGCAAACCAACTCCCTCACCACGCTTTTGCAACAGGGCCTCTTCGAAGAACAGGCCAACCGCAACCTCGATGCCGCCATTGCGGATTACCAGTCGCTTGCCATCCAATTTGACAAGGACCGGCAGATTGCGGCGACGGCGGTTTTCCGGCTGGGGGAATGTTACCGGACACAAGGCAAGACCAATGAAGCCGCGCTCCAATACCAGCGAATCCTGCGCGACTTTTCCGATCAGAAAGCGCTCGCGACGTTAAGCCGGCAAAACCTGGCGGGACTTGGAGCGACCGCGCCTGAAACGAAGCCGTCCGGGATTGCTGTTGCCGCCAGCGCACCGACCGACGACGAGGAGATCGAAATCCGCAGGATTCAGGAAATGATTCAGAACAGCCCGGATTTGATCAATGGGCTGGGTTACGGAAGCACGAGCGCGCCTCTTATCCAGGCCGCCCTTTCCGATCATCTTCGAGTTGCAAGCTACCTTTTGGACCATCAAGCAAAAATGGATGTCAGAGGCGATTCGGGTGACACACCGCTGACGGCAGCCGCCGCCCACGGACACAGGGCAATGGTGGAATTGCTTTTGAGCCGCGGCGCGGATGTCAACACGAAGGGCGAGGGCGGTGACACGGCGCTGCATCAAGCTGCCCGGCGTGGATTTCAAGGCGTCGCGGAAGTCTTGCTGGCCAACAAAGCCGACGTGAACGCGCGGGACAATTCAGGAGACACGCCGCTTCATTCCGCCGCGGGGAACGGCCACGCGATAATTGTCCAGATGCTTGTGGATGCCGGAGCAAATCCGAATGTGGAGGATAACAATGGAATAACACCCTTAAGCTACGCCGCGAAAAGCGGTTCGCCGGAAACGGTGAGAATTCTATTGGCTGCGAGGGCCGATCCGAACGGCGGCAAGCGCGAGGCGCCGTTGCTCTGCGCCATTCACACACAGGATGCCGCCTCCGCCGAACTGTTGCTGCGAAACGGCGCCAATCCAAATGCGAAGGGAATATTTGCCAATGGCAACTTCCAGCCCACGCCGTTATTGCTCGCCATTTCGGAAAACCAGCTTCCGATGGCGCAACTGCTTCTCAAATACAAGGCCGACCCGAACGATACGCAAACCGATGGAAGACCGCTGTTGTTCAGCGCAGTGGACAAGACCGATATTCTCCGAGCGCTGCTGGAGGCGGGCGCAAAGGCCGATGTGCGAGACACAATCGGCAATTCCGCGGCTCGGACGCCACTGGATGTTGCGGTCCGTTTGAATAATGCCGCGGCTGTGGAAGTCCTCTTGAAACACGGGGCGGATCCGAACGTTCGTGACGCAGACGGCGACACGGCCTTGCACTCGGCGGTATATCGGCTGGCGGACCGCAAAATCTTCGAGTTGTTGCTCAACTACAAAGCGGATCCGAATGTGAGAATCAATGAGGGCCCAACGCCATTGGATTATCTCAAACAGAACAACAACAAGGCCGCCGCCGGGGAAATCGCCGAATTGCTGCGAGAGCACGGCGCGCTGGATCATCCGGCCAATTGGGACCGCATCGAGGTGAGGCGACCCGCGGCCAATGCCAGGTTCACGATCTTCCGAAAGGGCACCAATGACTGGAATCGGTTCACATTGCTGGAAACGATTCTCAATAATTATTGCGAGTGGGGACAAGGGTTGGGTTTTTCTCCAGCTCGCGTTGCGCCGAGGTTCACGTTCCCGGGTGTACCTTGGGGGGCCATTCCTATCAATTCCAGGATTCCGTTTCCCGACCTGTCGCGAATCATCATCGCGCGTCCGAGCCATGACTCCACCAATGAAGCGCGCATTGCGGTCAACCTGCTCAACGCCACGAATGGAATTGACTGCTCGAAAGACGTGACATTGGAGTTCGGCGACGTGGTGGAAATCCCGGAACGCGATCATCCATTGGGGGACCAGCCGGTTGGATTGACTGACAGCCAGCGCGACACCATTGTCAACTATTTGAAAGGAATCGCCCAACTGGCCGTGCGGGATCAAAAAGCCGAGCTTCCGCTTTATCCCGTTGGCGATCAGTCAACCATCGGCGTTGTGCTCGGCAAGCCGGAAGCGCAAAAGCTTTTGTTGTCTTCCTCCGACCTCTCGCGAGTGAAGGTGATTCGCCGCGATCCGAAAGCCGGAACGCGGCGCGAATGGATTCTGGATTGCGCCACGTCACCATCCAACTTCCGGCTGCGCGATGGCGACGTGATTGAAGTGCCGGAGAAACCATAATCTCCACCAATCGCACGAATTACTTTTCGTTTTCGGGCTTCTTCTCGCTCGAAGACGATTTGGAACCCGGCGCGCCTTTGGAACCGGCTGGCGGCGTCTTGGATGGCACTGAGGCGCCAGGACGCGAAGCGCCGGGCGTGCCGGGCCGGTTGGCGGAGGGAGTTTCGCCAGCGCGATGATCGGGCGTTCGCGCGGCGAGTTGCGGATGTTCCGCGCGCCTGGCATCAAAGTTGTGACGTTCCTCGGCGTGACGCATGTCCTCGGCGTGCCGGACGGCGACCTCGCGGTGGGTGAAGGCGGCCATGCGTTCGCGGCCCATTCCTTCTGCCACAAATCGGCCGTGGTCCATGCGGTAGCCGTTATGGATCGCGCTGTGCTCAAAGAAGAACCGCGCGCGGTCCGGCGGGAAAGCGTAGCCACGATAATCGTGGTCCCAGAAATGATCGCGTCCGACGAACACGAAGGCGCCGAAGCCCAGCCCGAAATCGACATCCAGCGCCACGCCGCCGTGGAAGGTCAGGCCGACTCCCACTTCAAAGCGAGCGTCCCAAGGCAATGGCGCCCAGCCCATGGCGCCATCGGCCTCGGCGTAACGCCAGCAGACCCAGGCTGGCGCCCAGTCATAGGCGGGAGCCCAAGCCCAGACGAAACCGGTGCGGGCGTCGTTGACCCAGCGGCCATAGTGGAAGGCGATTTCACCCCACGGATAATCGGATTGCCAAAACCAGCCGGCGTCGGTGTATTCCCAGTGGCCGGAATTGAAATAGGGACGCCAACCGGGATCGGATGCGTCGTTGGGCACCCAGCAAGCGCCGATGCCTGGGGCATCAATCCAATGGCCGTAAGGCGACAATTGCGCCTGGAAATAGTCGAAGGTAGGCGTCGCGGGAGGGGCGGCGGGCGCCACCGCGACCGGCGGGGCCAAGGGAGTGAGTTGCACCGAATTCCAAGCGGCGAAGGTCGGGCCATTGCGGTCCGCCAACACAACATAGAACGGCCCCATGCCCACCGGCATCCCGGCGCGCGCGCCCAAAGTCACGCCCGCGGCGTCGAGGAAAGCGACCGAAGCCATGCCATCGGTGCCCACGGTCATCTGGATGGTGTAGGGCACGCCGGCGCGAGGAAACTCAAAGAGCTTTTGGCCCAACAGGGAAATGGGCAGGCCGCTGGAGGTGAAATTGACCCAGACGCCATGGTCGGGCGAGGGCCCTCTTCCCAACGGGATGTTAAGACCGCCGTGAAAGAAACCGGTCCCGCCGCCCAGGCGCACGTCGCCGCCGCCGTGGCCCGCGCCGCCCAAATGGCCGGCCAGACTGAGCCATTGGCGCAAATCGGCGCTGACCAAATAGACTTCAAAGGGAATGGCCTCCTCCGCCAAGCCGGTCACCGTGGCTGTCAAACTAAAAGGAGCCGGATAGGCACTGAGCGATTGAATGCCCGTAAACTGCCCCGGGCCGCTGACGCCGGACATTTGCATGCCGGCCGGGGAGAAGGCAAGGGAGGGGAAAATGACGGGGGAACCGTGAACGGCGGCCAGACTGGACAACAGGCTTGATTGCGCGGCCCAGAGGGACGGATTCAGAGCGCCCTCGGCCGCAAAGGTATCGAACAACCCGGGAGGCGGGGCGGATTGATAAACGGGAGCGGGTGCGGGTGCCGGAACGGGAACGGGCGCCATTGCGGGAGTCGGCGCCGGTGCCGGTGCGGGCACGGGAGCGGGCGCGGGCGCCGGTGCGGGCGCGGGCGCGGGCGCTGGGGCCGGAGCGGGCGTCGGCGCAGTGGAAGCGGATTGGAGGAGGGCGCTGAGCACCGCTTGCGAAACGCCCTGGCCATTGAGATAAAGCATGTCGTCGGCGCTCACTGTGTAGTGTTTGCCGGAGTTTTTGATATAGGCCAGAATCACGTCGTCGGTCATGTGGGCCTGTGTAAACTTGACGACTTCCTGCAAATCCGGAGAGAGGTTGGTCGATGTGGTTTGCGCCCAGCACACCGCGCCGGCCGTCAGGCAAACCCAAGCCGCGACAGTGGCGGCGCACACGGTGAGAACGCGAATTTTTCGATCAATAAAGTTCATCGTTTTCATATTCATAATGTGTCCAAAGCTGATGCCATCCATTCAACAGCCCATACGCGCCTGGAAGACAAATCTTGCGTGGCAACCATTCGGGCTGGCGGAAAAATGTCAAGCCGTCACTCGCAATCGTTTGCGGTCGGCCCCGCGCCATTGTGGCGTCCATGAAGCCTCTTCAAGGCAGGACTCCTACCTGATAAGATGCGCCAAAACGCCGCCGGCGCAAGCAGGAAAAAAGGCGCGGCAATGACCGGGCGCATTTCATTTTCTTCGACTTGGCGCCGCGGTTTGATGTGGAGTGCGGCGGCAAGAGGGAACAGGGGCGCAACGCCGCTTTGATGCGGGGCGATTTCGGCCGCCTCGGAATGTCCAGGCGCCTCTGTATAGTCGAAAGCGGTGTCGCCGCTAGCTCTGCCACCGCACTCCACAAAAGAGGCGCCAAAAAAACTGATATGCCCCCTCGGCGTGTCGGGCCGGGTTTGATGGCTTGACGGCGGCGGCGGCGCTACATAGCTTGTGCAACTCGCGGACGGACGATCCCACGACTGTGGGGTGAGTGATGAGAAGGTCAACCACGGAGCCGCCTCAGCGAACGGAAAGGAACTTGTGAATGTAACGGCAGAAAACTTGGGAGCTTGCAAACGGTTGCTTCGGGTGGAAGTCGAGGCGGAAAAGGTGGAGGAGGCCTTTAAAGAGGTCGCCGCCGAATTTCAGCGCGAAGTCCGCCTGCCCGGCTTCCGTCCGGGCAAGGCGCCCAAGGAAATGGTGGCCAAACGGTTTGAGAACGAAATCCGGGACGAGGTCAAGCGCAAGCTCATAGCCGATTCGTTTAAGGCGGCTGTGGCCGAACAGAAACTCACCTTGGTCGGGCGGCCGGAGGTGGAGGAAATCCAGTTCAACCGCGGAGAACCGTTGCAATTTGCCGCCAACGTGGAAATCGCCCCGCAATTTGAATTGCCCGAATACAAGGGGATTCCGGCGATCCGGGAGATGGCGTCGGTGACATCCGAAGACATCGAACGGGCGTTGCACGTGCTGGCGGAGCGGCAGGCGAAGTATCAGACGGTGGCGCGCGAATTGAAGGAGGGCGACGTGGCGGTGGTCAATTACACCGGAACGTGCGACGGCAAGCCGATCACCGACACGGCCCCGACGGCGCGCGGCCTGACGGAGAGCAAGAATTTCTGGGTGATCGTGGACAGGAATTCATTCATCGCCGGTTTTGGCATCCAACTCATTGGGATGAAGGCGGGCGAAAAGCGATCGATTACGGTCGATTTTCCGTCCGATTTCGTCGTGCCGCAACTGGCGGGCAAGAAAGGCGCATACGAGGTGGAGTTGGTGGAGGGCAAGGAGAAAGTAATGCCGGCGCTGGACCAGGAGTTTGCCAAGTCCTACGGGGCCGAGAGCGTGGAAAAACTGCGGGAAGGGGTGCGGGCGGATTTGCAGAATGAGTTGAACTCGAAGCAAAGCCGCAGCATCCGCAACCAGGTCAGCCAGCACTTGCTCAACAAAATCCACTGCGACCTGCCGGAGTCATTGGTCGAGGACGAGACGCGCGGCATCGTCTATAACATCGTCAGCGAGCAGCAGCAGCGCGGGGTGCTCAAGGAGGCGATCGACGCCCAAAAGGAGCAGATTTACGCCACGGCCAACAATGTCGCCAAACAGCGGGTCAAAGCGTCGTTTGTATTTCAGCAGGTGGCCGAGAAGGAGGGAGTGCGAGTCGATCAATTCGAAATCGCCCGCCGCTTGCAGGATTTGGCCGTCCAGTACAAGGTGCCGGTGGACAAGCTGGCGAAGGACTTTGAGAAAAGCGGCCGGCTGTCGGAGATTTACAGCCAGATTCTCAACGAGAAAGTGGTTGATCTGCTGGTGCAATTCGCGCGCATCCAGGACGCGCCCGCCGGGCCTGCGGCCTGAGGCTGGCGCGGGCCGCTGCCGGCGTACGGGGACTTGGTTCAGTCGAACCGCAACTCGGACAGGTTCATCGTGCCTGGTTTGCTCTCAAATTTGGCCCTGGCCTTGCGCCGTGCGGCGTCAAAGTGCTCGCGCGTCAGCGCTTCCTCCGGCCCGCTGTCGAGGGACTCCTGAATCAGTCGATCCACTGTCGGGGCGCTCCAGCGATCGTCCAGGTCAAAAGTGCGCTGAATGCGCGCCAAGGCTTCCTGCCCCAATGAGCGAAAGTTGGCCGCCGCCTCGCGCTGCAATTGCGCACGAAGATCCTCCGGAATATCTTTGAGCGTGATACTCGCCATATCACCAGACTAGCTCCGCCACGGAAGCAAATCAAGGTCTCTCCCGGGCGCCCATCCGGCGACGCGCCGCCGTCTTTGCCGTGCCGGCAATGTCAATTCTATTTATTGGGCGGCGGCCCGCGGCCAGCCCGTTCTTCCGCGCCGTCAGCCGCGCGGGGCGTTTGGACATTCGGCGCGGTAGGCCTCGGCCAGAAGGGTGACGGGATGGACCAGGCGGACCGGGAGCTTTTGACGACGGATGCCGTTGGCGAGATGGGCCAGGCAGCCGGGGTTGGCCGCGGCGACCACGGCCGCCCCGGTGGTAGCGATATGCAGGAGCTTTCTGTCAAGAAGCTGATTGGCCATCTCCGGCTGGATGAGATTGTAAATGCCGGCGCTGCCGCAGCACCAGGCGCTTTCCGGCAGCTCGATCAGCGTGAGATGAGGGATGGCGCGCAACAACTGGCGGGGCTGGATGGTGATTTTCTGGCCGTGACACAAATGGCAGGCCTCGTGATAGGTGACGGTCCGGGCCGGCACACCCGCGGCGGGCGGGGTGAGGCCGATGAACAGCAGCCACTCGTGTATGTCTTTGAGGCGGGCGTCCCACTGTCTGGCGCGTTCGCGGTAGGCGGGGTCGCCGGCCAGAATACCGGCGTAGTGCCTGAGGTGCGAGCCGCAGCCGGCGGCGTTGCTGATGATGGCGTCAAAATCGGCGGGCGGGAATTGATCGATGGTTCTGCGCGCCAGTTCGCGGGCCATGCCCAGTTCGCCATTGTGCGCATGGAGGGAGCCGCAGCAATTTTGTCTTGACGGAGTGACGACTTCGCAGCCGTTGCGCGCCAGAACTTCCGCGGTGTCGCGGTTGACGTCGCTGAACATCAGGTCCTGCGCGCAGCCGGTGAGCAAGGCCACCCGGTATTTCTTCCCGCCCACAGCGGGAGTGATGGGCGGAATCATTTCGGTGGAGAAGCGGTGCTGGATGACGGGAGTCATCGCTTCCAGTTCGCGCCAGCGGCGCGGGAGCAGGTTGAGGAGGCCGCAAGCACGGATGGCGCCCTGCAACCCCACCCGTTGATAGAGGCGGATGAGCGACCCGGCAAAACGCAGGCGCCTCAAGTCCATGAAGAGCCAGCGGATCATGAGCCAGCGGATGAAGGATCGCTTTGGGCTGCGCAAGACACCGCTTTCCTCGGCTTCGGCGCGGGCATGCTCGAACAGTTCGGCATAATTGACCCCAGCCGGGCAGGCGGTCATGCAGGCCAGGCATCCGAGACAAAAGTACATTTCATCGGCGAACGTTTTGGCCGGTTCGAGCCGGCCATCGGCAATCGCGCGCATGAGGGCGATGCGCCCGCGCGGGCTGTGGCGCTCCAGCTTGGTGGCGTCGTAGGTTGGGCAGGTCGGCAGGCAGAGTCCGCAATGCATGCACTGCTGGACGACCGAGTAATCCAGCCCGCGCAATTGGGACAGGCGCGCGGGCGGCGGCGTTGCGGCGGCTGCGGCGGGCGGAGCGACAGTTGCGGCGGTCATGTCCGGAGAATTGTCATCGAGTGAGAGCGGCGGTTCAACCCCTTTTTCGGCGGTACAAAACTTTGTCCCAGATGAGACAAAGTTTTGCATGGGGTTTGCGGCAGGATGGAGGGTTCGCGTTTTTTTGAGCGATTTGGCGGCAAAGGGCGGCAAACAATCGCAATTATCAGCAATTGCCGGGGTTTTTGAGGGGTTTTTTGGATGGGCCGAGAGAGGAACGGCTGGCGGTTTGATCCGGTTTAAGCGGATTTACGCACATCGGCGCTTCCAGAATCCTCAAACCTCATGGCGATGTTTGATAGGCGCGGAAGTACTGGGCGGGGGCGTTGGAGGTGTCGATGTTGAACTGACTCGACACGTTGTTCTGCATCATGCTCATGATCGATTGCCAGCGGCTCCCGGTGAGACTGCTGGCACTCTGGATGACGTAGTTGGAACCCGGATTGCCGTAGAGGGTGAGAACAATCGCGGAGTTGGTGACCACAGCGGCCTGCAATAACGGTTCGGCGGCGATAACGGTCACCTGGCCGGATGCGCCGGATGGATTGCCCGCCAATGCGCCGTCGGCCTCGGTTCCTTGCATGTTGGACATCACCAGCGGCACGAAACCTGAATGCGTCCCCAAGGTCTGGAAACAGACCTGGGCAATGATCGCCGGCCCTTGCAGCAAGCGCCCGGACAACGCGCTCACCTCAAACCGCGCTTCCGTGGCGGAAGAAGAGCGCAGGATGGCGGCGCCGACGGCAATGTTGGTGGAGGTAATGAACCAGTTGGTAAGATGGCTGGCCGGAAACTGAAGCGTAAACTGAATGTCGTTCAAGGGCACACTTGCGCCGACGAGTGTCACCGGCACGCAAGCCGACTGGCCGGTCTGGACCGCCGCCGTCCCCACGCTCAGTTGGACGCAGTCGCCGACGGTAACCTGGAAGGTCATCGAGTTGCTGACTGTGGGGTAAAGGATGTCTGTGGCCCAAACGATAATCTGGTTGGTGGTGGTGCCCTGGTCGCAGGATGGGCTCCAGGTGAAAATGCCGTTGGTGGTAATGGCGGCGCCCGCCGGGTCGCTGGGATCCAAACTATAGATGACTGGGGCGTTGGCCTGGTTGACGAAGGCCAGATACTGGCCCACGGAAATCGTCACGTTGGTGGCCTGATCAATGACCGGCAGCGAAACCAGCGGCGTCGTGAAGGCGACGTCGCCGCCGAAGGTGGTGCCGGCGCTGTTTTCGGCGACGGCCTGGAAGTGATAGGTGGTGTTGGGCTGCAATCCTTCCAGAACAATCGCCGCGTCCTGGGGCGTGTTGAGGCTTTCGGTCAGCGACACGGACGGAGTGACGCCCGTATAGTTGGTGGTGGCGCCCCACTGGTAATAGACGGTGGTGTTACCGTTGTTGGGATTGACCAGACAGTTCAAGGTCGCAAAGCCGGGGTTGGTGCTCACGCCCTGGAGGGTTGTGACCGTCGGGGGCGTCACCATCGCGCCGTATGTGATGGTGTACGAGCCGGTCGAGTTGTAGTCAAACAGATGAACCAGGTTCCGCGGCTGCGGCGGGAGCATGTGATCGCGTTCGGGCGTCTGCCAGACATTGGGTCCAACCAGCAGGTTGACTCCGTCCGAGCGCGTGACGCTGGCAATGGTCATTGTGCCATCGCTGGGGTCGGGAAACTCCAGATAGATCCAACCGGAGGGCACGGCAACGGATGCGGTGACGTTGGATTGGGCGGGTGTTCCGGTGACGGTCACATTGGTGAGCGACGTCACAGGGAAGACCGGTCCGGTGCTCGAATAAACGTTGTCGGGCAGCGCGTCGATGTTGGTGGTGTCGTTGACCAGGAAATCGGGGATGCCGTCGTCGGACGGGACGGTGATGCGAACGATGTGGTTCATCTCGTGGATGGCGACGCTGTTGACGAGGGAGATGTTGGTGGCGCCCAGGGCGTTGACTTCCTGGAAGGTGGCGGAGTAGCTGATGAAGGCGCCTTCGAGGGAGGAGGTCATGAGCCAGACGCCGGTGGCGGCGCTTTCAGGCTGGATGGCGCCAAGGTCCATAGTGAGGGATGGGGAAACCGCCTGGTTGGTTCCGGCCTGGGAGCCGATGAGTTGGAAGGTGATGAGCAGGCCGTTGGAATTGGCGATGATTTGCGGCTGGGCCGAGGTGATGGTGAAATCGTCGCAGAGGCCCAAGCCGTCGTTATGCACGATGATGCCCAAGCCGAAAGGAATGGGCGGTTCGTATTGGGACACGAAGGGATCCTGGCTATAGACGTCGTGCTGGAGGAAGTAGTCCACGTTGAGGATGGGGCTGGGCATGACGGTGATGGGCACGGCGAACAAGGGGATGACGACGAGTTGGCCGTCCAGGATGTAAGAGAGCGTTCCGCCGATGGCAAACTGAGTGGGGCCGTTTGTTGCGGCGTTGGTGGTGGGAATGATCGTCCAAGAGGCGGCGCCAGAGGTGCCGTTGGCCATGCTGCCGGTGCCGTTCACCGCGTTGAGGCCGGTCAAGGTCGGCTGCAAAACGTCAAAGAGATTTGAGGCGGGGTTGCCGGAGGCATCGACCGGATTGATCGTGACCTGAAGATCGGAGATGGACGACCCGGCGGTGTTATTGATCTGGAGCGTGGCCTTGAAGGCGTTGCGCTCAATGACGGCGTGCTGATCAATTTGCAGAGTGACATCGACAATGGCCCCCGTCACCGGCGGCGCAAAACTGTAACTGGGTGTCGAGACATAAGGCGCGTACACCGTGCCGCCGCCGCCGCCGCCACCACCACCGCCGCCGCCGCCGCTGCCGCCGCCGCCGGCACTGATGGGGACGTTCACCACCGGCGGGCTGCTGATGATGCAATCGTTGGGGTTGGCGTTATACACAAAAATGGGGGTCGTGTAGTAGTTGCTTTGAGTTGGCGTAAAGACGTGCCAGTTAAGCCCGGCGGCAATGCTGGAAGCGGCATTGGTGCTGGAATCCAACTGCGTGATGAGAACTGGGACAACGAGGCTGCTCTCTGCGGCCAAATCACCGAGGTTGCTGGCCAGGGGCACAATGGACCAATTCTCGTTGCTGCCGAAGGAAAGGACCAGGCCCTCGGCGGAGATCAGGCCGTTGTTGGTGATCACCAGGTCAATCTGGTTGGTGCCCGAGAGCCCGCAGAGGTTGATCGATCCGGGAGTGATCGTCACCACCGGCCAGGGCACCTGCGTCTGAAAGGTCGTCGTGAGCGTGAAGTCGTAGTCGTCCGGTATCTCCGTGGGAGTCACGACCCAGGTGTAGCTGACCAGATTGACGGGCAAAAACGCGTTGACGTTGGTCGTCTGGTTGGCCGCGACCAGAACGGTTGCGCCGAAGCCGCCGTGATTGGTGTCTTCGACGTTGATGTTGTAATAGGCCGAGGTGAGGTTGGAGAAAACCACGATGCCCGACGGTCCCGTCACGGCGCTGGCCACGTTGGTGCCGGTCAGGAAATCGCTCACGGTCACCGTCGCGTTGGAGACATTGGGCGCACCGGGACTGACCAGCGTGAATTCATCCTGGGCGGTCACCTTCAGATTGCCGACTTGCGTGGAAACGCAATCAAAGGTGAAGGGGACTGAAACGCCGGAGTTGGCGCAGGCGACCACGACCGAGCCGGGATACGCGCCCAGAGGCAGGTTGGTGGCGGGCGTCAGCGCCAGAGTGACGAGATTGGTTTGGCCTGCGGACAGAGAGGCCATCGGCTGGGCCGTCACGGCCGAGAGCCAGGGCGCGTTAGCCGGCAGGAGCAACTGGATGCTTCCGCTGGGAGCGCCGCCCAAATTGGCTACGCTGAAGGAGACAAACGTCTGCTGTCCGCCGACCATCGTGCCGCCCAGGGAGGCTGGTGCGGCCACCAGTTGCGGCTCCAACTGGACGACACTCGCATTGATCGGGAGATTATTCGTGACACCCTCGGCCGTGACGAACTGGATGGTGAACTGGGCCTGGTTTGGCGTCGTGCCACTGGCCTGCATCACATAGGTTGCCTGCACCGAGGTGTTGCCCGGCAGGGTTCCCGGCACGTTGACCTGAACCGAGATGTTTGCCGGCGCCGCGAGGACGTTGGCGGTCAATCCGGTCAGGGCGACGCTGGTCAGATTCGACAAGGTGAGGGTGTTGGTTTGCGGAAAACCGACGGTCAGCACCGTCGAGAGGTTGGGCGCGCTCTGACTCATGCCCAGAAGCGTGAAGGAACTTTGCGCGGCCGGGTTGTTCAAGCCCGGCAATGCGGCGGCGTATTGCACCAGGCCAACCTCCCCCGCCAGCGGCGTGAAAATGACCGTCGTGCTTCCCGTCCCGCCCGTGGTGAACGGAAAAGTGCGGCTGGTGCCGCCGTTGTAAACCCAGAGCACCGCCGCGCTGTTGTCCACGGCCGCCTGGGTGCCGCAATTGAAGGTTTGCACCGCGAACGGAATTGTCGTTCCGGCCGGATACAACGATTGTCCAGCCTGGGCGCTGGCGCAGTAGCCGAGAACGGTCAACGCGGCCGGCGCGCTTGTCACCGCGCCGACAAGGTTGGTGACGACGACGGTGTAGGTGCCCTGGTTGGTCGGTTGCACGCTGGGGAAATTCAAAACCGAATCGGTCGCTCCGGGCAGCAACGATGTGCCTTGATACCATTGAAAGGCGTAGGGCGCGGTCCCGCCGGCGGAGACGGAGAAGCTCGCGTTGGCGCCGACGCCAACGGCCAGACTCTGCGGGGCCGAAACCGTCGGCAGCGTCAGGACGGTCAAGACGGCCGAGGTGCTGGTCAGCGTGCCAAAGGCGTTGGTGATGACGACCCTGTAGGACCCTCCATCCGCGGCGGGCAAATTGCTGATGCTCAAGGTTGGCGTCTGCGCGCCGCTGAAGCCGCCCAGATTCAGCAAATTGGCGCCGTTGAATTGCCATTGGTAACTGAGAGTCCCTTGGCCCGAGGCCTGGACCTGGAACTGGACGTTGCTTCCCAAGACCGCCGACTGGCTCAACGGCTGCGCCTGAATGGTTGGCGGGATTCCAAAAGTGAACGCATTGGCCAGGCTCACGTGGTTCTCGTCCGGATTGTCAATGGTCACGCTCACGCCCCCCGGCGATGAAGCAGGCGTTGTCAACGTAATGGTGGCCGGACTGGTCACGTTGACAAACGGGGCCGCGGCGGAGCCGAAGCTCACGCTGGCGCCCACCTCGAAATTCGTTCCGGTGATCGTCACCGTCTGGCCCCCGTTGATCGAACCGGTGGGAGGCGAGACCGATGAAATGGACGGCGGCGCGGCGGCGTTGACCGTCAGCGTGCCGTCGTTAAGAGTGACCGAATAATTGACAAGGCGGCCAAACGGGTCAAAAAGGGCGGGCACAATGGGATAAGGGCCCGGCGGACTGGCCGGGACGGCGGCGCAGGAGTAAGCCGCCGCAATGTTGTCCAACCCCTGCAATCCCGTGATCGTGCCCGTGAAAGCCGGGTTCGCCTGGCCGTACGAGCGCGTGGCGCCGTTGGCCGTCACTGTCAGCGGCGCTTGCGAAACCGTCAGGCCCGCGTAGCTGGTGACGCTGTTGTAATCCACCGCATCGGCGGGCGTGAAGACGGCGGACAGGAGGTAGGAGCCTGCGCCCAGGATCGTGCCGGCTGGCGGGACGTAAGCGAAGGTTCCGGGCACGTTTGCCGACGCGTCGAGTTGCGCGTCGTTGAGAGCCGCGCCGTAGGTGATGGGCGCCGCGTTGGACCAGGCGACGACCGGCGTCTTGCGCAGAACGACAAGGGTTGCCGGCTGGCTGATCGTTCCGCCAGCGACGTTGGTGACGGTGACGAGGTAACTGCCCGCATCGGCGAACTGGACGTTGGTAATGGTCAGCGTGTTGCTTTGGGAGCCGGTGACGCGCCCGTTGTCGGTCAGGTTTGTGCCGTTAAGCCGCCACTGATTGGTAATGGGCAGCAGGCCGGTCGTCTGGACGCTGAAGGTGGCCGTGCCACCGAGCACCACGGACTGGCTTTGCGGCTGGCCCGTTATCGCCGCCGCCGCGCTCAGACATTTGCCCGCCGCGGCCGCGCCGTAGATGGCGGCGATCTCATTGGAAGACAGGGCGCGGTCGTAAATGCTGACTTCATCAATCAACCCGTCAAACATGACGTTGCCGTTGTCGTCGCCGCTGATGCGGAGGTTGGAGGAGGACGTGGCAATCGGATGGGAACCGATGACATTGGTCGCGATCGGTTGTCCGTTCAGGTAAATTAACATGGTATTTTGGTCATAGGTCCAGGCGACATGCATCCAAACCCCAGTAACGAGCGTTGGAAGCGTCGCGCTAACTTGCCATTGCGGCCACGCCTGTCCGGGGCTGTTGAATTGACCTCCGAGCGTCTGTTGTCCGAACGCAAACTGGTAGCCGTTGTTTCCCCCGGCGCCGCCCACCTTGGAGACGATGCCGCGACCTCTTCCGTTGGGGTCAACTGTCAACGTGGCAAGATTCACCCAAGCTTCGATGGTGAAGGTGTTGGTCAACTCCAAGCTGCTGGAATCCGGGATGACAACGGATTGAGCGGCGCCGTTGAAGCTGAATGCCTCGCCCACCTCGCCCTGCGCGTATGTCACGCCATTGTTGAGCGTGCCGTTGTTGCCGCTCACGATGTCCAGCGCGTTGCCGTTGCCCGGCCACCAGGAAACCAGGCCTGGGGATGGCGCGGTGCAATTGAGCACGGTCAGCGTCGCCACCGCGCTCGTGACCGATCCATAGGCGTTGCTGACCACCACAGCGTAGGTTCCGGCGTTGTCATCGGTCACATTGCTGAGGGCAAGGCCCGGAGTGGCGGAACCGGAGATCGGCCCGCCATCGGTCAGGGCAGTTCCGTTGCGCGTCCATTGGTAGTTCAATGGCGTCATTCCGGTGGCGGCCACGGAGAAGGCGGCGCTTCCGGCGTAAGGCACCGTCACATTGGTCGGCGGCACGGAGATGGCGGGCGCCAGCGCCACCGTATTGGTGACGGTCAGATAGACGCCATTATTGCTATAAGTCACGCTCAGGCCGGATGGAACATTGAGCGCGCCAAAGGTGCCGGTGAGGCTGGAACAGGAAAGAACCTGGAACGTGCTCCCCAGCGGGGGGACAAACCCGTTGGTCAAGTTGATGGTCAGAAGCCCGGCCAGCGTCGCGCTGTTGACACCAACCAATTCTCCCGATTGGCCGGCATTGGTCCCGCCCAAGGTGACGAAAAGCGTTCCGCCGCCTTGGGCAAAGTTGTTGCCGCTGAGCGAAAGCGTCCCGCTGTCCACGCCGATGGAGCCGCCGGTGTCGTAGAGCGGCACGGCGATTGCGCTGGTGTTCGTCCCTCCCGACTTGACGAGGGTGCCCAAGTTAAGAATCCCATAAGGTGAGTAGTTAGGGACAATGGAGACATCCGCCGCAAACTGCACAATGCCCCCGGGCAGATTGACCAAGGTTCCTGGGGTTGCCCCGCCTTGATTAAGGAGCAGGGTGCCGCTGACCAATCGCACTGTTCCGGCGTTGGTGACGATTCCGAACAAGCTGTAGGAGCCTCCAGCAGCCAAGTTCGCACCGGCCAGCATCAGGTTGGAACTGGTCAGGGTGCCGTTCAATGTGACCACTCCCCCGTTGAGGGCGGTTTGACCCGCGCCAATGAAGAGGCTGCCCGCGTTCAAGAGGGCGCCGCCGGTAATGCTGATGACGCCCGTATTAGCTTCGACGGTCCCGCTGTTGTAGAACGGCACGGCGATTGTGCTCGTGTTGGTTCCCGCCGACTTGACCAGGGTGCCCTCGTTAACAAACCCATAAGGGGAGTAATTAGGGAGAATGGAGACATCCGCCGCAAGATCCACAATGGCTCCCGGCAGATTGACCAAGGTTCCTGGGGTTGCCCCGCCTTGATTAAGGAGCAGGGTGCCGCTGACCAATCGCACTGTTCCGGCGTTGGTGACGATTCCGAACAAGCTGTAGGAGCCTCCAGC